>CAZKIY010000084.1:0-14306 GCA_964552875.1 uncultured Planctomycetaceae bacterium
TCACGCATGCAGTCGCAGTCACGCATGCAGTCGCAGTCACGCATGCAGTCGCAGTCACGCATGCAGTCGCAGTTGCAATCCGTTCGCCAGCTCGACTTGTTCCGGCGCGGCGGCGCGCGACCCGGCGCGGGTCGCAGACCGACGGGCGAGCGCGCGCTCGTCCCGCACGACGCGCGAGCGCGTGTGACGCGGCACACGCCGGTTTTCGTCACGACGAGGCTCCTCGCAGGACTGCCCAACCTGCGGCGCGAACGCACGCTCGCGCTCTTGCGCGAGACGTTCGCCGCGGGCGCGGACCGATTCGGGTTCCGGCTCATCGAGTACTCGATCCAATCGAACCATCTGCACTTCGTCGCCGAGGCGCAGGACGAGATCGCGCTGGCGCGCGGCATGAAAGGGCTGCTCGTGCGCGTCGCGAAGGCGCTGAATCGCGCGTGGGAACGAACGGGCCGCGTCGTCGGCGACCGCCACCACGCGCGTGCCTTGAAGACGCCGCGCGAGGTGCGCAACGCGCTCGTCTACGTGCTGCAGAACGCGCGCAAGCACGGCGCGCGCATCCTCGGTATCGACGCGCATTCGTCGGGCCCGTGGTTCAGCGGGTGGATGGATCGGACGCCGAGGAGAGATCGTGCGTTGCCCGAGGCGAGTTCGTGGCTGCTCCTCTTCGGATGGCTGAAGGGCGGACGCATTGCGACGAGTGAGGCACCTCGGGCCGGTCCAGATGCGCGGGGCGGAGCGGGATGCAGAGTCTGAGCCGACGGCGGCGCTTGCCGACGCGCTTGCCGACGCGATCGCCCACGCACCCCCACGCGCCCACCGACGCGATCGCCGACGCGATCGCCGACGCGCACGGTGTGAGTGCGCGCCCCGCGCCGGTCGCGGATTCGAGCAGCACGCGCCGACGCCCTACAACCACGAAGTTCTCCGGCGCTCGCGTGCAGGCCCGTGAGCGCGGGGCCGCGGGGCCGGCACGGGGCGCTGACCCGCACGAAAGCCGGACGCGCCTCGATCCTTCGCACGCTCTCAGAGCCCGTGAAGAATTCACGGGCGACGCGCCGCGCAGCGGCGCAGATTGTGTCTGAGAAAGTGTAGGCTCGATTTCTTCGCACGCCCTCAGCGCTTCTCGATCGACCGCCGCTCGACAGCACTTTCGACGATGCGATTCACGAGCGTCGTGTAGTCGATGCCCATCGCCGCGGCCGCGGTCGCGAACTCGCTCGTGCGCTCCAGGTAGCAGCTCGCGTTGACCTCGATCACGAAGATCTCGTTGTCGGGCGTCAAGCGCAGGTCCACGCGGCCGTAATCGCGGACGCGCAGAGCGCGATAGGCGTCGAGCGCCACGCGCTGGACCCGCGCACGCATCTCGTCCGAGAGCTGCGCCAGCACCGATTTCGTCCCTTTGAACTCGACGCTGTCCTCGTCCCACTTGGCCGCGGATCCGAGGATGCGCGGGGCGCCTTCGGGCAACCCCGAGAAGTCGATCTCGATGGGCGGGAACGCTGTGGGTCGCACGTTGCCGAGCACGCCGACATGCAGCTCGCGCCCCTCGATGAACTGCTCGACGAGGGCGTCGTCCTTGAACTTCTCCTGGACGAGCATGACACGCTTCAAGAGGTCCTTCGGTCCTTCGACGAGCGACGACGCGTCGATGCCGATCGACGCATCCTGGCTCAAAGGCTTCACGAAGAGCGGCATGCGCAAGTTGCCGCTCGTGTCGAGGCTCGAATCGCGCGAGAACACCGCGAAATCCGGGAACGGCACGCCGTCGAAGGCGAGCAACTTCTTCGTGATCGCCTTGTCCTGCGTGATGAAGAACTCGCCCGGCCCGCCGCCGGCATACGGCACTTCGAGCAAGTCGAGCAGACCGACGACGCACACGGCGCCGAGGCGAACCTTGCCGAAGTTCTCGAACAGGTTGAACACGAGTTCGGGCTTCGGCTTGCTCAATCCGTCGATCAACGCGTGCAAATCGCGGTGGACGCCGAGCACCGTGGCTTCGTGCCCGCCGGCCGTCAGTGCGCCGACGACTTGGTCGACGACGACGTCGTACGAGCGCGGGTCTTTCTTCTCGAGGTCGGTGAGCACGACGATGCGCATCGCCGGACTCTAGGCGAAGTCCTGCGCTTCGAGCAACGTCGAGGAATCGTCAGCGCGGGGCTGGGAGAACGATTCGCGTCGGACCCGCGCCGCGCCAGTCGGCTTTCGCGAGTGCGATCTCGACCGCGTCGGCGAAGCTCGCAGGGACCACGCCCGAGTACACGCGCTTCGTGTTCCACACCACTTCGATCGGCGCTCCGAGATCGATGAGCTCCGACGCGAGCGCGAGTTCGAGGGCCTCGATCCCGCGCGACTCGATCGTCACGGTCTGGCCTTCGATCCGCGCATCGAGCTGCGCGACCGGAGCCGTGCCGGCCTTGCCGTCGCCTTCCTGCGCGAGCTTCGTCACGCGCGCCCAGTAGGCGTGCGGCGCGTGCGTCGTGAGCAGCGCGCGGCGTACGCGCTTCGGCCACGGATTCCGCGGTGTTTTCGCCAGAGAAGTCAGCGCCTCGGACAGCTTCCCGAAGACCACGCCTCCGTGCTCGCCGCCCGCGATCTGGACGTAGGTCACCGGGAACCCGAGGTCCTTCAAGAGCTGGGTCGTCTGTCGCGGCATCGCCACCTTGCAGATCGGGTCCTTCTCTCCGTGCACGACGAAGACGGGCAAGTTCGCGTAGCAGTCGAGGTAGCGGTTCACCTGCCACGTCACCGACGCGATGGGCGCGATGCCGGCGAAGCGGTCAGGCCGCGCGCGAGCGAGGTACCAGGACCAGAAACCGGTCTGCGAGATGCCCGCGACGTAGATGCGGTCGAGGTCGATCGCTAAACGCGACGCCAGGTCGCGAAAGAAATCGTCGAAGACCGCGGCGACCTCGTCCTCGGGACGTTCGCCTTTCAACCCGTCCGCGCCGATCTGCTCGATGATCTCCGTGCGCACGACGAGGGCTTCCTCGAGGCCCGCGTCGTCCGCTCCGGACCGGAAATACGGCGTGAACTCGGCCTTCTCTTGGAGCGACTTTCCCGCTCCGGTGCCGTGACCGGGATCGAGGAGCACGGGCACGGGCTTCGATCCGTCGTAGCCCCTCGGGATCGAGACGAGGTAGCCGTACACGTCCTTCCCGCTCGCAAACGTGAAGCCGGTCGTGACGTCGCCGAAGCGTTCGAGCTTCTCCTTCGTCTCGCCGACCGCGCGCGGCTTCGGATCGCCGTCCTGAAGTTTCGGTCCCGCCCGCAGCGTCTTCATCAGCGAGTCGAGCGCGTACTTCGCCTCGAGCGTCTTCGCTTGGGCGATCACCTTCGCGGACTTCGAGTCGTCCGCCAGTGCCTCCGCGAACGACGTGCGGAACTTCGCGGCGTCGGCGACCGGGAGTGCGGGTTTCTGCGCCGCGAGCAGACCGACGAGGACGAGCGCGAGAGTCATGTGGGCCTCAGGGCTTGCACCAAGTGAGGACGCGTTCGGCCAGCATCTGATTCTTGGGCGAGAGATCTGCGAAGCGGTCCGGGCCGAGCGCGCACACACCCGCCTCCTCCAGGATCGGGCCCAGGTCGACGCCCGCTTTCGCGAACGTCTCGGGCCGCACGCTCTCGGTCGCCTCGAGGAAGCGTCCGACGTAGTCGTCCACCAAATGTTCGTGTTGAGCGGCCATTCCAGCCATTTCGCGCGCCCAGAGCAGCGCGCTCTCGCGAAGGACCTCGGCGACGGGGCGCTCGCGGTTCTCCGCGAACCAAGCCGAGCCGGCCCCCTCCCCATTCCACAGGTCTTTCCAGGAGTATGTGTACAGGTAGAGCACCGCGCGCTCCTTCACGGAGGTCTGCTCGTCCCCGTAGCCCAGCGCGAGCACTTCGATGGCGTGCGGATGCCCTCCGTCGAAGACGAAGGGCTTCATGATTTGCTCGCGGTGTTCGACTGACAGGCGGCCCCAGATCTGCGTCAAGATCTCGACGCCCTGAGTGCCCGGAAGCTCCGCCAGTTTCCCCACGACCTTTAGTCCGTGGCGCCAGGAGGTGTCCTGCTCGTGGAAGTACTCCTCCCAAGTTCCCGAAGCGGACACGAGGTCCATCTCCTGCCCATCCCAGTTCAAATAGCCGCCGGAGCCGATCGAGTAGGTCTTCGCGTTGGCGGCAGACCGACGATCGATCGCGGGTGTCGGGTCGGCATCGGCCGCGAGTTGGGCGTCGAGGCGCGCTATCAGAGCCGCCATCACCTGCTTCTCCGCGTCCAAGGCCGCGCGCTCGTGAGCCTGCGATTCGCGGTTCGACAGGAACAGCAGTCCGACGACCGCGATGAGTACCACCGTCAGCACGACTTGTATCCGTTGCAGCACGATCCTCTCCCCCATCTGCGTCCGCGCGCACTCGCGGCGGATCCGTCCGTAGTCGCCGAAACGACGCAGCGCTTCGGCGCGCGCCGACCCGACGTCGAGTCCTTCGTCCGCGAGAGCGCCCGCCGATGCATCGACGTGCGACGCGAGTTCTTCGTCGATGTCCGCCGCGATCTCGGACAACGGGCGCGGGTCCGGCGACCGCGCGTGGATGCCGAACCGCTCGAGGAATGTGCTCATCTAGGCACGCTTCGCGTTCGGCGCGCCGAGCACGCGGCCGACGGCGTCGCTCAACCGGCGCCAGGCCGATTCCTGCTCGCGCAATCCGGACCGACCGGCCGGCGTCAGCCGATAGAACTTCGCGCGGCGGTTCGACTCGGACGCGCCCCACTCGCTCGCGAGCCAGCCGCGGCGTTCCATGCGGTGCAGCGCGGGATAGAGCGTCCCTTCTTCGATCCGCAGGCTGTCTTCGCCGCGCTCCTGGATCGCGCGCACGATCGCGTAACCGTGCATCGCGCCGCGCGTGAGCACTTTGAGGGCCAGGAGCTCGAGCGCTCCCGGCGGCAGTTCGACGTCTCGATCGGTCATGCTTCCCCTCGGCCATCTAGGGAAGCACGGCTCCCCTAGATCGTCAAGGGGACAATCGATGACTCAGAGGTCGTGAAGTAATCACGGCCTCTCGCGACCGGCAGCGTCGCCACATGATTCTGAGAGCGCGTAGGCTCGATTTCTTCACGCGTTCTCAGATGGCGTTCGTCCTCGAGTCGCGCCTGCTCATTCCCGCTACCACACGACCCGCAGGGCGTTCGTCAAGTTCCACGTGCTGCCGGCCGGCTCCGCGCAGAACGTGGGTGACGGATCGCGGTAGTAGACTTGATAGAAGCGCACGCAGCCCGGTGGCAGCGCATCGCCGAGCGCCGCGGCTCGCGCGCGAATCGAAGGGTCGCCCGCGTCCGGCTCCGCGGACGATCCCGCGCTCGCGACGTCGAGGAACAGCCGCCGCTGAAGACCGCCCGTACAGCGCAGGCCGTCGCCGCTCGCGAAGGAACTCAGGAGATGGGCGTCGCCCTGGAAGTAGAGGCACGGCGCGGAAGGGGTCGTCTGATTCGCCTGGAGGATCAGGTCGTCGGCGGCGGGTGTGCCGCTCGCGCTCAGCACCGCGCCGGCTGGATCCGCAGAGTTGCGGCAGCCGTGTCCGGGCGCACCGTTGGGTGTGCACGGGCAGGCGACGAGCGTGCCGTCACCTGCGCACAGGACATCGATGGGACTAGAACAGGCCCGCCACGAGCTGACGCGATAGCTCGTGTTGGCCCCCGCGACAACGAAGCGTCCGGCCACGTAGAGAGCAGGGCCCGTCCCATCGTCGTGCGCGGCGAGACACCGGCCGCGGTGGCTGAACCCTGCGCCCATCGGCTCCCAGAACTGGCCGTTCCAACGCGTGATTCGATTGACCCAGATCCCCGCAATGAGCGAGAAGTTGCCCGTCGCGTAGAGCGCGGGGCCACGGCCGTCATCGAACACCGCCAGAGCGTCCGCACCACCATTCCACCCGCTGCCGACCGCGTAGAACTGAGACCCGTCCCACTTGTAGATGCCGGGGATCCCGATCGAGAGCGGGACGCCGGTCACATAGAGCGCTGGTCCCGTTCCATCGTCGAAGACCACCATGCCCCTGGTGCTGGCCGCGCCTTCCCCGACGGGCTCCCAGACCCCGTTCCTCCAGCGCGCCATGTTGTTCGGCACAGGAACTCCACCCGCAGTCGCGAAGATCCCCGCGACGTACAGTGCCGGTCCGGTGCCGTCGTCGAAACTGCACATCCAATGGACCGTGGCCACGCCGTCGGACGAGCCCAATCCAGAGCCCAGGGCCGACCACGCAGTGCCGTCCCACTTGGCGATGTAGCGCGCAGGGAAGTTGAAGCCGGCGAACGTGAACCGGCCTCCGACGTAGAGCGCGGGACCGGTTCCGTCGTCGTGAACGGCCAGTGATTCGACGTTGATCGGAGCGCCGGCTGCCCCATTGATCCCGCCCCCAGCGAGAGGATGCCACGCCACGCCGTCCCAGCGCGCCACGCAACGAGCCAGTAGGCCGTTCACGTCCAGGAAATAGCCGCCCGCGTAGAGCTGCGGCCCCGAGCCCGCGTCGTACACCGCCAGACAGATGACGATATCGCCGAAGCCGTACGAAGGACCGACAGGGCGCCAAGCGACTCCATCCCACCTCGCGATGTGGTCGGAAAACAGCTGGGGCATGGAGCCATGGAAGCCCGTGAACTCTCCAGCGATGTAGAGCTTGGATCCACTGCCGTCATCGTGGCTGACCATCGTGTAGACGTCGTTCGTCGGCCCCGTGAGAAACGGCCGCCACGACTGGCAGGGCGACTGAGCGGCGCGAGCCGCTGGCGCACACAGTCCCGTGAGAACCAACAGCCCTGTGAAGTACGTTTGGATTTGCATCTTGGTCTCCTACTCTCCTGGGATCCCGTAGAGTCGGATCCCGGCACGCGAGTCGCCGACGAGAAGTTGTGGACGATTCAGGGAGTCCCGCCGCAGCGCCAAGCCTTGCGCCAGACCCGGAGTGTCCAACACGGTAATCAACACCGGGTTGAATGGATTCGATGCGTTCGTCCTCGAGTCGCGCCTGCTCATTCCCGCTACCACACGACCCGCAGGGCGTTCGTCAAGTTCCACGTGCTGCCGGCCGGCTCCGCGCAGAACGTGGGTGACGGATCGCGGTAGTAGACTTGATAGAAGCGCACGCAGCCCGGTGGCAGCGCATCGCCGAGCGCCGCGGCTCGCGCGCGAATCGAAGGGTCGCCCGCGTCCGGCTCCGCGGACGATCCCGCGCTCGCGACGTCGAGGAACAGCCGCCGCTGAAGACCGCCCGTACAGCGCAGGCCGTCGCCGCTCGCGAAGGAACTCAGGAGATGGGCGTCGCCCTGGAAGTAGAGGCACGGCGCGGAAGGGGTCGTCTGATTCGCCTGGAGGATCAGGTCGTCGGCGGCGGGTGTGCCGCTCGCGCTCAGCACCGCGCCGGCTGGATCCGCAGAGTTGCGGCAGCCGTGTCCGGGCGCACCGTTGGGTGTGCACGGGCAGGCGACGAGCGTGCCGTCACCTGCGCACAGGACATCGATGGGACTAGAACAGGCCCGCCACGAGCTGACGCGATAGCTCGTGTTGGCCCCCGCGACAACGAAGCGTCCGGCCACGTAGAGAGCAGGGCCCGTCCCATCGTCGTGCGCGGCGAGACACCGGCCGCGGTGGCTGAACCCTGCGCCCATCGGCTCCCAGAACTGGCCGTTCCAACGCGTGATTCGATTGACCCAGATCCCCGCAATGAGCGAGAAGTTGCCCGTCGCGTAGAGCGCGGGGCCACGGCCGTCATCGAACACCGCCAGAGCGTCCGCACCACCATTCCACCCGCTGCCGACCGCGTAGAACTGAGACCCGTCCCACTTGTAGATGCCGGGGATCCCGATCGAGAGCGGGACGCCGGTCACATAGAGCGCTGGTCCCGTTCCATCGTCGAAGACCACCATGCCCCTGGTGCTGGCCGCGCCTTCCCCGACGGGCTCCCAGACCCCGTTCCTCCAGCGCGCCATGTTGTTCGGCACAGGAACTCCACCCGCAGTCGCGAAGATCCCCGCGACGTACAGTGCCGGTCCGGTGCCGTCGTCGAAACTGCACATCCAATGGACCGTGGCCACGCCGTCGGACGAGCCCAATCCAGAGCCCAGGGCCGACCACGCAGTGCCGTCCCACTTGGCGATGTAGCGCGCAGGGAAGTTGAAGCCGGCGAACGTGAACCGGCCTCCGACGTAGAGCGCGGGACCGGTTCCGTCGTCGTGAACGGCCAGTGATTCGACGTTGATCGGAGCGCCGGCTGCCCCATTGATCCCGCCCCCAGCGAGAGGATGCCACGCCACGCCGTCCCAGCGCGCCACGCAACGAGCCAGTAGGCCGTTCACGTCCAGGAAATAGCCGCCCGCGTAGAGCTGCGGCCCCGAGCCCGCGTCGTACACCGCCAGACAGATGACGATATCGCCGAAGCCGTACGAAGGACCGACAGGGCGCCAAGCGACTCCATCCCACCTCGCGATGTGGTCGGAAAACAGCTGGGGCATGGAGCCATGGAAGCCCGTGAACTCTCCAGCGATGTAGAGCTTGGATCCACTGCCGTCATCGTGGCTGACCATCGTGTAGACGTCGTTCGTCGGCCCCGTGAGAAACGGCCGCCACGACTGGCAGGGCGACTGAGCGGCGCGAGCCGCTGGCGCACACAGTCCCGTGAGAACCAACAGCCCTGTGAAGTACGTTTGGATTTGCATCTTGGTCTCCTACTCTCCTGGGATCCCGTAGAGTCGGATCCCGGCACGCGAGTCGCCGACGAGAAGTTGTGGACGATTCAGGGAGTCCCGCCGCAGCGCCAAGCCTTGCGCCAGACCCGGAGTGTCCAACACGGTAATCAACACCGGGTTGAATGGATTCGAAATGTCGACGACTCCAACACCGGCACGAGACAAGGCGCAGTACGCGTAGTCTCCCTCGATGGCGATGTCGACCACGTCGGGTCGGATGCCGTCGTAGGGGTCGGGATCAAAGTTCACCGTCGCCGTCGAGGTCAGAACGGGCGTGCGCGTGGGAAGGTAGGGAGAGCCAGGAGGGACGGCAGCTTCGGCGAAAAGCACACTGGCCGACACGTCGTACACCAGCAACGACCCGCTGAAATCCGCGACGAACGCGTAGGACCGCGGTCCGTTTTGGGTCTCGTACGACTTGACCTTGAGTGCAAACGCGCCCCCGCCCACCGGCCCCAGGAAGACGCGCAGGATCGGCGGCCCCTCCGGCGTGGGATCCAGGAACTCCGCTGGCGAGTTCGTCACGTCGTACGCGATCACCAAGAGGCGCTTTGCGTAGTCGTCCCAGCGGCAGTCTGGCGTTAGGACGCTGTAGTCCGTAGCAACGAAGCCCGCGGCGACGACGGCCACATGCCGCTCCTGCTGGAGCAGATCTTCGAGCGCGAAGACGTCGCACTTTCCGTTGTAGATGTTCCGGGCCAAGGCGGATCCATCACAAGAATGGACGAGACAAGGGAGAAGCCCGGGACCAGGCGTCTCGAACTCAGGATGCGTGATCGCCTCGAGGAACGGTACGAACTGCGTGGTCGGATCCGCTTCGAGGCTCTCGCCGTACCCGAGCCCCATTTGGCTGCACGTCTGCGCCGACAGCGCCATCAGGTCCTGCGGCCTCTGCAGCTTGTACCCGTAGTCGCTACCGCTGCGCACGCTGTGGACCAGGACCGGAACCGGCTCGAGATCGCCCGGCTGCAGCAGCTCTCGGCGCGCATCCTCCAACGAGTAGAAATACGGGATGTCGTCCGACCTCGAAGGATCCGGACCTGCAGGCGACTGGCACTGCCACCACTTCATGTCCATCGCCTGTCCGCTGGGCAGCGCCTGCGAGGGATTCGCGGTGAGGAGCCGGACCAGTTTCCAGCCGACGTTGGTTCCTCCGTCGACGAATCCGCGCCTGATCCAAGCCTCCGGCGCGGAGCACAAGCTCGCAGAACATTCGCCCGCGGGCCACGGCGTGCACGTGGCAGGATTCGCACGACGCCAGAGACTCCCCCCCGGCAGGAACCACTCCGCTTCCTCGTCCACCGGGTCGAGCCAGCGGGCCGTTCCCAAGATCGAGCCCGCGAAGGGATTGGGATCGCCGGAGCCTTGGTCCGTGCCGTCACAGGCGATGAGCCTGGGAATCGGCGTCGTGCGCTGATCACACACCGAGATCGTCCAGGGCACCGGCAGGAGATCTCGGGGAGACTCTCGTACGTGAACCTGCAGTGCCGTCGATGGAATGCCCAGCCCATCGTGGCCGAAATAGGTCAGGCCAGGATCTCGCAGCGAGGTCGTGCCGGCTGCGATCGGAAAGCTGATCCCGAGGTACTCGGCGATGAGTTCGACTTCGAAAGTGAGGGGAACCGGTCCGCACGGGGCCAGCGGAAAGCCAGCAGACTGCATCGACATCGATGAAGACTCCATCGACATGGAAGAGTAGACGGGCGCGAGTTCGTGGACCGTCGTGCCGCCCGACTGTGTGGAGGAATAGGCGCTGAACGTCCACTCGTCTGTGCGCCTGAGGATTAGCGAATTCCAGGAACCGAGGGTGCTCGCCGTGGTGTGTGACAGCGGCGTCAGGCTTCCGCTCGACGCAGTGCAGCGCATGAGGAAGCGGAGTTCGTTGCATCCACCACCCGTGTCAGCGTTAGGGTCGGCGAGACCCACGCCGTAGCAGGGGTCATTCCACAAGCCGGTCGGATGATAAGGCGCGCGCGTCTCGTCGACTCTTCCATGCAATGCCGGCAGACCGACGCCTACGAAGACCCGATTTCCCTCCATGGCGGCACTGATGGATTCCAATCGAGCATCAGCGCCCGACATGCAGGTGATCGCCGTGGCCGCCACCGCGCCGGTTGCGATCCGATACTCGAGGACACGGCCGTACTCGAGCACGGCGTACACGAACTCGTTCCCTGCCGCGTTTTGAACGCCGAAGACGTCGCGCGCGTTCTCGCCCGCAGGACACGATGTCAGCGAGCACAGGGGAATTGTGCCGGTCGGCATCCGGGCACCCGTAATCGAGGTTTCGATGGAGATGTCGATGGACCAGATCCAGTCGACGCCGAGTGCGGCATAGAGCCGCTTCGAGATCCCCGGCACCCAGGTCAGGGCGGTCGCCACCTGTTCCTTGGGATCGTTCGTCGCGGTGCTCGGGAACACGAAGGGGCTTCCCCAGGCGGGCATGGTTCCGTCCGCGTTGATCCGGTACCCGCGGAGTTCCGAAGGTCCCACCGAGGACTTGTTCGGATTGCTGTTCGCCGCATACACCGCGAACAGCAAGGGCACGCCCGCGTCATGTTCCGTGACGACCTCGACGTCCACGCAGCGTTTGGGCAGCGTGGTGAGGTTGGGCTCGATCGGCGTGGATTGAAGGGCCGCCGCTCCGCACGGGACGGGAACGGGGTCGAACAGTGTCGAGCAGAGGTCCAGGCGCCACGGCCCGTGCGATCCTCCCGCGACGAACAGGTGGTGCGTGTCGCCGTTCGGCTCGTAGAAGTAGCGCATCACCATCGGCGACGCTTCGGGCATCTCGATGGACTGCAGAACCACCGGCGTGATCACGCCGCCGATGGGCTCGACGTCGAGCACGGCGATCACGGCGCCCTCAGCTACGAAGAGGCGGCGACCATCTGGCGTCACCTCGTGGCACAGCGGCTCGCCCTGGGGATAGGCCGCGAGCAACTCGGTCATCGCCTGGGTCTGGGCGGTAGCGCGCGGGAGCAGAAGCGCGACGCAGAGAGAGAGAACTTCTGGAACTTCATCAGCGAGCCCTCGATCGCGCCGGCGAGGGCGCGGTCTTCGTGGAGCCTCGAGAAAACCTGAGGGCAGTCGGACGCCGAACGGGAACTGCTCGACCGCCTTGAGCCCAGGCTACCTCCAACCGGCCAGTCCGCAAGCGGAGCGCCGAGTTCGAGTGCCGAGTAGGGCAGGTTGAGCCCCTCGCTCTCGGGGAGCAGCGACTCAACTCGCGTACGGGATCGGATCCCGCTCGCCAGCCTCGGCGAATCCCTTGAGGCGCAGCGTGCACGCGTCGCAACGCCCGCACGCCAGCATGCGCTCCCTGTCGACGCGCGGGTCGTAGCACGTATGCGTCAATGCGAAATCCACGCCGAGTTCGTGCCCGCGACGCACGATGTCCGCCTTCGAGAACGCCGCGAGCGGCGCGTGCACGTTGAAGCGCTCGCCACGCTCGGTACCGGCCGCGGTCGCGACGCGCGCCAAGTCCTCGAACGCTCGCAGGAACTCCGGCCGGCAATCGGGATAGCCCGAGTAGTCGACGGCATTGACGCCGAGGAAGAGGTCGCGCGCTCCGACGACTTCGGCGAAGCCCAGCGCGATCGAGAGGAACACCGTGTTGCGCGCCGGAACGTAAGTCGACGGCACGCCGACGCCGATCGCCGTATGCGGACGATCCTTGGGCACGTCGACGTCGTCCGTCAGTGACGACCCGCCGATCGCGCGCAGGTCGAGCGCGACGACGCGCTGGTCGATCGCTCCACAGGCCTCGGCGACGCGACGCGCCGCGACCAGTTCGTGCCGATGACGTTGTCCGTAGTCGAACGACAGTGCGTGGCACGCGAAGCCCAGCCGCCGCGCTTCCGCCAACGCGACGGCGGAATCCATGCCACCCGAGACGAGGACGATCGCGCGACGAGTCACGCGACGCAGATTAGCGCGCGGATGCCGCGTCCGGGACGCTGACCTCGAGTCGCGAGGCACGCGCGAGCCGCGGGCGCACTCGCTCCGAGGCGGGACCGATGAACCAAACGCGCTCGGACGGCACGAAGACGATGGGCGCGGCGCTCGGTTGTCCCGGACGGCGCTCGCCGCGCGCGAAGAGTCGGAACTCGTCCGCGCGCAGGGGTTCGGGCGAAGACCAGGCCGCGATCGGCCTCGCCGAGATCGGCGGACAGGGGCTCAGCGCGCACGCGTCTCCCGGGTTCGCGAGACGCGCCGCGGCGATGCCGAGGACGAACAGCAGGCATTGAACGAGCTCGAACATGGGATTCCCCCCTCTCGATAGGGCACGATGGACGCGGCGAAGGCAACCGTCTTCCCGTGAGTCCGTCCGCATCTGTGCCGGATCCCTCGCATCCAAGCGTCGAGGCACCGAGCACCACGATCCGACTGCGACGGCCTGCTAGAATCCGCGGCTCGAAACAGCCTGGAGAACAACGTGTCCGACGTCACGAAAGAACAGATCCTCGAAGCCCTGCGGCACGTCATCGACCCGGACCTCGGGCGCGACATCGTCAGCCTCGGCTTCGTCACGACGGCCAGCGCCTGCGACGGCGCCGTCAAGGCCGTCATCAACCTCACGACGCCCGCGTGTCCGGTGAAGGACCAGCTCAAGGCGCAGGCCGAGACGCTGCTTCGCGCCATTCCCGGCGTGAAGGCCGTGAACGTCGAGATGACTGCCGTTTCGAAGCCTTCGAGCGGGCCCGAGCGCAAGATCGCGCCGGACATCCGCCACATCGTCGCGGTGTCGTCCGGCAAGGGTGGCGTCGGCAAGAGCACGGTCGCGGTGAACCTCGCCTGCGCGTTGGCGAAGACCGGCGCGAAGGTCGGCCTCGTCGACTGCGACGTCTACGGCCCCGACGTGCCGATGATGATGGGTTTGAAGGGCGAACCCGAGGCGAGCGGCGGCAAGCTGATCCCGAAGGAACGACACGGCGTGCGCACGATGTCGATCGGTTACTTGCTCGACGAGGACAAGCCCGTCATCTGGCGCGGGCCGATGGTCCACAAGCTGATCGAGCAATTCCTGGGCGACGTTCAATGGGGTGCGCTCGATTACCTGCTCGTCGACATGCCGCCCGGCACGGGTGACGCGCAACTTTCGCTCGCGCAGATCGTGCCGCTGACCGGCGCAGTGCTCGTCACGACGCCGCAAGCGGTGGCCACGTTCGACGTGAACAAGGCCGTCGCGATGTTCAAGCAGGTGAACGTGCCCGTGCTCGGCATCGTCGAGAACATGGCTGGTTACGTGATCGAAGGCCTCGTCGAGGGCGCGCGGACGGGCACCAAGATCCGCCTCAACGTCGGCGGTGCGGACGTCGTCGTCAACGTCGACATCGAAGGCCGTTTTTCGACCGTCGTCGACATCTTCGGCAGCGGCGGCGCGCAGAAGCTCGCAACGAAGCACGGCTTCCCGATCCTGGGCACGATCCCGCTCGATCCGCGCGTGCGCGTCGGCGGAGATGCGGGCGATCCGGTCACGATCGCGGATCCGAAATCGCTCATCGCCCAGCGTTTCGCGGAGATCGCGGGGCGCGTGGCGCAACGCGTCGCGATCCAGGCTCATCGCGCGTTGCCGATCCTGCAGTAG
>CAZKIY010000085.1:0-4926 GCA_964552875.1 uncultured Planctomycetaceae bacterium
ACGCTTCCGCGTCGCGAGAGCGTGTGATTTCTTCACACGCTCTGAGAGCCCATGAGGAGCTCGATCTTGCAGGCTCTCGGCGCAGTGCAGAGATCACGGACCCGGATCGTGCGAATCTCCGCGCTGTTTCTCTTCCTCGCTGCCACGAGTTGCGATGTCTCGACACCGGGTCCCGCGCCTTCCCTCGCGGTCGCAGGCGTTCCGCCCAAACTCGTGTCCGATTCCTCCGGTGCGTACTTCGTGCGCGGCATCGAGACGCCCACGATCCTCGCGAGCCTCCGCGGCAGCATCGTCCGCGTGTATCCGGTCGGCGGCGTCGAACGCATCGAACTGCCGAGTCTCTCGAGCACGATGCTGCGCCCTGCCGGCGCGTCGAATTCCGGCGTGCCCTGCTCGTTCAGCGTTGGCGGACCGGACGCACACGGGAACGTCGTCTACGTGCACGACGACATCGTGAAGGAGGAGCACGCGCTCGTCCTGCTGGAAGCCGGCACCGCACGCGAGCGTGTTCTGTTTCGCGGCAAGGGATCCGTTCTGCTCGATGATCTCCTCGGCGACTGCCTTGCGTTGACGTCCGCGGGTGACCGCGTCGCGTACGTACGCAATCCCCGGCCCGCGACGAATCCGGGCGCCGGACACCTGTTGAAGGAAGGGACGATCGAGTTCTGCGCCATCGCGACGGGAGCGCGGACGAGCACGAGCATCACGGCGCTCGACGGCAGGCTGTCCTGGTCGCAGGACGGGGCGCGGCTGATCTACGCGTGCCTGCTCGATCGGGTACAGGCTCTTCGGCTCGCGGGCCTGCACTTTCAGAGCGACCGCGCCTTCCGCGCCGGCTACGACGGCTGGAGTCGCCTGCCCGTCGTGTGCTCGCTCGACGTCGCGACGAACGCCGTCGAAGCGCTGTGCATCGGCGAGCATCCGGTACTGTCGCCCGACGGTACGAAACTGATCGTGCGCGACACCCTGATCCTGATGCGGATGCTGCGCCTCGACACGAACACGTGGGCGCCGTTCGAGCTCGTCGGCATGACGTTCCCGGGCGTCGTCGGCTTCGTGGACGACGATACGGTGCTCTACCAGGCGTGGCCGACCGAGGGCGTCGCTCCTGCCTGGCTCGGGGGAAGCCCGATCGCGAGAACGAAGCAGGGTCGCACGTTGCAGGTACGCCAACTCGTGAGCGACGCGTACGCGACGGTGGTGCACGACTTCGATCCGCGGGATTCGTTCGCGTTGGGACCTCGGTAGGGACGCGAGCACGCGCGCGGCCTCACGCCAACCGGAGATTCCGATGCTGCCGCGACACCACACATCCAGCGCGCGTCGCTGTCTCTCGCAAGACGGCAGTGAACATGCACCAACCGTGATCCCTCGACCGCACGGGGCGCTCACATGAAAAAAAGCTCGTTCGTTCACCGCCGGGTGAGCGAACGAGCCCGGTCGGATCATCGACTCGCGGTTTCAGCCGCGTTTCGCGAGCGCTTCTTCGTATTGCTTCAGCGTGTCGCCCAGCTTCGGCACGAGCGTCACGGCCTTGCGTTGGATCTCGACGGCCTTGTCGAGGTCACCGCGCACGAACCAAGTGCGTGCGAGCGTGTCGAGGATGCCGCCATCTTTCTCCTTCGTGAGTTCGACGGCACGAGCGGCGAGCTTCGTCGCGAGCTCGGCGTTGGCCTTCTCGACCTTGGAATCGGGGTCGACCATCGCCCAGGCGATCGCGTGCAGAGCGCCGGCCGAATCCTTGCAACTCGTGTCGAGCGCTTCCTGCGCCCACTGGTTCGCGCGCTCCACGTCGCCCACCTCGGTAGCCAGGATCTGAAACTTCGCCGCCGCAGCGCCGGCGAATTGCTCGGCGTCGATCGCGAGCATGTCGTCCAGCGACTTGACCGCCGCTTCCCAGTCCTTCGCCTTCGCCGCGCGCTGCAGCTCTTCCTGGAGCTTCATGCCGCGCATCTCGATCTCCTTCGCCTTCTTGCTCGTCGCAGCGAGTGCGGCGATGTCGTGCTTGCCGGCCACGACGGTCTCGAGCGTCGCGTCGATCGACATCGGGTGACCGATGTAGGCGATCTTCCCGTTACCGTCGACGAGGAACGCGCACGGGATGCCGCGCTGTTGCGCGGCCTTCATGTACGCCGTGTTCGTCTTGGAGGCGTCGTCCCAAGCCACCGAGTACGACATGACGTCGCCCTTGGCCTTGACCATCGCCTCGACCGCTTCGAGCGAGTTGTTCGGATCCTCTTTCGTCACGCCGATGATCGTGAGGCCCTTGTCGGCGTACTTCTTCTGCAGCTCGCTGAGGTGCGGCATCCCGGCGATGCACGGCCCGCACCACGTGGCCCAGAACTCGACGATGTACGTCTTGCCCTTCTGGAATGCCGTGACGGGCTCGCCCTTGATCCATTTGCCGATCGCGATCGCGGGGGCTGCGTCACCGACGCTGAGCACCGCAGGCGTGGACTGCACGGGCGTCTGCGGCGAAGCAGACGTGTAGGACGGCGCGCCGAGTAGAGCGGCGCCAACGAGAGCGATGCGAAGAAGCATGGTGGTCCTGAAGAGATTGCGGCCCGGGTGTCGCGGCGGATCCGGTGGACCCGACCGGGTCCGGAATGCCGCGGAACAGTTCCGGAGAGGGTAACGCGGCGATTCCGCGCGTGCCCCTACGACGTGGGACGAGGCTCGGGACAGCGGTTCTCGAGCGATCCGCGCGGCGTGGAAACGCGTTCGAGCCAAGCTCCGACGCTTGGTGCGGCGGGGAGGCGCGGCGGGGCGAGGCTCGAACGTTCCGCTCACCGTGGATGCGGCCGAGCGAGGCTCCAACGCGCCTCGTACCGCTCCTGCAGGCGCTCGTCGGCGTCACGCCGTCCGCCGCGAGGCGCGGTGGACGAGCCACGCGGCCGCGATGAAGAGCGCGAGCGCACCCACGACGTGAACGACGCCGAACGTCGGCGCCGCGGCCTTCGTGCCGTCGCCGAGCAGCGCGCGACCGGCGACGAACACGCCGGCGAGCCCCTCGCCCGCGACGAGCCCCGACGCGCAGAGGATCCCCGCTTCGACGTCGAGCCGCTCCTTCGGTCGCGCTTCGGCGATGCGCCGCACGACGCCGCCGGCGAACACGGCCGCCATCGTCGAGAGCGGCAAGTAGATGCCCAACGCGAACGGCAAGGCCGGCAGCCCGGCGAGCACGCCGACGAGCGACAGCGATCCGCCCATGAGCAACAGATCCCACGGCAGTTCGGCGCCCAGCACGGCCTCGACCATCGTCTTCATCAGGCGCGCTTGCGGCGCGGCGAGCCCGCCCTCGCCGAAACCGGGTTCGTGGCCGAGCGCGACGACGACGCCGGCGACCACCCAACATGCGACGCCCGCCGCGACGAGCTGACCGTACTGCTGCAAGTACGGAGTGCCTTTCACGAGCCAGCCGGTCTTCAAGTCCTGCGAGATGTCGCCGGCCTTGCTGGCCGCGACGCACACGACGGTCCCGACCGTGAGGACGGCCGCTTGCGCCGCGACGCCTTTCCAACCGAGGGCCAGGAAGATCCCGGCCGTGCCGGCCAACGTGATGAGAGCCATCGCACTCGTCGGATTCGACGACACGCCGATCACGCCGACGAGGCGCGACGAGACCGGCACGAAGAGGAATCCGAACAACGCGACGCCCAGTGCCGCGACGATGCGCGCGGTGAGACTCAATTCACCGGCGAAAATGCCCGGGACGAGCACCAGTGCGAGGATGAGCGCAGCCATGCCTGCAAACAGGACGGCCGGCGGCACATCGCGATCCGTGCGCTCGCCGGTTCCGGCGGTCGCGCCCGAGCGCAGCCCGCGCAACACGGCCGCGAGCGAGGCCGCCATGGTCGGCGCTGTGCGCACGATCGTGACGAGGCCGGCCGCCGCGACCGCGCCGGCTCCGACGTAGAGCAGGAAGCGGTCCTTGATCGCGGCGGTCGTGAGCCCTTTCACGCCGACCACGGCCGCATCGAGAAGACCCGCCGCGTGCGCCTTCGTGACGAGCGGGTAGAGAATCAAGGACGAGATCAGGGCGCCGGCGACCATCACTGCCGCGGCTCGGAACCCGACGATGAACCCGACGGCGAGGAGCGCCGGCGCGATCTTCAACGCGAGGCTGCCGTTCGGGAGGAACGTCGGTTTCCACGCGACTTCCTCAGGGAGGAGGTGCAGCGCGCTCAGGGCGATCTTGATGCCCGCCCCGACAGCCAGACCGACGAAGACCCACGTTCCGGCCGACGCGCTGCGCTGCGTCGCGTAGAGGACCTCCGCGCACGCGCGACCCTCGGGATAGGGCAGCTCCGCGTCGGCTTGCACGATCAACAAGCGTCGCAACGGGATCATCGCCAGGATCCCGAGCACTCCGCCGGCCATCGCGAGCAGCGCGACTTGCCACACGGGCGGCGCGACCCCCCACAGGAACAAGGCCGGAATCGTGAAGATCGTGCCCGACGCCAGCGAGCTCGACGCGCTGCCGATCGTCTGCGCCATGTTCGCTTCGAGGATCGTTCCGCCGTTTCGGAACGCCTTGAAGGCAGCGGCGGACAGCACCGCGATCGGGATCGACGTCGAGACCGTGAGGCCCGCGGTCAACCCGAGGTAGGCGTTCGCCGCGCCGAAAAGGCATCCGAACAAGAGGCCGAAAAGGACGGCCTTCCAAGTCCATTCCGCCACGAGGGAACCGGCGCGCTCGTTCATCGTGCGCGGATGCTACGCGGCACGAGCGCGGTTGGAAGGAAGAAGCGGGCCGCCCAGAACGCGCGGACCAAAGCGCGCGGGGGAACGGAGACTGGGCGGCCTGCGGGAGACACGACGAACTCCAGAGCAGGGGTTTGGAACAGGGACTGAGGCGTTGCACGGCTCGCGCGAATTCGTCGGCGCGGCGCGGCGCGGCGAAGTGTGGCGCGGCGAAGTGTGGCG
>CAZKIY010000085.1:5026-14188 GCA_964552875.1 uncultured Planctomycetaceae bacterium
GCGAATTCGTCGGCGCGGCGCGGCGCGGCGAAGTGTGGCGCGGCGAAGTGTGGCGTGGCGAAGCGTGGCGCGGCGAAGCGCGGCGCGGTGCGGCGCGGTGCGGTGCGGTGCGGCGCGGTGCGGTGCGGCGAGCGCGGCGCGGCGCGGCGCGGCGAGCGCGGCGCGGTGCGGCGAGCTCGGTGCGGTGCGGCGCGGTGCGGCGAGCGCGGCGCGGCGCGGTGCGGTGCGGTGCGGCGCGGTGCGGTGCGGCGAGCGCGGCGCGGCGCGGCGCGGCGAGCGTGGCGCGGCGCGGCGAGCGCGGCGCGGCGCGGCGAGCGCGGCGCGGTGCGGCGAGCGCGGTGCGGCGCGGTGCGGCGAGCGCGGCGCGGCGCGAAACGTGGGGCGACCGGGTCAAGGCCGCGACGATGGGGCTTTTCCACGAGCTCCCCCAGGAGACCTCGAGTGAATCCGCATCCCACCACCCGCTCCGGGTGCTGGGATTCGCCTTCATCCGGTGCTCGTCGACTCGTCGTACCCTGCCGTCATGTTGGCTCAACTGCTCTTGACCCTCGCCGCATCCGCATTGACGCGCCACCACGAAGAGACGCCCGCCGCGCCGAAGAAACACCCGGCCTGGCACGACCCGTCGCGCTTCCTGACCTCGCGCAAGAGTCCGATCCAACTCCCGCTGCCGAACGAAGAGGACGCCTTTTTCTTCGCCGTCTTCGGCGATCGCACGGGTGGACCCGCGGAAGGCGTGAAGATCCTTTCCGAGGCCGTCCTCGACGTGAACTTGCTCGAGCCGGATCTCGTGATGACCGTCGGCGATCTCGTGCAGGGCTACAACGAGACGCCCCAATGGTTGCTCCAGATGACGGAGTTCAAGGGGATCATGGATCGCTTGAAAAGCCCGTGGTTTCCCGTCGTCGGGAACCACGATCTCTATTGGCGCGGCAAGGGTCAGGCACCCCTGCGTGAGCACGAAGCCAGCTATGAAGAGCACTTCGGTCCGCTGTGGTACGCGTTCCGCCACAAGAACGCGTGGTTCATCGCGCTGCACTCGGACGAGACGAACCCTGAGACCGGTAAGAAGCTGTTCGACGATCCCGCGCACCAGCGCATGAGCCCGGAACAGTTTGCGTGGCTCGCGAGCGTGCTCGAGAAGACGCGCTCGGCGGATCACGTCTTCGTGTTCCTCCACCATCCGCGTTGGTTGCGCGGTGGCTACGGCGACGACTGGGATCGCGTGCATGCGCTGCTCGTGGCTGCCGGCAACGTGCACGCTGTCTTCGCTGGCCACATCCACCGCATGCGCTACGACGGGCTGAAGGACGGCATCGAGTACTTCGCGCTCGCGACCGTCGGTGGCGCGCAGGACGGATGGGCACCCGAAGCGGGCTACCTGCACCAGTATCACGTCGTCACGGTGAGGAAGGCCGGCATCGCCGTCGCTTCGTTCCCGGTCGGCGCCGCGATGGATCCGCGCGCGATCACCGGCGCGATCAGCGACGACGTGCGCGCACTCGGCAGCTCGCTCGAACCGCGTTGGAGCGGCCGTGGCACCTTCACGGAGGATCTCGGTGTCGAAGGCACGTGCACGCTCGAGGTGCGAAACCCTTCGAAGCAGGGCATCGAGGTCACCGTCGTCCCGGAAAGTGACGATTCGCGCTGGACGTTCGCGCCCGATCACGTGCACGTGAAGATCGAGCCGGGATCCAGGGCTTCGATCGCCATCGCGCTGCGACGCCCGAGCGGGACTCTCGATGCGGCCTTCCGCGTCCCCGTCGCCTCCGTCTCGGTCGAGTACCTGGGCGAAGGCCTGCGCGTACCTCTCCCGGAGCGGAAGTGGACCATGCCGCTCGACCTCGCGCACTTGCCGCTGCCAACCGTGCCGGATGGCGAGCGCGCGCTGGCCCTCGACGGCGTGCACGACGCGTTGCTCGTCGCCGCGCGCGATCTCGTCGTCCCCGATGGCCCCTTCACGGTCGAAGGCTGGTTGAACGCGCGCGAGTTCCGGAAACGACAGGGCTTCCTGTGTCGCACCGAGAGTTCCGAGTTCGGCATCTTCGTGAACGAGGGAGCGCCCGAGTTCAGCGTGCACCTCGACGGCCACTACACGACGGCGGAGGCACGCGAGCCGAAGCTCGAAACGGGCAAGTGGCACCACGTCGCCGGAGTCTTCGACGGATCCGAGGTGCGCATCTACGTGGACGGCGTCGTCGTCGCGCGTCGCAAGGGCTCGGGAAAGCGCGCCACGAACGACCTTCCCCTCGTCGTCGGCGGTGATGTCGGACAAGGCGGCGTCCCGAACTCGTTCTTCTCGGGGGAGATCGACGAGGTGCGCGTGTCGAGCCTCGCGCGCTACACGCAGGATCGATTCGAGCCCGCTCGTCGCTTCGAGTCCGACGCAGACACGCTTCTGCTCCTGCACATGGACGGAACCAGCGGCCCGTGGTTCCCCGACTCGTCCACTCGGGCGGCGCACGCGACGAGTGCAGGCAAGCCTCGGATCGAAGCTCCCTGAACACGCATGGGTCGGCCCGATGACCGAGCTTGCGTGATCGCCTCACGGCCCACGAGTGTCATGACTCGGATGTGCGTAGGCACATTGCGGCGAGCTGAGAGCCCGTGAAGAAATCGGAGCTACGGGCTCTCGGATTCATGTGACGACGCGTCGCGTGAGCGTGTGATTTCTGCACACGCTCTGAAGCCAACAGCCGCACAGCACGTCGATGGCCTCGATCGCGATTCCGAGCGCCGTGCGCAGCGCCACGCACCTTTGGTTCTTGGCGCGGACCGAGAGCGCGTGAAGAGATCGAGCCTCCGCGCTCCGAGGTGTCGGTGCCGCCGCTTCCGCAGCGCGTCGCCCGTGATCACCTCACGGGCGCTGAGATGGCACGCAACACGCTCGCCCAACGCCGTCTCTTCGGCTGCGCGACGACGACCGCCTCTTTTTCCGTCTTCGAGAGCTGCTTCAGCGCGTGCTCGACCCGCTGCGCCGCCGCACGATCACCGATCGCGACTCGGTACACGAGCTCGAGCGGACCGCGTCCGCGCAGCGCCTTCGCCCCGCGGCCATGCTCGTGCTGCTCGATGCGCCGTTCGACATCGTTGCTGATGCCGGTGTAGAGCGCGCCGCTCGCCGTGCGGACCATGTAGAGCGACCAACGCGAAGACGGCGCTGGTTTCTTGGGGCTGGTCCGTCGGCGTTCGCCGGGCCGCGCATCGCTGCTCTGCAAGTTCACACTCCTGGCTCGATCGCGCCGGATGGGGCCGGGTTCGACGACAGGCCGCGAACGTCCTGCACCCTCGGCGCACGCAGGATACATCGCCGGCGTCTCGAACCTCGCCGGAGCCGGAGAGAGCCGCGTCGTTCGCGAACAACGCACCGTGAGCGCCCGAAGCTCACGCTGGATGCCGCCGCGGCCCGGCACTCACTTCGTTTTTGTCTTCAGCTCGGCCAGCAACTGATCGATCGCCGCGTCGAGCTGCTCGCCGCGCACGTTCTTGAAGCGGATCCGGCCTTCACCGTCGAGCACGTAGATCGTGGGCCAGCTCGAGACGTTCCAACGCGTCGAGATGGGTCCAGCCGTGCTCCCGCCGTTCCAGAACGAGCGCCACGTGATCTTCTCGGCGCTGATCGTCTTCTTCAGCTCTTCGCGATCCTTGTCGCTGTTCACACCCACGATCGCGAAAGGTTCACCGGCGAGACGTTCCACGAGCGACCGCTCGTGCGGGTACATGGCCCGGCAAGGGCCTCACCAATGTCCCCAGAAATCGATGACGACGACCTTGCCGCGATAGTCGCCGAGCTTGAAGGTCGTGCCGTCGATGTCCTCGGCTTCGATTTCGGGCGCGATCTTGCCGATCGAGAGTTGCTGGAGTTCGAAGAGCGCACCCTCGGCGCGCGGACCGATCGCTCGGCCGCGTGAATCCAGGACATCGCCGTACTCCTTCGCGACGCGTTCCAGCACGGCGAAGTACTGCTTCTCGACCTCGTTCGCGCCCGACTTGCGCAAGGACTCCGAGCGTTCCGCCCCGTGCCGTTTGGCATGCGTCGCGATCGAGACGTCGCCGGCTTCCACCGCACGCAACCCATCGAGGTCGTACTTCACGTGATCCGCGAGCGTGCGCAAAGCGAGACCGCGCACGCCGCGATCGCCGGCCTTCTCGGCCAACCTCTCGACACGAGCGCGCGCGTCGGGCCGTGAGTTGGGTCGCAGGACGTCGAGGAGATCGCCGAGTGCCTTGCTCGCGATGTCCTTCGTCATGAGTTCGTCGAGGAGCGAGTCGGAACTGCCGGCTTCGACGCCTGATGTCACCATCCACACGCGAACGCGAACGGCGGGTTCGCTGCGCGGGTTGCCTTCCATCAGCGCGCGCGCACGCTTCGCGAGCTCGACGCGCTTGTCATCCAGCGCCTTCTGATCGAAGCCGGGCTGCTTTTGGTTCTTCGGAACTGCGTCGAACTCCGCGCGCAGCTCGGCCACGGAATCCTTGACGACTTCGATCGAACCCTGCCGCGCCGGGTCGAGCGCCGAGGCCGGCGCGGCGAGCGACAGCAAGAGGAGCATTTGAGTGGGTTTCATGTCGTATTCAGTCTAGTCGCGCCGCACGGCCGCGAGAATGGATCGCGTCGCATGGCTCTTGTTCAGGGTGTAGAAGTGGATCCCGGGTGAGCCGCCCTCGAGCAGCTTGCGGCACTGCTTGATCGCGTGCTCGATGCCGGTCGCCATGACGAGCGCCGGGTCGTCCGCCACGCGCCGCAGGCGCTCGAGCAAGTCCTGCGGGATGGAAGCGCCGCAGAGTTTCGTGAAGCGCTCGACCTGCGCGACGTTCGTGATCGGCATGATCCCGGGCACGATCGGCACGCGAATTCCCGCGGCGCGCGCGCGACGCACGAAGTCGAAATAGCGCTCGTTGTCGAAGAAGAGCTGCGTGATGAGGATCTGCGCGCCCGCATCGACCTTGGCCTTCGTGTGCGCCATGTCGAGATCGCGGTCCTGCGTATCCACGTGACATTCGGGATAGCACGCCGCGCCGATCGAGACCGGCCAGCGCTCGTGCAGCATCTCGATCAGTTCGTTCGCGTACGCGAGCTCGCCGCGCGCGAGCGGCGGTCCGTCCTTCGGTTGATCGCCGCGCAAGGCCAGCACGTTCTCGACGCCCGCATCGACGAGCCGGTCGACGATCGTCGCGATCTCCGCGCGCGTCGAACCGAGGCACGTCAAGTGCGCCATGGTGTGCACGCCCAGATCGCTCTGCAGCTTCGTGACGACGTCGATCGTGCGGTCGCGCGAGCTGCCGCCGGCGCCATAGGTCACCGACACATAGTCGGGCTTCCACACTTCTTGCAGATCCGCGACCGTGTTGAGGAGTGCTCGCGCACCCTCGTCCGTCTTGGGCGGGAAGAACTCGAAGCTGAACACCGGCCATCCGCGGCCGTGGAGATCGCGGACCTTCAAGCGGCCTCCCGGATCTCTTCGAACTTCGCGCGAAAGTGTGCCGGCAATTCGATGCTCTTCATGGCGCGCAAGTCGGTGCACACGGTCGTCATGTGCGCATCGACGCACACGACGCCGTCGAGCCGGAACACGTAACGCAATCCAATCGACGAGCGGCCGAGCTTCGTGCACGTGACGCTGACTTCGGGGCGGTCTCCGAAACGCAGCGGCGCGGCGAAATCGACATCGCTGTGCACGAGCGGGAAGCCGATGCGGTCCTCGAGGAGCATTTTGTAGTAGCGCACGCCGACGTGGTGCTCCCACAGCTCTTCGTAGACTTCGTGGATGTAGTCGTAGATCCGCGGGTAATACGCGATCCCCGCGGGATCGACATGTCCGAAGCGCACTTGGATCGTCGTCGTGAAAGCCGGCATCCGGTTCAGGATACCGCAGTGCCCTCGACGAAGAGGTGCGGCCAGGCCTCGCGCGCCGCATCGAACGCGATACCGCCGAGGGCGTCGACGAGCTCGGTCCCCTCCTGCGCCGTCGCCGACGCCGGATCGCCGCAGTAGGCCTGCTCCGCGCCCGCGTCCTGGAACGTCTTGACGCCCTGTTTCATCTTCGCGAGGAGCTCGATCGCGACCGGAGGGAGACTCGCCCGCTCGTCGTCGCGCACGGCAGCCGCGTCCGCGGCGAGAACGAGGCTCGTCTCGTAGCGCCCCGCGTGACAGTCGCCGCTCTGGAACTCCGCTCCCAGTCGCGCAGCATTCTTGCGCCGCGTGACGTCGGCCAAGATCGCGTGGCATTTCCGCTTGCCGCGCTGCGCATGATCGAGGAGCACACCGCGCAGGACGTCGACGTGTGCCGGCTCGAGGTGACCGTTCACGATCAGCACGTGCTCGATGCCCTGCAGTTCCAAACCGACGATCACATCGTCGAGCAAGGCCCACAGAGTCCCGGGTTGGAGCGAGATCCGCCCCGCGAAACCACGCGTGTACTCGGTCAACCCGAACGGGATCGCGGGCAAGAGGAACGCCGATACGCCGCTCGCCTCGAGCTTCGTCGCAGCACTGCGCGCCATCGAGAGCGCGATCGTGACGTCCGTGTCGAGCGGCAGGTGCGGACCGTGCGGCTCGGTGCTGCCGACGGGCAGGATGGCCACGGTGCGCGGGCCGAACGCCGCGCGCGCCTCGGGCCACGTCATCTTCGCCAGTTCGATCACGGCGATAACCGTATCAGGTACCACATGGTTGGAGGAGTGAGGCGGCGCAGCTTGTCGGTGACTTCGTCGAGCGTCAGGTTGCACTGCGGAGGTATCGAACGATGCAAGAACGATGGCTGAAGTGCACGGTGGGTCCGGGAATGTTCAGCAATGAATTCACGATCAAGGTGAAGCCGGAAGGGCCCTCGACCGACGTCGCGTCGCACTTCGTGTCGAACGGGTACGTCAAGCGGGAGCAAGGCGAGGACGGTCGGGTCCACGTGCGCGCGTTCCAGGACGGATCGACGTGGTGGGCGATCCTGCCAACCGAGTCGCAGGACATCATCCCGGTCGCAGTAGGCGACCTCCAGAACGCGTGATCCTCTCGAACCAGCGCCTGCACGAAGCACTCGACAACGGATGGCTCGCGATCGAGCCCGAGCCCGCGCCGAGAACTCCGACGGCGGGCGGGGCGAAGTGCCCCTACCAGACGAGTGCCGTCGATCTGCGTTGGGATCCGAGGTGTCCTGGCTGAAGCCGCTTCCGCATGCGATCGATCTTCGGCGCGGCAACTTCGCGGACTTGTTCGTACCGAACTCGGAGAAGCGAACGATCACGAATGAACAACCCTTCGCGTTGGAGCCGAACAAGTTCGTCCTCGCTCAGACGCTCGAGCGAATCGAACTACGGCTTCACGATGACGGCCCGAATCTCGCGGCGCGAATCGAGGGACGAAGCTCGTACGCCCGATGTGGAATCCTCGTTCACTTCACCGCCCCGACGATTCACGCAGGATTTCGCGGGCACATCACGCTGGAGATCATCAACCTCGGCCCCACGACCGTTCTGCTCGCGCCCGGGATGCCTATCTGCCAGTTGATTCTCGAGGAAGTGGCGGGCAGGCCGTTCTCGAACGACAGCCAGTTCCAGGACCAACGCACCGCTGGTGGCGGGCGCTAGTGGAGTGCGTCAGGAATTCGCACCCAAAGTCGCCCTGACTGCGACTTCCACGCAAGGCGGCGCGACGACGCGGGTTCACTGCAACCCTCGGAGGAGCGCCAACGCCGCGGGGGAGTCGCCGGCGGGGTGAGTTTGGGTGCGAATTCCTGACGCACTCCACTAGACGAGGAACGCAACCGCGGCGCCCACCGCCGCGATCGCAACCGTCGCGGGCACGAGCAACGTCGCCAGCGGTCGCGAGCCCCCTACCGCCGCGATCGCGCCCTTGACGAGGGTGTTCGATACGAGCGCCAAGATCACGGCGCGTCCGGCGATCGTCAGATTCTCGGGCTCTCGCGCCGCGAGCTGCGACATCGACAAAGTGATCGCGTCCACGTCCGTCAGCCCGGCGATCGCGCCCGCGAGGTACAACCCGCTCGAGCCCAGCCACAGCTCCGCGCCGCGCGCCAGGAACGACACGGCGCCGAACAGGAGGCCGAACCGCAGCGCCTTCGCGAGTTGGAACGGGTTGGTCTCGGTGCCGACCTCGGCTCGTCCCGCTCCGTGCCGGCCGGGTCGGCGCGTCAGCCGCCAGATCCAGAAGGCCGCGCCGGCGTTCGCGACGACGAGAGCGGCGAGCGCCGGCCATGCCGCGAAGAGGATCGTCCGGCCCGCGACCGTCAGCACGACCGCGATGCGCAGCAGCATGACGAGCGACGCGAGGAGGATCGCCAGCGCGAACTCGGTCGCGTGCGCCGGTTGCTGCCGGCTGCGCTTCGTGAACGACAGCGTCGTCGCCGTGCTCGACGCGAGGCCGCCAAGCAGCCCGGTCAGGCTGATGCCGTGCTCCGCCCCCAGCGACTTGACCAAGATCCAGCTCGCGAAGTCGATGCCGCTGATCAGCACGACCATCAGCCAGATGCGGTAGGGATTCAGTGCGTCGAACGGCGGCGGCCCGAACGTGCGATCGGGCACGAGCGGCAGGATCAGCAGCGTGACGATCGCGAACTGCACGGTCGCGGACACGTCCTCGGCCGACAGCCGCCGCGCGATCGCGTGCAGCCAGTCCTTCAGCACGAGGACGAGCAAAACCGACACGGCGACGGCGCTGGCGACGCCGATCTCGCCGCGCTCGCACGCAGCGCCGAGGAGGAACGCGATCAGCGCCGTGATCTCGGTCGTGATGCCGACGCCGCCGCGCCGCGCGGTGACGACGTACGAGCCGATCACGAGCGCCGCGACCGACGCGAAGACGGCCGGCAGGAGCCACGCCAACGCGAACGTCTCGCCGGCCCAGGCGGCCAGCGCGCCGAGGAGCGAGATCAGCGCGAACGAGCGAATGCCGGCGAAGCCGGTTTCGGGGTCCTTAGTCCGCTCGCGCTCGAGCCCGAGCAAGATCCCGAGTCCCAGCGCAGCCGCGAGACGCAGCAGCAACTCGGCTTCGGGCCCGAACATGGCCGCGGATTCAACCGACGGTTCGCCCATCGATCTCCGCTTTCAGCGCCTTGCGCGCGACCTTCCCGCGATCGTTCTTCGGCAATGTCTCGCGCCACTCGAACCAACGCGGGTACTTGTGCGGCGCGATGCTCGCCTTCGCGT
>CAZKIY010000086.1:0-14164 GCA_964552875.1 uncultured Planctomycetaceae bacterium
GTTGAGCGCGGACACCATCGCCAACACGCCGGAGTCGCAGGTGAAGTTCTCCCCGAAGTAGAAGTGTCCCGAGAGTTCACCGCCGAAGGGCGAACCACGTTGCCGCATCGTGGCTTTGATGAACGAATGACCGACGCGATCGCGCACGGGCACGCCGCCGGCGCGGCGAATCTCTTCCTTGACGACCCACGACGAACGCAAGTCGTAGACGATCGGCGCTCCCGGGAAGGTCTTCAGGAATTCACGCGCGAGGAGCGCCGTCATCAGGTCGTTGCCAACGGTTCGGCCCGTTTCATCGACGAAACAGCAGCGATCCGCGTCGCCGTCGAAGCTCACACCGATTTCGGCGGAACTCTTCTTCACGAGAGCGCGCACGGGGTCGAGGTTCTCTTCCTTCAGCGGGTTGGCCTCGTGATTGGGGAACGTGCCGTCCAACTCGGTGAAGATCGCTGTCGCGCGAGCACGCGGCACGCGTTCGAGGATCGGCCCGAGCGTGTGGCCCTCCATTCCGTTCGCGCAGTCGACCGCGATGCTCACATCGCGCTCGAGCTTCGCGAAGCGCGCCACGTGGTCCGCATAGGCAGAGAGCAGATCGCGCTGCACCACGGAGCCGCGGCGCGCGACCGGTGCGACGGCTGGGCCGGTCGCCATGCGCTCCACGTCCTTGATGCCGTTCGCGGCCGAGATCGGCGTCGCTCCACGCCCGCTCAACTTCATTCCGTTGTACTCGCCGGTGTTGTGGCTGGCGGTCACGTTCAAGCCGCCGTCGCAGTCGGTCGAACCGATCGCGAAGTAGGCCATCGGCGTGCTCGCGAGCCCGATGTCCACGACGTGCGTGCCCGCATCGCGCATGCCCTCGATGACGGCGGCCGCGATCTCGGGCGAGTGCGTGCGCATGTCGCGACCGACGACGAGCGTCTTCGCGGCGAGGAAGCGCGCGAACGCATCGCCGATCCGTCGCGCGAGTCGCGCATCGAGCTCGGTCGGGACCACACCGCGGATGTCGTATGCCTTGAAGATGCCCATCGAGTTCTCGGAACGTTGCCCTGGTGCGCGGGGAAGCGGAAAGGGCGCAGAACATAGCGACATTGCCGGCCGATGCGGCCCCGGAGAGGCGACAGTCACCCCTGAACCCCCTAGTGAATCGGCCATCAGGTCGGTGGCGCGGACGGAGGGCTGGCGCCCCCGTCCGACACCCGCAAAATGGTGGCCGCCACCTCCTCCTTGCAAGATCGACCCGGATTGTGCGTACGATGGGTGACGTCGGGCGAGAGAGCGGCCCTGAGGGTCGGCGTTCGACGGCAGTCCCGAATCGGGAGATCAGCCATGCGATCGGTCAACGTGCACTTGGTCGGCGCCTCCAAGGAGGAGGTCGCCACGCAGTTGTCGAAGTTCGCCCAGAAGGGCATGGGCGACCACTGGTACCACCCGGATCGTCAGAACACTCGACTGACGATTCGTTTCAATCCCGGGGCGCACCAGCCCCAACCGCCGAACACCGAGGACGAGTTCGTCGGCACTCTGGGAACTCCGCCCGATCTGACGTTGTACGTCGACATGGGCAGTCGCCTGAATCCCGACGAAGCGGGCAAGCAGGTCGACGTCCGCGAGTTCCACCACATCGTCGAGACGTTGCTCGGGCACTTCCGTGGCGTCGCGCGCGACGATCACACGAACCATCTGTGGACGCTCGAGGAGATTCGCTCGGGCAAGTCGATCGAGGGCGCGAAGTTCGGCGACCACGAGTTGTGGCGCAAGGCGAACCGGCGCGGCTCGACCGAGCACTGAGAGCGTGAGGAGAAATCGAGCCTACACGCTCTCAGATGCTGTTGGCGCCGCTTCCGCGGCGCGTCGCCCGTGAATTCTTCACAGGCTCTGACGGGACGGCTGCTCGGGGAGCACGCACTCGACGACGAGCGGCGTGCCGGCCAACGTATCTACGCTTGCGTCGAGAGTTCGTTCCTCACTCGCTGACCGACGACGCGCCACGGCGCTCGACTCCGACCCGGAGCCGAGCGCCGCTTTGTTTTCGGACCGGGTCTTTCAGCGCGCAGCCGGAGCGGGCTTCGCGAGCATCTCGCGGACGCGCTGGCAGGCTTCGCGGATCGTCTCTTCGCTGCTGGCGTAGCTGAACCTCAGGAACCCTTCACCCAGCGCGCCGAAGCTCGTGCCCGAAAGACACGACACGCGCGCTTCCTGGAGTAGACGCCGCTCGAGTTCGCGCGAAGGGATGCCGGTGCCCGACGTGTTCGCGAAGGCGTAGAAGGCACCCTTCGGCATCCCGCATCGAAAACCCGGGATCGAGTTCAATTCCTTCACGATAACCTTGCGCCGCGTGTCGAACGCCGCGCGCATGCGGTCGACGCATTCCTGCGGACCGCGCAACGCTTCCATGCCGGCGATCTGTGCCGCCGCGTTCGTGCAGGAGTTGCAGTTGATCTGTAGGCGCTCGGCGTGGTCGACGAGCGACTTCGGCCACACGCCGAACCCCATGCGCCAACCCGTCATCGCGTAGGTCTTGCTCCAACCGTCGAGCAGGATCGCGCGGTCCGCGATCTCGGGATACGAGAGGATGCTGACATGTTGCTCGCCGTCGTAGAGCAGCCGCGAGTAGATCTCATCGGAGAGGACGGCGACGTGCGGGTGCTGCGCGAGCCCCTTCACGAACGCGTCCATCTCGGACTTGTGGGTGACGCCGCCAGTTGGATTCGCAGGCGAGTTCAAGATCACGAGACGCGTGCGCGGCGTGATCTTCCCGAGCAGTTCCGCGGCGCTGAACGCGAAGCCGTTCTCCTCGCGCAACTCCAGCGGCACCGGTGTGGCACCGGTCCAACGGATCGCCGATTCGTAGATCGGGAAACCCGGGTTCGGATAGATGATCTCGGCACCCGGCTCGCCGAACAGGAGCACCGCGTAGAAGAGCGTCGGCTTGCCACCGGGAACGATGATCACTTGATCGGGATGGACCTTGCCGCCGTGGAAGCGCTGGCAATAGTCGGCAACGACCTCGCGCACTTGCGGCAGACCCTTCGCGGGTGTGTAGCCGTGAAATCCGTCGGCGAGCGCCTTGCGGCCGGCTTCGACGACGTGTTCGGGCGTGCGGAAGTCCGGCGCTCCGATGTGGAGCTTCAGGACCTTCTCGCCCTTCGCCTCCAAGGCACCGACGCGGTTGACGACTTCGAACGCGGTCTCGGTGCCGAGGCGAGAGACTGCGGATGCGAGTTGCAGACGGGATTCCAAGCGGGGGGCTCCTTCCGATGCGGACTCTCCGCAGATTGATGCGTCGGCCCGTCCCGCGCAAGCGCCGAACGGGCCGTTGGAGCCGCCGCGCTCCGCAGAGTTCAGATCTTCTTGCGGCTGACCCGCCAGATCACGCCGCCCGCGCCGGCGTGGTAGGCGTAGGCGTCGCCCGAGGTGATGTACACGCGACCCTCCCCGTCCACGAGGATGTTCTCGCTCTTCATCTTCGCGTTGCCCGTGAGCGCCGCGAGATCGAACCAAGGCGGGGACTTGCCCGCACGCGCGTCGTGAACGACCTTCGGATCGGGCAGGAATCGATAGCAACGCGCCGGCTGCGCCGAGGTCAGGTAGAGGTGGCCGTCAGGCCCGAACGACATGTCCGTGAGGTTGCTCGATTTGCGCGTCGACGGATCGTACGGATCGAACAGACCGACCAGTTCTACGTGGCGCTCCTGAGTCGGGAGCCTCGCTTCGTCGAGCTTCAGGCGCACGACGTGACCGCTCGTGCGCGACGCGACGTACAGCCAACCGTCGCGGTAGGCGAGCGCGCTGTGCCCTTGCATCGAGATGGGGCCGACGTTCTTCGTATCGAGGTATTCCTCGAAGACGGGCTCACTCGCGGGAGCGCCCGCTTCAGGGTCTTGCTCGAGTGCACGCAGGTCGTACCGCACCAGCCGACTGTTGTCCTTCGACACGGCATAGAGCGATTTGCCGAGTGCGAGACAGTTGTCCGGTCCGTTGAGCCAACCGTGCGGAGGATTCGCGATGCGCGGGTCCTGGTGGGGATAGAGCCCCCCCTTGTCGATGTCGTGACGCTCGACCTCGTACCACTTCGAAGTCCTCAGGTCGTAGCGCAGGATCGCGTCCGCGAGATTCTTGCTGAAGGTCTTGCCCGTCTTCTCGTCGCGATCTACCCCTGAGAACGCGCAGATGTAGAAGCTCTGCGTCCCTGGATGCCATGACAAACCACAGTACGGACGGTCTGTCTGACGATCGCTCCACGGCGGATTCGCGCTGCGATCCCAGAGTCGAAATGGGGGCTCCGTCGGCGCGGCCAGGATCCGCCCGTTCTCGCGCACGGCGGGCGACGGATCGCCCCGATGGAACTCCTCGGCGATCTTCGGGTCGATGACGAAAAGCGTCCCAGCCTGATCGTCGACCGCTGCGCTCACTCCTCCGTATTCGCGGACACGACCGCGCGAGATGGCGTAGAGCTGTCCATCGACGAGTTGCAAGCCGCGCGGGAACGGGGTCTTCGTCGAAACGCGTTCGACGAGGAATCCCGTGGCGTCCTCGGCGGGTGTCGCGGCCAGAGTCGCAGCGATCAAGACGAGTTCGTTCAGCATGCTTGGGAATGGAGGTTGCACGAGGCGAGACGACGGGAGGTTGGAACGCGCGTCGGAGCAAGGCAAGCCCCATACCGCCGCTCTTCGGGCTCCGCGTCGACGACTCCGCGAATGGTACGTTACGCCTCCGGAACGGCGCGGTCCGACCGCCCGTCCCGAGCGCGTGACATCCGGAGCCGCGCTCAGCGAGCCGACCTCCTCCCTACCCCACTCGCGCCCCACCGCATGCGTCACTTCCTTGTGAGCGGGTTCGCCGCGCTCCTCCTCCTCTCCGCCTGCTCGAAGGACCCCGATCTCGTCGTGTACTGCTCGCTGGACCAGGAGTTCAGCGAGGAGCTCATCCAGCGCTTCGGTCGGGAGACGGGTCTCGTGGTCCGCGCCGAGTTCGACATCGAAGCCAACAAGAACGTCGGGCTCGCGATGCGCATCCGCGAAGAGGCCGCCTCACGTCCTCGTTGCGACGTCTTCTGGAGCAACGAATGCGCGCAGGTCGTCTCGATGGCCGAGGACGGACTCCTCCAGCCGTACGACTCCCCTTCCGCGCGCGACATCCCAGCCGAGTTCCGCGACGTACAACACCGGTGGACGGGCTTTGCCGCGCGCGGGCGAGTTTTCATCGTGAATACGAAGCTCGCCGACCCCGCGAAGATCCACTCGATGTGGGATCTCTTCGATCCGCAGTGGAAGGGTCAGGTCGCGATGGCGCGCCCTCTCGCTGGAACGACGAATACGCACATGACGGCGCTCTACCTGACGCTCGGTGAAGACGAAGCGCGCCGCTACGTCGACACGGCGGCGAAGTGGGCCCGGGAAGGGTCGCTCAACCTGGCCACCGGCAACGCCCATGTCATGCGTCTCGTTCGCGACGGACAAGCGGCGTTCGGCTGGACCGACACGGACGACTTCAACGTCGCGCGCGAAGCCGGCTTTCCTGTCGTCGCCGTCTACCCGGATCGTGACGGTGTGGGGACGCTGCTCATACCGAACTCGATCGCGATCCTGAAGAGCGCGCCGCACACCGATGCGGCGCGTCGCTTCGTGGACTGGACACTGCGCCCCGAGATCGAGGCGGAGCTCGCTCGATCGAAGGCCGCGCAGGTGCCCGTGCGCGCGTCGGTCCCGCGCCCCGCGCACGTCATCGGTGCGGATGAATTGACGGCGATGGAGGTCGACTGGCTCGAGGTCGGACGCACGGTCCAGAAGCGCACCGCGGAGCTGCAGGACATCTTCCTCAAGTGATCAGTCGTCCGCTCGTCGTCGCGGCGATCCTCGCCTTCGTCATCCTCGGCATCGCGCCAGTCGCGGTCATGTTGGCGCGCGTCGACGCGGCGGATCTGGCCGGCGTCCTTTCCGAGCGCTCGACGGCGCTACTCGGCCGCACGGCCCTTCTCGGCGCGGGCGCGGCGCTGACGGCGCTCGTGGTCGGGATCCCGTTCGGATTCCTCGTTGCGCGCACCGACATCCCCGGCGCGGCGCTGTGGCGCGTGGCGAGCGTGCTGCCGATTCTCCTGCCGCCGCTGATCGTCGCAGTGAGTTGGGCCGGCATGACGACGCTGCGCGGCGGGCTCGCAACGACGCTCGTCCTCGGACTGTGCACGTTTCCGCTCGTCGCGCTCTACGTCGCCCGCGCCTGTGAGCGCATCGACGCGCGCCAAGAAGAAGCGGCGCTCCTCGCAGGCGGACTCAGCGCGGCGTTGCGCGTCGAGCTGCCACTCGTACTGCCGAGCGCGCTCTTCGCCGCATGCTTCGCATTCGTGCTCTCGATCAACGACTTCGCGGTGCCCGACTACGTGTCGTCGATCGGCCCCAAGTGGAACGTGTACGCCGACGAAGTCTTCGCGTCGTGGCGCAGCGCGCAGCAGAGCGGACCCGCCGTTGCAGCAGCACTGCCTCTCGTGGCGCTGACCGCGCTCGCGCTGTGGCCCGCGCTCGCGCTCCGTCGACGCAACCCGCTGACCTCGTTTTCGGGCGACTTTCGGACACCGGCGGTGTTGCGACTCGGTGCGTGGCGCTGGCCGGCGCTGATGTTCGTGCTCGCCGTGCTCGGCATCGCCGCCTTCGCGCCCATCGGTCGTCTCGTGTTCGAGTCGGGCGGTGGACCGCGCGGCTTCTCGTTCGAGAAGATGCAGAGCGCATTTGCAGCCGCGTTCGAGCGCGGAAGCTCGAACATCGCGTCGAGTCTGACGTTTGCAGTTGGCGCGGCGCTGATCGCGGTACCGATCGGCCTCGTGCTGGGGCACGCGCTCGAGCGCAGCGGACGACTCGGCCGGTACCTCGCCCCGGTCACGCTCGTGCCGATCGCCGTGCCCGCGATCCTCTTCGGCATCGGCGGCATCGCCGTATGGAATCGGCCGTCGACAGGCGCCCTCTACGAGTCGGGTTGGATGGCCGTGGTGCTCTTCGCCGGACGTTTTCTGCCATTCGTCGTCCTCGCGTTCGCTGCCGCGACCGCGATGATCGACCCACGCATCGAGGAATCCGCGCGCCTCGCGGGCGCCGGTCCGACGAAGCGTCTCGTGCGCATCGTGGCGCCGGCGCTCGGGCCGACGGTGATCGGTAGCGCGCTCGTGGTCTTCGTACTGTCGATGCGCGAGCTCGACGCGGCGATCCTCGTCCCGGCTGCGAACTCTTGCGTACTCTTTCGCATCTACAACGCGGTTCACTTCGGACGCGACGATTACGTGGCGGCCTTGTCCTTGCTCGTCGTGTTCTTCGTCGTCGCCCCGGGGCTCCTCTGGACGCTCTTCGCGCGACGCCGGCTCGAGGTCCTGCCTTGAACGCCGTCGGAATCGAGAACGTCTGCGTCGAACTCGGCGGCCGAACCGTGCTGGGGCCGATCGATCTCGCGATCCCGACCGGGACATGGACGCTCGTCGTCGGTCCGTCGGGCTCGGGCAAGACGACGCTCCTGCGCACGATTTGCGGGCTCATCGCACCGAAATCGGGACGCGTGTTGCTCGCGGGCGCGATCGCCAGCGACGGTCCCCGCAGCGCAATTCCCCCCGAGAAGCGCGGAATCGGACTGGTTTTCCAGGGTGGTGGCGCCGGTTTGTGGCCGCACATGTCCGTGCGTGCAACGCTCGAGTTCGTGCTCGCCGCGCAGCATGTTCCACGCGGCGACCGCCCGCGCCGTGTCGCGGAACTCGTCGAATTGGTGGAACTCGAGGGTCTCGAGGCGCGCCGGCCGGGCGAACTCTCGGGCGGAGAAGCCCAACGCGTGGCACTCGCCCGCGCACTCGCACACGATCCCAAAGTGCTGCTCCTCGACGAACCGCTCGGGCCGCTCGACGCGCGTCTGCGCCACGACCTCGCGGCTCGTATCCACGAAGTCCACGCGCGCCGTGGGCTCACCACTCTCCACGTCACCCACGATCCCCTCGAGGTGGCCGCCTTCGCGGACCGCACCGTGAGGCTCGAGTCCGGCCGCATCGCGGACAGAGGATCCAACTGACATGTCGCGCGTCCGGCTACTCCTCGGCACCGTAGTGCTGATCCTCCTCGTGCTCGGCCTCAGCCTCGTGTTCCGCGGCGCGCCGGTCGCAGCCGTTGCGATGGCCTTCACGAGCTCGAGCCAATGCCAAGCCTGTCACGCTTCCGTCTTCGCGGAGTGGTCGGGTTCTCAGCACGCGCAAGCCTGGGTGAACCCCGCGGTCCGCGCTCTCTCGAACGACTTCGCGAACACGGATTGCATCGACTGTCACGCGCCACGGCCCGTGTTCGAGACCGGACTCGCGAACCGTGTGCTGCCGCGCGAAAGCCGCCGCGTCGAGGGCGTCGACTGCATCGCTTGCCACCAGCTCCCCGACGGGCGCATGGCGGGCACGCTGGATCGCGCTGATGTCGCGTGCCGGCCCGCGGCCACGCCCGATCTCGCGCGTGTCGAGTTCTGCAGCCCATGCCACGACCAGCACAAGACCGTGACGCAGTGGCGCGAGACGGAGTACGCGAAGCAGGGCATCGGCTGCATCGAGTGCCACATGCCCTTCAGGAACGGCGACCCGAATCAGGGACGCGATCACGCCATGCACGGCGGACACAGCTTGGAAATGGTGCAACGCGCGGTGACCCTCACGGCGGAACGGCGCGGCGCGACCCTACTCGCGCGCGTCGAGAACGTCGGCGCCGGACACCACTTCCCCACCGACGAGCGCTCGCGTGCGGCGGACGTTTTCTGGCGGCCGCTGAACGCGGAAGGTCAGGCCACCGGTCCATGGCGCTGGTCGTGGCGTTTCCGCAGCCCCTACCGGCACGAGGTGGAGCTCGTCGACACGCTCTTGCCCGCGCACCAGACGAAGGAGATCGAGATCGTGGATGCCGATGCGACGGGCCGCGTCGAAGTCGCGCTGTTCTACAAGCTCTCGCCGTACTGGAAGGACCCCGCGAATCCGGACCCGGAGAACGAAGCGCGGCTCGTGCACCGCGCGGTGGTCGGTCCGTGAGGGCGCTCGCGATACTTCTGTTCCTGGGTAGCGCCGGTTGCAGCGCGGAGAGTCCCGCCGCGCCGAAAGAGCCCACTTTCGAGCTGCGTTCCGTCGCGAAACCGGCGCTCGCTGCCGCGGAGGCGAAAGCCTTGCGTGCTGTACCGACGGCTGTGGTAGCGGACGTCGAAGCGATCGAGGCCGTCCTCGGTGCGCTCGGCAGTCCCGATGCGCGCATGCAACGCCTCGCGCTCGCGGACGCGCGGGCACTCGGTGACGGCGGCGTGGGCGCGCTCGCCCAGGTGTTGGCGGACGCGGAAGCACCCGCGGCGCGTCGCAACGCGGCGGCGGAGGCCTTGGGCGCGATCGCGACGCCGAGTGCGGTCGACGCGCTCGCGCTGCGCATGGAATCCGATCGCCAGCCATGGGTGCGCGCCCAGTGCGCGTGGCGCATCCAATCGGCCGGTCTCGACGAGGCCGTCGTGCGACTCGTACTGCGACTCAAGTACGAGACGGACGGCGCAACCGTGGTGTGGATCGCGAACGCGCTGGCCTCGCTCGGTAACTTCGCCGGGCTCGACGGATTGCGCGTCGTGCGCGACACGTCGCCCGATGCCGATGCGCGCACCCAGGCGGCGGATCGACTCGCTGCGATCGCCGGCGAGCGCGGGTTCGAGAGCGGCGATGCGTTGTATGTCGCGTGGGCGACGGGCGATTCGGAGGACCGCATCAGGGCGCAGCAACCGAGCGACGCGCTGCGACGCGAAGCTTGGGACCGCATCGTGCGCTTGGGCGAGTTCGACCTGCGTCGTGTGGACGACGCGCGTTTCGTCCTCGCGCGGCTGGAACCTTGGATCGTGCCGCACCTCGCCGATGCGCTCGCCGACACGGACGTCTACACGCGCGTGCACACCGCGCAAGTGCTCGAGCGGCGTGGGCCGCGTGCACGCGCGGCAGTTCCGACACTCATCGCTGCGCTCGCCGACCCGCGCCTCGGTCCACAAGCGGCCGTGGCTCTCGGGGCGATCGGTGATCGATCCGCGACGCCGGCGATCGAGGGACTGCTCCGCGACGGGCGCGATCTCGAGCGACGCACGGCCGCAGCGCGTGCGCTCGCGACGCTCGGCGGCCCCACTTCGATCGAACTCTTGGCGTCCACCGCGAAACCCGCAGAGCCTCTCGACTTGCGACAGGCATCGGCGGGCGCCCTCGTGGCACTCGGCGAAGGCGACGCGTGGGCGCCGTTCCTGCTCGAATGCCTCACATCTCCATCGGCCGATGTCGGCGCGGCCGAGAACGCGCTCGGAGCTTGGTTCGCAGTCGAAATGAAGGCCGGCTCAGCACCGTGGCCCGAGCTCGCCGAGCGCTGGCGCGCGCTCGAACCGGCTCCAGGATCCGTGCCCGATGCCGCCGAGGTCGCGCGACGCCGAGCCGAACGCGCGGCGATCGTGCGCGAAGCGATCGCCACGCGCTGATCCGGCGGGTTCATCCGCCGGGTTCATCCGGCGGGTTCATCCGGCGGGTTCATCCGCCGGGTTCATCCGGCGCGCGAAGCCACCCACGCGACCGTCGCGATCCAGCCGGCGGTGTTGATCGCGAAGAGTGGATCGCCACCGAGGAGGACCTTGGTCGGACTGCCTCCACCCTTCTGCGTGTGCACGAGGAACAAGTAGCGTCCCAAGCCGAACACGACGAACGGGACGGTCAAGACGAGTCGATCGCCGTCGAACTTCTGCACCGTCTCATCGGCCACCGTGTACATCGTGTACGTCACGATCGTGCAGGCCGCGAGAACAGTCGTCATCTGGTCGAGGAAAGCCGCGTTGTATTCGCGCAGGATCGCGCGGTGTTCGCCGCGTCCCTCGCCGAGGAGATCGATCTCGGCCTTGCGCTTGCAAAGCGCGAGGAACAGCGCGAGGAACATCGTGCACAACAGCAACCAGTGCGACATGACCGCGGGCACGGCCAGTGCGCCCGCGATCACGCGCAGGAGGAATCCGGCGGCGATGCAGAACGCGTCCACGAGCACGATGTGCTTGAGCCACGCGCTGTAGGCGAAGTTCAGCAACATGTAGCCGACCACGATCGGCCACACGGGAATGGGCTCGCCTTCCGCGCGGTGGCCGAAGAAGATCGCGCCCGCCGCGCACACGGCAGCCAGCGTGAGCGCCTGCGCCACACTGACGCGACCCGCTGCAATGGGACGATTTCGCTTCGTCGGGTGACGACGGTCGGACTCGCGGTCCATGACGTCGTTGACGAGGTAGATCGCGCTCGCGCCGAGACAGAAGGCGGCGAACGCCCACATCGTCCGGCGCACGTCGTCCATGCGACCCTGGAACAGACCGCCCTCCGATCCGCGCGCGAACACGAGCGCAGCCAGAACGAAGACGTTCTTGACCCACTGGTGCGGGCGTAGCGCGAGGATCAGGGCCTTCAGGTCCATCGTCGGTGGGCGCTTAGCACCCTTCGAATCCGGAAGGATCGACTCCCCCGGGTCGCCCGCTGGCCACAAACTGCGAGAAAATGAGCGGGGCCGAAATCGATCGAGCTCGATCCAGGCGGCAGTCTTCGATCCTGCCGGGTCCGCGATCCGGTCAATCCAGCGACACCTTGGTGAGTTCCGGGATCGGCGAGTCCGGCCCGACGACCAAGTGCTCGGCTTCCTGGTCGATGATCCCCTTTTCCTTGAGCTCGAACAGCTCGTAGGTCGCGACGACACCGCTGTCGAGCAGCGCGCACGTCGTCGTGCGGTGGTTCATCTCCGGGTCGTTGTCGTCGGCGACGAGGACTTCCTTGCCCGATCCGTCCGGGAACCGGCGCAACGGGAACTGCTTGATGTCGCGCCCGGCGTACGCCGTGAACGTGCCGTCGACCTGGTCGAGATGGCGGAACCAGTCCTCGGGATCCTCGGCGCTGAGCCCCGTGAGGGCGCTCTGCTTCACGGCCGGGCACGACAGGCTCTTCGCACGATCCTTCGTGTTGTTCCAGACGCCGCTCGCGATGAGCGCGCCGACGAATTTGGCACCGCCCTCCTTGGGCAGATCCTTGTGCTTCGTGTCGTACATCAAGAGACCGCCGTAGATCTCGCTGAGGTTCTTCTTGCAGGCGGTGACGTTGGCCGAGTCGATCGCCTCGGGGATCTTCGGCAAGAGGAAGACCATGAGGATCGAGATGATCAGGATGACCGCGAGCAGCTCGATCAGCGTGAAGCCGGCGCGGACGGCCGCGGCGACGGAGCGGTGGGCTTGGGTGCGCATCAAGAGTCTTTGTACCCCGGTCCGGTGTCTGGGTCACCCGAATCGGCGGTCCTCGACCCCGACCCAGGAAACGAACACGGCGCCCGGGGGAGGGCGCCGTGCGTGCGATTTCGAACCTCGTCGTGAGAGGTCGAGTGGCCTCAGCCGCGCGCCTTGGCCGCGACCGCGTCCTGGAGGGCTTTGACCTTGTTGGTCTCCTCCCACGGGAAACCGTCGCGCCCGAAGTGACCGTGGTACGCCGTCTTCTCGTAGATCGGCCGGCGCAGTTGGAACTGTTGGATGATCGCCGAGGGGCGCAAGTCGAACGTGCGCTCGACCGCATCCGTCAGCTCCGCGTCCGTGAGCTTCCCCGTGCCGAACGTGTCGACGCGGACCGAGAGCGGCTTCGCGATGCCGATCGCGTAGCTGACCTGGACTTCGCAGCGCTCGGCGAGACCGGCCGCGACGACGTTCTTCGCGACCCAGCGCGCCGCGTAGGCCGCCGAGCGATCGACCTTCGTCGGATCCTTGCCGCTGAACGCGCCACCACCGTGGCGACCCATGCCGCCGTACGTGTCGACGATGATCTTGCGACCCGTGAGGCCGCAGTCACCGTGCGGACCGCCGAGCACGAAGCGCCCGGTCGGGTTCACGTGATAGATCGTCTTCGCGTCGAGGAACTGGGCCGGGATCACGGCCTTGATGATCTTCTCGATGACCTCCGACTTGATCGTCTCGTGCGTGACGTCGGGGTCGTGCTGCGTGCTGATCAGCACCGTGTGGACGCGCACCGGCTTGTGACCGTCGTACTCGACGGTGACTTGGCTCTTCGCATCCGGTCGCAGCCACGGGAGGATCTTCTTCTCGCGCAGCTCGGCCTGCTTCTCCATCAAGCGGTGCGCGTAGTAGATCGGGAACGGCATCAAGCTGTCCGTCTCGCGGCAGGCGAACCCGAACATGAGGCCTTGGTCGCCGGCGCCCTGCTCCTTGTGCAGGCCTTCGCCTTCCGACACGCCTTGGCTGATGTCGGGCGACTGACGATCGAGCGTCACCATCACCGCGCACGTGTCGCCGTTGATGCCGAACTTGTCGTCGGTGTAGCCGATGCGCTTGATCGTGTTGCGCGCGATCGTCGCGTAGTCGATGCGCGCGTTCGTCGTGATCTCGCCCGCCACGACGCACAGACCGGTCGTCACCAGCGTCTCGCACGCAACGCGGCTCGCGGGATCCTGCGCGAAGATCGCGTCGAGGATCGCGTCGGAGATTTGGTCGGCCACCTTGTCGGGGTGGCCCATGGAGACGGATTCCGAGGTGAAAAGTTGCCGGGACATGAGGGGTCTAGGATCGAAAGTGTCGGGCCAGGAGCTGGAGGGGTTCCGTGAATGCGCTCGATTCGAGGTACTTCCCGACGGGGTAGCCACTCGACAAAACGGCGCCGGAGAATAGCCGAGTCCCCGCGGAGCCGCGCAGGGAATCAGACGTGCGCGCCGCCCGGTCGCGGCAGCACGCGCTCCGTGAGGGCCTTCCACGTCAGCGCCGTGGCGCCTTTCTGGGCCTCGACCGCGGCCCGACCTGCCGCGCCCATGGATCGGCGGCGTTCCGGGTCGTCCAGGAGCGCACGGATGGCCGGGCCGAGCTCCCCCTCGCCCGCAATCCGCAAGGCTGCCGCTGCGCGCTCGAGCAGCGCCGCTTCCGCGCGGAAGTTGAACACGTGCGGGCCGTAAAGGACCGCGAGACCTTGTGCAGCCGGCTCGAGCATGTTCTGGCCGCCGTGAGGGAGGAGCGAGCCGCCCACGAAGACGACGTCGGCGAGCGCATAGACCTGCTCGAGCTCGCCGATCGTGTCGACGATGAGGGGGCGAGTCGGATCGGGCACTTCCCCGCCGCGCAGTCGCGTGAGGAGTTGCGGCTCGGGTCCGAG
>CAZKIY010000087.1:0-14154 GCA_964552875.1 uncultured Planctomycetaceae bacterium
ACGTCGCCGGCCTTCCCGCACGACACCGTGTACTGCGAGAACGCGGTCGGGGCGGAGAGGGGATGGGGTGGAGGCGGCCGATCCCTCGCCGCAGTCGTCGAGCGACGCTGAAGTGGACTGGTGACCGAGATCCAGAAGGAGACATCGATCCACGATGCCGCTCTCCGCCCTTTCCGGTGCTCGTGACTCCCCAGCGCTGAACCCGTTCGCGCCTGGGCCGCGTACACGTCGTCATGACGCCCGCGATCGCCTTCTTCACGTTCATCCAAGGGATGCTCACCACCTCGCCGGCGCCCGAGGCCCGGGCCGCGGCTGCGGGCCTCCTGAAGTCGGGCCTGACCGCTGTCCGCGCCGAGGAGCCGGAGTTCACGGACGCGCAGCGCGCGGCGCGCCTGCGGGAGTCGCTCGCGGCGGCGGCGAAAGCGCTGGGCGAGAAATCGCTGGTCGCCGGGCAACTGGGTGCCCTCGTCGCGGGCTCGACGAGTTTCTCCGACCTGCAGCGCGAGTCGATCGCGATCGCGACCGACTTGGCGTTCACCCCCGCCATCGAGGCGGACCGACCGCGCGGATTCCCCGGTGCGACGCCGGTCGGGGAGATCGCCGTGCTCGACTATCCCGGCTGCCGGCTGGCGCGCGTCCCGATGGAGCGCGACGGGAATCCTACGGACAGCGCCTTCTGGAAGCTGTTCCAGCACATCCAGTCGAACAGCATCCCGATGACCGCGCCGGTCGAGATGACGTACGACCCGGCCGGCAAGCGTCAGACCAACATGGCCTTCCTGTACGCCTCGACCGAAGTGGGCAAGACGGGGCCCGCTGGCGGCGACGTCGAAGTCGTGGACGTCGCCACGCTGCGGGTCGCGAGCATCGGTCTGCGCGGGCGTCGCACCGAGGCGCGCGTGCAGGACGCCAAGCGTGCGATCGAAGCGTGGCTGGCGAAGCAGGCAGGTCTGGAAGCGGCCGGCAACCTGCGCGTCATGGGTTGGAACGGCCCGATGACGCCGACCGCGCGCAGCTACTTCGAGGTGCAGCTGCCGGTGCGGTCCGTCGATCCCGCAACGAAGAACCCGGCCCCCGCTGCGGGACGATGACACTCGGGATCGTTCACGAGAACGCGCAGGAGCGGCTCGCGCCGATGTCGTGCGACCAGAGGGCCGGCGATCTCGAGCTGCGAGAAAGCGCTCGCTCGTCGCCTTCGGGTTGCACGAGCCCATCGCCACGTGGACGGAGCTCTACGAGCGTCGCCTTCTGTCCATTCGCTTGCTCGCGCGGCGCGGTGACAGGCGACGCATCGCTGAGCGCATCCGCGTGATTCCGCGTACCCGTACGCGGAGCGAGACACGCTGACGGCGCCACCTCGGAGCCGAGCCACGCGGGACGTCGAACCGAGCCAACCACCGACTCGCGCATGGATCTCTACCTCACGAGGCGCGACCGCGCGCGCTCCACCACGACCACGCCACGAGCAGCAACGCGCTCGCCAGCGAGACGAACACACCGAGTTCGAAGCTCCGCGACTCGTACACGAGCTCCACGCGATGCGTGCCGGCAGGTAGACGCAGCGCACTGAACGCGTGATTGGCGCACGAAAGCTCGACGCTCTCGCCGTCGATGCGCGCACTCCAGCCCGGGTACCACGGCAAGCAGGCCACGAGCCAGCCCGCGCGCTCACGCTCGACGCGCAGGTCGAAGTATCCGGGGCGCTCGGAATCGATGCGCACGGGCGGAGCCGGCAGCGCGTCGGGTTCTCCATCCGAGGCGACCTCGAGTTCTTCGACCAGCACCTCACGCGCTGGATCGAACTCGGGCTCCAGCGCGCGTCGGAGCGATTCGCGGGCGTCGCGCGCACCGAGCGCGCGACCCACGGTATGGAAACGCCCCAACGCGGCGCGGTACGCATGCACGCGGAACGGCGGAAGCTCGCCCTCGACCGAGAACGCGTCGAGCGCGAAGCCCTGATCGCAATCGAGCCCGCCTGCGAGTTCGATGCCGCCTTGGGTGACACTCCAGGCCGCGGCACGCGTGTCGACAACGTCCGATGGCGCGGACGTGGGCGGTCGCACGGCGTCGGTCGCTCGCGCAGCGCCGCGGATCGAACCGCTGGAGCTTTCCGAAGGGTGCCCCGAGCTCGTCGGCTGCGGCGCGCGGCTCACGCACTGCTGTACGACCAGAGGCCAATCCGAACGCAACACCGCGCGCGGCGCTCGACCCGGAACTGCATCAGGACTCTTCACGCGCAACAGGAATGCGCGGCCGAAAGAGTTCTCGATGCGCGGGATGGGCAGAACCGCGAAGAGCGTGCCCGCGGCGTCGCTGGGCAAATGCTGCAGCCTGCGCTCCGCGCGAGCGAGCTCTGTCCCGTCCACGGCATCCAGGAGTTGCAGCTCCAGCGCGCAATCGGGCACGGGCTCCAGGAACTCCAGGCGCAACCGCAACCCTTCGAGTCCAGCGCGCATGCCGACCAGCCGTGCTTCGAGTGCTGACGTGGGCAGGATCTCCTCCGACAGACGCGCCGCTCGTGCGCTGTACGCGCTCTCGCCGAAAGCGGTGTCGATCTCCAGCCAGCCGTCCACGTCGAGCACCACGTCCACGCCGAACAGCTGCAGCGCGCGCGTGCTGGCTCGGTCGACCTCACGCCAGTTCGAGTTCAATCCGAAGCACTCACGGTAGAGCGCCTCGTAGCGTCCGATGCTGAGCGCGTCGTAGTAGCTGATCTGGCGCAGTCCGTGAGCGGAGTTCGCGGCGGGCGGCACGCTGTCGTCGCCGAGCACGATCGCGGTGCGCTCGCCGAGCCGTCGCGCGAGCTCGGCGATCGGCGCCGTGCGCGGGTAGACGAACTCGTCCTTGGTCACGGGATTGAAACCGCGCAGCAGCCAACCGCACTGCGCGAAGGCCACGATGACGCACACCACGAGCGTGGCCCGGCGCAGCCAGACCTGCGTCACCGCGGCGCACGTCGCCAACGCCGCCGCACCGATGGCGAAGAGCGCGCTCATCGCCGCCACGTGCCGTGCGGCGCCCTCCGGGATCTCTACCCGTCGGGGGTAGGCGATCAGCCCACGCGCTGCCTCGTCCGCGATGCCGAACGCGGCCGAGCGGCTCACCCACAGGATGAGCGCACCGCATCCGAGCACCCATGCGCCGCCGAGCCAGCGACGTCGACCATCCAAGCGCGACAGTGCTTGCGCACCGAAAGCCGCGCACACGGCGATCGAGATGGCCGCCACCGGCTGACTGCGCGTGATCGGCAGCAGCTTCAGCAGCGGAACGAACTCGTGCACGCGCGTGGAGTGGAACAAGTCGTACGCGTAGACGATCCAGCACGCGAGCAGCAGCGCGAAGAAGAGGTGCGCCCCGCGCGCGCGAGCGAAGACCAGCGAGACCAGCGCACACAGGATCGCGAACCCGCCGACGTAGGCCATGGTCGCGATCGTGTAGGCCGGTCGCGGCACGAGGTCGGTGACGTAGTAGGGCTCCGACGGATTGCCGAGCAGGTTGGGGAAGAACGCGATCGGCCAGCTGCGCTGCCCGAGCGGAAACTGACCGCCGGACCGGCCGGCGATCGCGCCGCTGTTCGCCAGGTACTCCTGGAACGGGAGGAGCACCAAGCTCGCGATCCCGGCGGCCAACACGCCGCCCGCGACGAGCTGCACGCCCGTGATGACGATCTCGCGTCGTTGTTCGCGCGAGCGCCGAGCGCGCCACAGCCCGAACGCGCGCGCGAGCGTGTAGAGCACCAGCACGGAGAGCGCGAAGCCCAGGGTCTCCGGATGACCCGCGAGCACGCCGAGCGCCAGCACCAACACGAACGCGGCGAAAAGCGCGGGCGCCGGCAAACGCGACCAACTCGCACGGCGAGTAGCGGCGGGCTCGCGCGCCTCCAAACGCCGCGCCAGTCGCTCGATCACGAAAAGTCCCGCAGGAATCAAGGCCGCGACGCCGGAGTGCGGAAACTGGATCAAGAGCACATGGTGCGCCGCAAAACCGTACACGACCGCACCCAACGCCGCGGGCATCGGATCCAGGCGCAGCTCGCGCAGGAACAGGTACGTGCAGAACGAAAGCGCGAAGAGCTTCAGGAACGCCGCCACGAGCAGGGCGTAGCGGAACTCGAACGCATAGTACGGCCACGCGAAAGGCGAGAGCACCGCCGACTGCGCGTTGGCGAGGTGCGGCAGACCGTGTCCGTTCCAGGGATTCCACAGCGGCATGCGCCCGGCCGCGAGCTGTTCCTTTTGGAACAGGAACCAGGGATGGAACTGCGTGTAGACGTCCGAGAGCACCTCGTTCTTGGGTGCGATGGGCTCGCCCACGCGCGTCAGCGAGAACGCGCCACCGATGTCGCTCGGCGCATAGTGGCTGTCATGCAGGTGCGTGAGCGGTTCCCACAGGAACGCCAACGCGAGCAACACGCAGCAGGCGGCGGCGATCAGGCGCTCGCGCCAAGTGCTCGACGTACCTTCCATCCCGGGGACACTGACCGGGCGGGCCGCGCCCCGCAAGCGCTCGCCGGCCTGGATCGAGCGTGGTCATCCCGCGCGCTTCGGTACCAGCCTCCTCAGCGCGATGCGAAGCCGAGCGGGCGAGTTCACGCGGGGGGCCTCGGCGGCGGGATGGGACGGACCGGAGCGGCCGCGTCGCAACCTCCACTCCCCGCGTGCGCGGCGTTGCACGAAATGCCCGATTCCGTGCCGTCTCGCAGACGGCGCGGATGTCAGCCGGACGATCCGTCCGCCTACACGCCGCTCTTCGCCGCGCGCACCGCCACGATCACGTCGTCGGCGATCTGGAGCATCTCCGCGAGACGCGCTTCCGTGTGGTCGCCCATGTGACCGATGCGGAACGTCTTGTCCTTGAGGTCACCGTAGCCGTTGCCCAGCTCGTGACCCTTCGCCTTCATCGCTGCGATGAGCGCCGGCACATCGACGTCGCCGGCCTTCACGCACGAGATCGTCGTGCTGCGATAGCGCGGTTCGGGCAGGAGCTCGAGTCCGTTGCTCGAGGCCCAGGCCTCGGTGACCTGTTGCATCCGCGTGTGCTCGTCGAAGCGTGCTTGCCACGCCGCGCGACCGGTCTTGCCCTTCTGGTTCTCGGGCAACGCGACGCCGGCCGAGATGTCCTCGAGCTGTTTCGCGAGCGCGTAGTAGAGCGAGATGCACGGCGTGGCCATCGTCGCGCGCTCTTGGTGGCCTTCGAACACCTTGACCGGATCGAGGTAGTAGCCGCGGTTCTTGCGCGCTTTCGCGGCCTCGAGGTAGCGCTTCGACGCGGCCGCGACGGTCAGTCCCGGCGGCAACGCCAATGCTTTCTGGATGCCCGCGAACGCGAAGTCGAAACCGTTCGCGTCGAAATCGACCGGTGCGCCGGCGATGTAGCTCACGAGGTCGACGAGCACCATCACGTTCGGGAACTTGCGCGTGACGGCCGCGAGGTCTGTGAGCGGCGTGCGCACACCCGTCGATGTCTCGTTCGAGACGATCGTCAGTGCATCGAACGGCCCTTGCGTCGCGAGCGCATTCTCGATGTCGGCGAAGGGAACTTGCGAACCCATCGGCGCGGAGAGCTTCACCGTCTCCTTGCCGAGCGCGACAGCGATCTCGTAGAAGCGCTTGCTGAAGCTGCCGTTCACGACGCACAGGACGCGCGGGCCGACGCCGAGCAGCGACGATTCCATGAGCCCCGTCGCGGCGCAGGTGTGCACGGCAACTTGCGCGTCGGATCCGTCCTTGAACCCGAAGGCGAGCTTCAAGTGCGGATCGAGCCGCTCGGTCAACGTCGTCATGGCCTTCGAGCGGTGCCCGATCATCGGGCGCGCGCATTCGGCGAGGATTTCAGGCCGGACTTCGGTCGGACCTGGGATCCAGAGGATGGGCTTCGCGGGATTCGTCATGGGGGTGCTCACGTGCGGTCGAAGGGTCTGGATCAACGTCCCTGGTCCTTCACCTTTGGCGCGAACAGGCTAACGACGCGGGCGAGTCGGTTCACGACTCATCTCGCTCACCAGCGGAAGCGCGCGCGGGCTGCGGCCCCGACGAGTTCCTCGCGCAGCGCCTCGGCCTCGACGCGCGGCAGGTAGGGGATGGCGACATCCGGGCCCGAGCGCATCAGCGCTCCTGCCGTGTCGATGCGCAACGTCGCATGGCGGTGGCGGCGATCGAAGGGGTTCTCGACGAGATCGACGCACTGGATCTTGTCGGTGAACGTCGCGTGCTCCCGGATGGAGAAGGCACCCTCGCGCAGGCCGACGCCCCAGGACTCGCGCGCGAACCCGACGTTCTTCGCGCGTCGGCGCGCGGAGAACACGGTCAGCACGACGAGTACGAGCGCAAGTGCGCCGCCGTACCACTCGAGGAAGAAGATCACGAGTGCAGCGACGGGCAGCATCGCGAGCAGCGCGCTGATCATGATTCGCCGCGGTGCGGTGCGACCGAGCGGTCGCCAGGACGCCGTTCCTACGTCGAGGCCTGGTCGGATGCGTGCGAGGAGTTCGGGCACGCGCTCGGCACGTACGATCGGCGCGAAGTGACGACCGCCGCCGCTGCGACCGCGCCCGCCCGCGCTGGTGCCGCCGGCCGTGCGGACTTCGACGCGCGCGCGCCCGAGCAGCGTGAGGAACCACGGTCGTTCGACCGTCACGACTTGGATGCGGCCGCGCGGGATGGTTTGGACTTCGCGCGTGAAGAGACCGCGGCGCACGCGGAAGACGTCGCCGTCCGATTCGAGACGGTAGTTCCAGAACTCGACGAAGGATGAGGCGAGCGAGAGGAGGACGACGCCGACCACCACGGCCAGGGTGAGGAGGACCGCGCCGGAGTGCATCCACGCGCCGGTCTCGGCGGGCCCCATGGTGGCGCGCTCGGCGGATTCCGAGATGTCCCCGAGCAATCCGAATTCGGCGGCAAAGCCCCAAGAGATCGCGAGCAGCGCGAGGCCGCGGCCGGGATGGATGCCGAGGAGGAGGATGTCGAGCGGGGAGAGTTCGAGGACGGGCTCGGGAGGGGAGGGGAGAGGAGAAGGAGAAGCGGGGAAGTCCGGCTCACCGGCGGTGGACACGCGAGAAGATCCTGGTGCAGGCCTCGCTGACGCTCGGCCTGTGAAAGCGCGCTCCCGCAACTCCTCGTACGACGCCAGGCTCACGACCGAGAGCGACACCTCGGCCTCGATCCCTCCCGCCGTTTCGATCGTGACCTCCGCGACCGAGAACGCGCGGTGGAGCACGTTCTGCTTCAGGTCGACATTTTGGATGCGCGCGTACGGAACATGCCGTTCCGTGCGGAAAATCCAGCCCTCTTTGACCACGAGCTCGTCCGCCTCGTATCGCCAGCGCAGCGTGAGGTAGCGGAAGACGTCGAAGAGGACGATCGGGACGAACGCGACCGCGGCCCACACTTGCCACGCTTCTCCGCGCGAGAAGAAGTAGACGGCGGCCGCGGGCAAGAGCAGGCCGCGCGCGTGGCGCACGATGCGGAAGACGAGCGACGCGGGGTGGAGACGACGCTCGTTGGCGCGCGACTCAGACGGCATCGGAGCCCGTCTCGCCCACGAGCCAATCGCGCACTTCGTTCGCGAGCTCGGGCGGCAAGCCCGGGAACTCGATGTCGGAACCGAGCGTGCCGGCCGTGTGCACGACGAGCGTCGCGATCGCGTACTTGCGTTGAACCGGGCCTTGTTTCACGTCCGTGTACTGGACCCGCGAAACCGGCACGGAGATCGAGCGTCGCCACACGAGTCCGTTCCAACACTCGATGCGATCCGGGAGGAATCGATACCCAGCTCGCGCGTGCTCCCACTTCGGCCAGATCGCCGCGAGGACGAGCACCAGGCCGACCAGCGCGAGGAGTGCGAAAGTCAGGATCGCGAAGAGTGGAAACGGGACCTTGCCGGTCAACGCCACGACGCCCAGCACGAGGAACGCACCGACGCCGAGGGCCCCGAACGTGATCAGCCCGCCGACGCGCGATACGTCGATCCACCCGGGCTCGAGCTTGCGCGCGATGCCGTCGGCGAACGCCGGTGCGGACGGCGCCGCGACGGCAGCGGCGACGGGCTCGCGCTCGAGGGTCGGGGGCTCACCGCTCACCGCCGCCGCGTCCGACGCCGGCAGTTCGAACTCGTGCTCGTTTTCCATCGCGCTGGGGCGAGGAAACTAGCAGCCCGATGGCGCGGAGCGAAACGCCACTTGCCGTACCTGCCGGCGCCCGAGCGCGTGCGCCGATCAGGGCTCCTTGCGCAGCACGATCTCGGTGGGCGGTCCGTCGCGCGCGACCTCGACTGCCGTGACCTCGGCCCTTCCGATCCGATCCACTTCCGAACGGGCCTCGATCCGCGCGCGACCGGCAGGCAACTGGAGCGTGAAGCGCTGCCGCTCCTCGATCGAACCGAATCCGATGCGCCAGCGACCGAGGAGCCGACCGTCGGCGTCGCGCGCGTCGATCGTGAATTCCTCCGAGTCCGAGCCGACCAGGACGAGCGGCACCTCGAACGCGCGCTCGAGCGCGAGTTCGACGCGCGTGGTCTCCGCCGAACGCACCTCGAACTCCACGCCGCGCGCGGCGATGCGCTGTACCTGCATCAGATGTTGCACTTCGGCGTCGTAGCCCGAATCACCTCGGCGCGACGTGGGCAGCCGCGCGGTCAGGAAGATCGACCACGTACCGGGGCGCAGATGTTCCGCGATCCACAGGCCGTTCCGCAGATCCGCACGGTCGGACATGATCGCGTCACCGGCTTCGAGCGAGAGTTCGAGGTCGCGTTGTACCAGGCCGAGATCGGCGAGCAGGTTCGATGCGCCGGGCGCGAGCGCGATCTCGACGCGGCCCGGTCGCTGAAACTCGACGTCTCCGAGTTCGCACGTTCGATCCTCCTCGACGACGAAGACCGGCGTCGTGAGCAGGGCGCGCTCGCCGCGGCGGAAGTTCAGTCGGTAGCGGCCCGGTTGTGTGCGCTCGTCGAACGAGCCCGTCCCGGCGTCGAACTTCACGAAGTGCCCCTCGCGCTGCCCGACCTGCCACAGCGTGGCGACGACGTCCTCGAGCGACCGCGCGTCCGGATCGACCATGCGCCCGCGCAACGACCCGGTTCCCGCGTGGGCGTTGGCCGCGACGATCACGACGTCCGTCGTGCCGACGCGGACGTTCGGAACGCGCGCGCGCGGCGCTCCGCGATCCGGGCCGCGCACCGCGAGGTCGAACGCGCCCTTCCCTAGGTTCAGAATCGTGAAGCTGCCGTCCTCGGCCGTCGTCGTGTGACGCGGATACGACTCGCGCATCTGCGTGTCCGCGTGCACCGACCAACCGGCGATCGGCGCTCCCTCCGTGTCCTCGACGCGACCCGCGATGACGTTGCCTCGGTCGAGACGGAGTTCGCACGTGGTCGTGACGTCGCTGGCGCACTCGACGATGCCGCGCGCGCGTCCGATATGAGGCCGCAGGTTGTCGTGCGCGTTCAGCTCGCACGGACCGGGCGGGATCCATTGGAGCTCGAAGCGACCGTCCGCGTCACTGCGAGTGCGCGGCGGCGGGAAGACGTGCCAGTACCACCCACCACGAACTTCTTCCGCGGCCAGCACATCCACACCTGCGATCGGCCGCCCATCGAAGTCGAGCACACGGCCTTCGACGCGCGCCGGAGGCAGAAGGCGGATCTCGACGAGGGTGCTCACGCCCACGCCGACCACGACGCTCCCGCTCCACAGCGGATAGCCGCGTGCGGCCGCGTTGATCGGGTGCTCGCCCGGCTCGAAGCTGTCGAGGAGCTCGAACGAACCATCCGCCGCCGTCTCGACCGCCGCGGGAGATGGAGCGGTTCCGTCGACCCCGGACGTGAGCTTCACGCTGTGTCCACCGCGCGGGCCGGCGAGCACACGCGCGCGCGCGAGCGGAAGTCCATCGGGATCGAGCACGCGCCCGTGCACGCGACCGCCGCCCGGTTCGAGGCGCAACTCGACCGTCCGCGCGCCGTCCGCGCCGACGGTCAGCGCCCCGGGCGTGACGCAGGGTGACGCGCGGAAGCCGCGCGCTCGCGCGCCGAGCAGCCCGCGTTCCGAGACGTCGCGCAAGCGGAAGGAACTGTCTTCACCGCACGCGACCGCGAAGCGCATCTGCGAGTTCCGCTTCTCCTCGCCGTCGCACCAGATGGAGGCCGCTCCGACTGCCGCGCCGTCGGGGCCGACGACGCGACCCGCGACGTCGAGGCCCACGGGCAGAGTGTGCTCGATCGTGTTCGTCAGGCCGGCTGCGACCGATGCGTGGAACGGCTCGCGCAAGTCGGGGCGCAGCGTGACGTCGCCCGCGTGCAGATCGGGGAAGTGGGCGAGACCCTGCGCGTCGGTCACCGCGCGCTCGTACTCCGCGCGCGGCGCCGGATCCGACGCACTGCGCGCCACGATGCCGATCTCCGCGGCCGGAGTGCCGTCGGACCACGACAGGCGCACGTCGAGCGCGCCTTGCGTGGAGCGCTCGGTCGCAATCGCGTGTCGAGAGTTCGTCGGCGCCGTCGCGAGCACGTCCAGGGGAGTCGGGGGCGCCGACTCCGCGTCGAGCGCGGCCATGGGAAAGCTGTCGATACGCGACGAACGGAGACCGCCGGGCTCGAAGCGGGCAAACGTCCACCACGAGAGCAGCGCGAGCACGACGGCCAGTGCCGCCAAGGCGAGTTTCTTCACGATCAGTCCTCCGATCACTGTCGCCACCGTCGAGCTCGCCGCACCCGGAATCGCCAGCGGAACGAGCGCTCCCAGCCAGCGCCGACGATCGCCGTTCGAGCGCGCATCGAGCCGCTCTCGCAGAGCTGCGACGCCGCGCGTGTGCCTCGTCTTCACTGTCTTCAGCGGTACCGCGAGCCGCTCCGCGATCTCACTCGGCGTCAGGCCCTCGTAGTAGCGCAGGTGGAGGACCGTGCGTTGCTCCTCGGGGAGAGCGATGAGCAGGTCGAGCAGCGCGCGCTGGATCTCGAGCCGTTCGAGCGGGAGCCCCTCGCTCTCCACGGACTCCGCGCGCGCGACGCGTGCTTCGCGATCACGGCGCCGCCCCGTGCTGCGGCCCGCATTGCGCGCCAGATTCGTCGCGACCTTTCCGAACCAGCCGCGCAGCGATCCATCGTGCCGTGGCGGCTTGTCGAGCGCCGCGACCCACGTGTCCTGCGCGAGGTCCGCGGCTGCGTGCGCGTCCGCGACGAGCTCGCGCGAGATCCGCTGCAGAAAGCTCGCGTGCGCGAGCAGTTCCTCCGGCGTGGCCGTTCCGATGCGCGGGTCCAAGGGCTCGAGTCCGTTCTCCAGCCTAGACGCACCGCCCAAGGCCGCGGGTCTTCAGGATTCTGTTGTTCCCACCGCTCCTGGGCCGCGGGCGATCCATTGGATTCCGACAAGGTGAGACCTCGTCGCGTACGCGACTCCCGCCGAGCGCGCTCCGGGCAGGTTGAAGTCCGAGTGGCGATGCCCGCAGCGCGAGATGGTCGATACCGGCGGAGCACTCACCTTGCAGCTCCGAGGGGCCCTGACTACGCTCGAAGAGTGGACTGGAGGGAACGACTGACGATCGTCGGCGGAGTCCGCAACGGGAAACCGTGCATCCGCGGGACGAGGATCACGGTCTACGACATTCTCGAGTATCTCGCCGGCGGGATGACCGAAAACCAGATCCTGGCCGACTTCCCTTCGATCGTTCGTGAGGACATTCGCGCCGTCCTGTCCTTCGCTGCGGCACGTGAGCGTCGCCTCGGCAGTTCCCCGGCCGCGTGAAACTCCTCCTCGACGAGAATCTGAGTCCGAGGCTGATCGAAGCAATCTCTCGTGCCTTCCCGGCGTCGAGGCACGTCGAGCACGTCGGGCTTCGCGGCCAGCCCGACCTGCAGGTCTGGGAATTCGCCGCGCGCAACGAATTCGTCGTCGTCTCCAAGGATCACGATTTCCGTGAGCTCAGCTTCCTGCACGACGCTCCTCCCAAGGTGCTGGCTCGGCGTCGACGATGCAGGTACTGCCGAAATCGGTGAGCTTGTCCTTGGCGCGCGCGCGCTGATCGAGGCCTTCGATCGCGATGTGGAAGAGAGCCTGCTCGTCTTGGAGCGCCGTCGTCCCGGCTGACCACGCCGACGACTTCCGGGTCAGCGCCCGGCTGGACCGTGCGCGATCCGTTCGCTGCGCGCCTTCACGATCGCGAGGATGTGATCCTGGATGCTCGCCATCACGAGATCGGCCCACCAGCCGGCGTACATGTTGAACGTCGTGGACACGCGCAGCTCGCTCGCGAGGTGGAGCACGACGCCGCCGCCCGGTCGCGCCTCGATCTCGTACGTGCCGGTCAGCACGTCGAAGTACGGTCCGCCGATCGTCACGTGCTCGTCGAGCGTCGTCGGCGGAATCAAGTGCTCCTGCGCATCGATCGTGAACTCGAGCCGGCGACCGGGCTCCCACACCGTGACCTTCTCGAGGAAAAGCACGCCGCCGTCGAAGCGCGCCTCGCGCACGCCGCCGACCCCGGGCCGATCGATCACCGCCGAGAGCGGACGCGGGAAGCCCATCGCGCGGTAGAGCGCGAACGGTTCCTCCTCGGGACGGATCTCGGGCACCGATTCGATCTGCGACCACACGATGTCCGCGCTCGCATCGATCTCGATCGAGGTCTCGACGCGGCGCACGTCGATCGGAGCCTCGATGCGTTGCTCGATCGGTCCGGCGGCGAGCGGCAGGAACAGCACGAGAGCTGCGGCATCGGTCCGGATCGCACGACGCAGGAGGTACGCGAGGAGGCCTCCCAGCGAAGTCGTGATCATCATGAGCGGCGTCAGCATCGCGATGCAGATCGCGCCCTCCCATCCGATCACCGCGGTCACCACCGTCGCGATCCCGGCGCCGAGCCACGGCAGGCAGATCGCCTCGCCCAGTGTCGGTCGCTTGTTCGGGAAGATCGTCGCGAATCCCATCCCGCACGGGACGAGAGCCAGCAAGGTGATCGACATCGGCCTGAAGTACGCCTGGCCTTGCGCGGTCACGAGCCAGCGGAAGATCAGGCCGTAAACGACGCCGAGCGTGATCCCGAGGACGATCGAGCGCGTCGTCGAACGCGCTTCGGGGTCGAGGTGCGCCATGCGGCTCAGTCTGTCGCGCGTGGCGCCTGCTCGCCAGGACCGCGCGCTGCGATCAGAGCCGCACGAGCCGCACTTCGCGCACCGGCTCCAAGCTGCGCAAGTGCGTCAGCACCGCCGCCGCCGGTTCGTCGTAGAGGGACAAGATCCCCGTCGCGAGACCGACACCCGCCGGCGTCATCTCCGTCGCGGGCCCGAGTTCGATGCGGCGGATGTTCACGCGGTGGCCGCCGAGCACCGTGCCCAGCAGACCGACGACGCCCGGTTGGTCGTCGTGTCGCGTGATGAGCACCGGGCCCTTCGGCTCGAGGTCGAGCCGCAGTCCGTCGAAGCCGACGATCATCGGCTTCTTGCCGAGCACGGTGCCGGTCACGGTGTGCGAGCGCGTGCCGTCGTCGCCGCTCGCGCGCACGGTGATGCTCGATTGGAAGCCGAGGTCCTCGGGGCCGCGCGCTTCGAACAGGACCAGCCCGCGTTCGCGCGCGAGCAGCGGCGCGTTGACGAAGTTCACGCTCGGATCCGCGCCTTGGTGCTTCAGCAATCCGACGAGCACCGCGAGCGGCACGTGGCGTGCGTCCTGCTTCGCGAGCTCGCCCGAGATGGTGAGCTCGAGCTTGCGCACGGGCTTCGACGAGACCTGCGCCAAGAACGCGCCGAGTTTCTCGGAGAGCAATACCCACGGCGCGAGTTCGCGCAGCGCGTCTGCACCGACGGCCGGCACGTTCGTCGCGTTGTTCGCGACGCCCGAGATGAAGAAGTCGCAGATCTGCTCGGCGACGTCGACGGCGACTTGGTGCTGGGCTTCGTGACTCGACGCGCCCAAGTGCGGCGTCGCGATGACATCGGGGCGCGCGACGAGCTTCGAGTCTTTCTTGGGCGGTTCCTCCTCGAACACGTCGAGTGCGACACCCGCGAGGTGGCCCTTCTCGAGCGCTTCGAGCAACGCCGCTTCGTCGACGAGTCCGCCACGCGCGGCGTTCACGAGGCGCGCGCCCTTCTTCATCAGCGCGATGCGCTCTTTCGAGATCAGGTTCTTCGTCGCGTCGGAAAACGGGACGTGCAGCGTCACGAAAT
>CAZKIY010000088.1:0-8978 GCA_964552875.1 uncultured Planctomycetaceae bacterium
GCGTGCGAATGGCTCCAGACGAAGAGCCTGCAGATGCCGACGTCGCAGAGCACGCTCACCGACGAGAACGGCCGGTGGTACCACTTCGACATCGAGCAGCAGGCCGCCGGCGCGTTCACGCCTTTCACGTGGGACGTGAACGCAGCAGCGCGGCGCGTCACCATCTCCGGCACCCGGAACCTGCAGCGCATTTCGATCGACGCGGCGAGCGCGGGATTCGCGCTGTCGGGCAACGTGACGTTGCGCGTCTCCACGGCGGACGGCACCGGCGACCGCGTGCGGCTCTTGAATGTGAGCGCCGCGCCGCTGGGTGTCACCCGCGACGGGCTCGCGGCGAGCGGCACGTTCGACGCGCTCACGCAGACTTTCGAGATCGTCGAGTCGAGTCCCACTCTGCACGAGTGGGTGATCACGTTCCTCTGAGAGCCGTTGAAGAAATCGAGTCTTCGGGCTCTCAGATTCATGTGGCGACGCGTCGCGTCGCGAGAGCGTGTGAAGAGATCGAGCGTACACGCTCTCGAACGCCGCGGGCGCAGCTTCCGCGGTACGTCGCCCGTGAATTCTCGACGGGTCCTCCGCGCGCGTGAAGAGATCGAGTCCGTGCGCTCTCTGTGACCCCTGTGCTCACCCGTGTCGCGGTCGAGGGTGCCCATTGAGATGCCGTCGTGGCTCGGACTCGCCCAAGCGAGACCGAGCCTCGAACGAGTATCAGCGAGTGCACCCGTCAACGCGGGTTGACAGGTCCATCCATGTCACGCGCCCCAAGTGACGCTCAGACCGTTCGTCAGGTTGAACGTCGAGGGCGTGCAGAAGGCCGCCGCGTTGCGGTACCAGCACTGGTAGGTGCGAATGTCTCCGGCGACGCACCCGCCCCGCACGGAGACCGACAGGTCGCCCGGAACGGGGTACTGGCTCGCGCCCGATCCATCGTTCGTCTTCGTGCCGAGGCGAGTGATCGTTCCGCCCGCGCAACGAAGACCGTCACCGAAGGGGGAGGAGATCTGCGTCGTGCCTTGGAAGTAGAGGGCCGAGCTGCTCGGCATGCCCGTTCCGAGGAGTACGAGCGTGTCCGCGCCGATGCTCGATGTGCCCGAGGAGGCCAAGTTCCCACCGTTCGGTTGGATCGAGCTGGCGCAGCCGTTGCCCGCGAGGCCGGTGTTGCCGCAGGGGCAAGCCGATCCACTGCCGTCTCCGAAACAGAAAGGAACGCCGCCGGTCGGTCCCACGCGGATCCGGAACAACGCCTCCAGGACGCCGCCGGGCGTGTTGACGTCGGCGGTGACGTACAGCTCGACCGCGCCGCTCGGCGAGCGCGCGCCCACGATCTGACTCGCGCTACCGGTGATGTCCGTGACGACGTGGCCGGCATCGGCGACACCGTCGCCCGTCCAGTCGACGACGTCGCCTTCCAGGAGGATCAGCGTCCCGTTCAGGAACAGCGCTTCGAAGTTGCCGACCGTGTTCCACACGAACGCGACGTCACCGTTCTCGTTCATGTGCAGGAGCAACGGCGCGGCGAGGAGCGTCTGGCCGTCGACCACTTGGCCCTCGCGCCACGTGATGACGCCGTTCTTGACGATGACGGCGTCGGAACCCGTCGGGCCGCTCGTGTCGGCTTCGTAGACGTGGTCGCCCGCTTCGTTGATGCCCAACCCGCCGAACGTAGCCGTCCACAGTTCGCCGCCGATGCCGCCCGCCGCGGCAGGAATCGCCTGACCTTCGCCGACCATGCCTCCGCCGGCGCACGTGGCGATCGCGCCGTCGATGAGCATCCACTCGTCGCCCGCCGCGACATCCGTCGTGTCGACGTTCATGATCCAATGCGATCCGAGCGCCGAGTAACGCACGTCGAAATCGACGTTCGAGATCGTCGAGGTCAACGGCGCGGGTGACGCATCGCCCGTCTTGATCACTGCCGTTTGGGCCGCGCCGAGGAAGAGGCCTTCGCCTTCGTTGGCTCCGCTGGTTCCGTCGTTGATGCCGCCGACCCAATAGGGCGCGCCCGCGGCGGTCGTGCCGACGCGACTGTTGAAGCGGAACACCTTGCCCGGCACGGTCAAGATCGGCTGGCCCTCGACAGCGATCGGGGTGCCATCGAGCCAAGCGCAGTCGAGACCCGTCGGGCCGCCGCCGGTGACGGTGCAGCTCGGACTGTACGCGACCTGTGCGGTGTCATCGATGCCGAAGAAGCCTTCCCACGAAGTCTGGTCGTAGCCCGCGATGTTGTTCTGCTCGTTGAAGAGGACGGCGCCCGGCGCGTCACCCGCGTTGCCCCACGCGCTCGACAGGACCGTGATCCCGTCGGTGGTCGTGAGGAGCACCCCGAACCCATGCGCGTTGTTGACTGCGACGTCGCCGAGCGACGTCACGGTGTGCGCGGGAAGCCCTGTGACCAGGTCGGTTTCGCGCACGAGTGCCTGCGCGGTCTGCGCCGAGGCCGAGTTCGAGAGAGCCGCGAGGCTGATCCCCGTGACGCACACGCTCCGAGACAGTTTCATCGATGAACCTCGTGTTGAAGTGGACAAGACTCCGCCCGTCGGGCGTGCGACGTCATTCCGACATCGCCTGGTTCTCAGCATAGCGGCGTCTCGAGATCGCATCGGTGGATGTTCTTTTCGATCACGGCATCCCTGCCTGCGTGCGCGCACGGCGTTCCTGCAGCCCGCCGAGCGTCGCGGTCAGAGGTCGACTGCCGTTGTCCCTCGATCCAACCGTGCCTCCATCCCGCTGACGCAGCGCCCGCCCAGCACGGGGCGCGCATGTCCGACGTGCCCGCGATTCATGGCCCAGTTCGCGGTCTGCTCCGCGCGCGATCTCGACTCGTCGAGAGGGTGAATGAGATCGGCGCGCAGGTCCGACGCGCAGGTTGGCACCCGCATCTCACCGTCGGACGGGATCTCTAGGCTCCCGCCGTCGAGGCTCTTCGAACCCAGCGTCTCGATGCCGCGCTCGATCTTCGAGCACGACGAGTCGACATCGAGTGCGAGGGGCGCAGGTCTCGAGGTGCGTGCGTCGAGCGCGGTCGACTCACGATCCACGCAGCCGGGCCGCTGGTCGCTGACGTCGAGGGACGTGGGCTTCGTGCGCACCGAGCCGGGCGTCAGCCAGGCGACCGTCGATCAGCACACAGTGCAATCGGGCACACAGGGCTATCGGGCGCACAGGGCAATCGGGCACACAGGGCAATCGGGCACACAGGGCTATCGGGCGCACAGGGAGATCGGGCCTACAGGGAGATCGGGCCCACAGGGAGATCGAGGTCACCCGCCCCGCGTCGCCGAATGGTTGGCGATGGACGAAGGAAAATGGACGAAGGGAAACGGCCGAGGGGAACCGGCCGAGGGGAAACGGAACGCACCGGTTCGTTTCCCGTCGATCCGCGGGAATCGCCGTTGCGGCCCGCGCTCCGACCCGCCCGCTCGCCCGCGAAATACGAAGGGGGCCGGAGGTTTTTGAGGCCTCCGGCCCGAGGGAGAGAGGAGTTTCCACCTAGCTTCCCGGGCCGAGCACCGCTCGCAAAGTGCAAGGCCTCTAGGTGGGACTCACCGTGGCCGACTTGCGTCGCCCACGCCGGGATCTTTGCACGGCCCTCCGGGGGGGTGAAGCCCTCCTCGTGCTTTTTTTTCTCCGTCCTCCGCTGGTCGGGGCGTCTGTCCCGCAGGCTGGAATTGCGTGGGTATCCAGACTTCGAAGAGCGCGCCGTCCGCCTTTCGGCGGACATGGAACCCACCGCCCGCGGCGAGTGCGAGAGTGCGCACCACGGCCAGACCGCGGCCCGTTCCGTGCGCTTTCCCGCAGCTGAAACCTTCCTCGAACAGTGCGGCCAAAGCCTCGTGCGGCAATCCTCCCGCATCGTCCTCGACCCGCAGCACGAGCAGGTCGTCGTTCGTCCCGAGGTGAACGCAGATCGAAGTGCCCGGGCTCCGGAGCGACGCGGCCTCGAGTGCGTTGCGGACCAAGTTGCGCACGAGGCGGCTCCACGCCTCCGATCCGCACACTGGGACGAGTCCGCGAGCGGAGTCCGCGATCCCGAGTTGGATGCAGGCGCCCGAGCGTTCGACCTCGGCGCGCTCGAGCGCCAGGACGTCGGCCGTCACGATGTCGGCGGCGATGTCGAGTTCGACTGCAGCCGCGCGACCGAGGAGTCCGCGAGCCACGAGTGCCCCCGTGCGCTCGCACTCACGCTGCACGGCTTCGTCGAACGCCTGACGCTCGGTGTGGGGGAGGTCCGCGCCGAACCGTTCGAGCACCTGACGCGTGGCCATCAGGCTGGTCAACGCATTGCGCACGTCGTGTTCGATGCGGCCCGGTTCTCCCGGCGAGGGACGCGCGGGCAGCGGCGCTTCCGGCCCGTTCGAGTCACCGCTCGCGAGCTCGACGAGGAGCATGCAGGTGAGCAACGCTTCGAGCCGGTCCTCGGCCTCCTCGTCGATCGTGGTCGCGAGGAGGAGAGCCACGCCTGCGTCACCGATCTGCGCGCGCACGAGTGCGCAACCCGGAAGACGGAAGAGCGGGTCGCATTCGAGTGCGCGGCGCGTGGCGCGTTCCGTCTCGAAGCGTCCACCGCGCCGACCGCGTTCGACACTCGGTCGCCAGGCGCCCCCGGACTCGAGTCGCCACAACGCGCCGGAGTCGGTGCTCGCGGCCGCGAGTGCTGTTTCGAGCACGACTCGATCGCGCACCGCGAGTGCTGTCGAGCGCACCACGAGGTCGATGAGGGCCGCGGCGGCGTCGAGTGCAGGCTCCTTTCCCAAGCGCGCTATCCTGTCGCGTACCATGCGGATTCCGGGGCTCACGGTAAAGATCGACGACGCGACGTTTCCATGGCGTCCAACGCGCCACCGCGGCATCTCCTGGGCGCCGCTCTTCGCCGGCGAAGGCGTCGAAGGACCGCGCGAGAGTGCCGTGCTGATCCGCATGTCCCCCGGATGCGGCTACCCGCCGCACCGCCACGTCGGCATCGAAGAAGTGCTCGTCCTGGCCGGCGGATACCGCGACGAGCTGGGAGACCATCGGACCGGCGAATACCTGCGGTATGCGCCGGACAGCATCCATGCGCCCGTGGCGCTCGGGGATCCGCATTCCCCCGAGGGCCCCGGGAACGAGGCCTGTCTCCTCTTCGCCTCGGCGCGCGGCGGTGTCGTGAACATCGCCTCGACCTGATCCGCTCCTTCAGGTCTCGCGCCCCCGCGATGGGAGGCGCAGAATGGCGAGATGCAGCACCGCTGGCCGGCTGGAGCGGAGACGTACCTCGACGTGAACGGATCGACTCCGGTGCACCCGGCGGTCCTCGAGCACGCTCTACCCTTCCTGACGGGCCACTTCGCCAACGGTTCCGCCGCGCATCCGGGTGGTCGCGCGGTCCGTGAGGCGCTCGACGCGGCACGAGTCGCGGCGGCGACTGCGCTCGGCGCAGAGGAGGACGAGCTCGTCTTCACGAGCGGGGGCAGCGAGTCGAACAACCACGCGCTGCTCGGCGTGCTCGCGGCGAGTCGAGGCCGCCACCTCGTCGTCACCGCGATCGAGCACAAGTCCGTGCTCTCCACGGCCGCGTGGCTCGAATCGCGCGGGGTCGTCGTGACGCGCGTCGCACCGCGCACGACGGGTGCGGTGGACCCGGCCGACATCGAACGTGCGCTGCGACCGGACACGGCCCTCGTCGCGGTGATGCTCGCGAACAACGAGACCGGCGTGCTCCAACCGATTCGCGAGATCGCGCGGATCACACGCGCGCGCGGCATTCCATTGCACGTGGATGCCGTCGCGGCACTCGGCAAGGTGCCGATCGACGTGCGGGATCTCGGCTGTGACATGCTGGCTCTCGCCGCACACAAGCTCTACTCGCCGAAGGGCGCGGGCCTCTTGTGGATTCGCTCCGGCGTCGCCGTCGAACCGCTCGTGCACGGCTGTGGCCAGCAACGCGGCCAGCGCGGGGGGACGGAGAACACATTCGCGACGATCGCGTTCGGGGGCGCGCTCGAACTCATGGCGAAGGATCGCTTGGCGGACGCTCCCGGCGAGCACGCGCGCCAGGCCGCGCTCTGCGATGAACTCGTGCGACGTATCCAGGACCTCGTGCCCGACGCCGAGCGCAACGGCTTCGGCCCGTCGCTCCCGAACACGCGCAACGTGTGGTTTCCCGGTCGAGCGGGGCACGAGCTGCAAGCCGCGCTCGGCGCGCGCGGCATCGCGGTCGCCGCGGGGTCCGCGGCGACGGGCGCGACTCCGAGCCACGTGCTCACTGCGATGGGTGCACCGGGCGCGCGTGCCACCTCGAGCCTGCGTTTCTCGATCGGGTTGCCGACGACACGCACTTCCATCGAACGAACGATCGAAGCCTTGGCCCAAGTCTTGGGCGCCGTTCCCGAGGCCGCACGATGACGCACGCGGACGGAATTCGCGCCCCGCGGGAAGCCGACCTGGCGCCGATCTCGGCGGTCCAGCGCGTGCTGACCGCCGAGTTCGAGCGTGACCCGCTCGGTCCGCGCGTCGCCGCGATCCTGGGCGACTACGCGCGTCGACACGGGGACTGGCGCAACTTCGCGCACTTCGCGGACGGTCGCTACACGCGCAACCTCGTCGGTCGGACGGAGTCGTACGAACTCCTCGTCTTGTGTTGGGACGCAGGCGTCGCGAGCCCGATCCACGACCACGCCGGTCAGAAGTGTTGGATGGCCGTGCTCGAGGGGCGCATCGAGGAGTTGCAGTACGAATGGCCGGGAGCGCGCGCCACGGGACCGCTGCGGGCCACCGGTGCGCGCGGTTACGAGGCCGGCAAGGTCGCGTACATCGACGACGACATCGCGCTCCACCTCGTGCGGCCGGCCGATGGGCGCGCCGGGATTTCCCTGCACCTCTATTCGCGGCCGATCGAAACGTGTCTGGCGTACGACGAGGCCACGGGCAGCGTGTTGCCCCGCCAACTGACCTACCACACGGCCTGAAGGCCGGGCCGCGACGCCCTCGAGCGCGGGAGACTACCCTTCGGTCGGGGACCGTTCGCGTGGGCCCGGTCTGCGCGCCAGAAGGCCTGGAAAGAGGCCCTGAACTGAAAAGAGACCCTGAAAAGAGTCCAGCTAAGAAGAAAGCGCCTGTCCGGACAGACAGGCGCTTTTTCGACTCTCTCGGATCCCCCTTGCGCCAGTAGCCGGACCAGCCTTCCTCCGTGAAGAGGGGGCGTTTCCGGATGGATTCCAGCGCTCGGTGAGCCCGGCCGCGCACCGTGAGGTGATCGCCGAACCCTTCACATTCTCAAACGCGCTTTCTGACCCTCACCGCTTGGAAATCTCTGATCTTCTTCGAGGGGAGCCCAATTCCCGTCATCTTGACCACCTTCGGGGCGTCGGATAGGTTCCCTCGCCCTCCGGCAACGGCGGGGGGGGGGGAGCTGGGCTTCGGCGCGGTCTCTCGAGGTCCTTCGGGCGGTGTAGCTCAGTTGGTTAGAGCAATGGCTTCATAAGCCATGTGTCGGGGGTTCGAATCCCTTCACCGCTACCACCTCGATGCGATTCGGGGGTTCGCCTCGAGCCGGGCCGAGGTCGGCCGTGTCGAGTGGGTCCCTACCCGCCCTCAGCCCCGCGCGGACTCGCGCACCAAACCGGCCAGCGTCTGCACGAACAGCGGGTCGGCGTTCAGACAGGGCACGAGGAGCAGGTCGGCTCCGCCATCACGAACATCGTCGCGCAGCCGGATTCCGAGTTCCTCGAGGGTCTCGAGACAATCCGCGGTGAAGCCCGGAGCCATGAGCGCGAGCGTGCCGCCGGAGCGTGCACGCGCCACCGCGGCGACGTCCGTGGCCGGCTCGAGCCACGGCTCCCGCCCGAAACGAGACTGCCAAGTGAGACTCCAATCCGCGTCGCCCAGCCCGAGGCGCGCGGCCAGCCCGCGCGCCGTGGCCGCGCACTGAATCGGATAGGGATCGCCAGCGCTGGCATAGCGGACAGGGATCCCATGGAAGGAAAAGATCCAGTGCGCGATCGCCCTTCCCGCCGTGGCGGAGCGCGCCGTCGCGGCCAAGGCGTCGAGGTACCCCGGCTCCGTGGGATACGGCGGCGCGACCGCGAGGGCCGGGATCGCGCGCTGGCGTCCGAGGACGCGGAACGTTTCCTCGACCGCGCTCCCCGTCGTGGCGCTGGCGTACTGGGGGAACGCGGAGAGCAGCACGAGACGCTCACAGCCCGCGTCGAGGAGTTCCTCGATCGCAGCCGCGATCGATGGGTTGCCGTAGCGCATCGCGACCGCGACGCGGTACTTCGCGCCGAGCTCGCTCTGGAGCCCCGTAGCTTGCGCGCGGGCGTTGGCGAGGAGCGGTGAACCCGCGCTCGTCCACACGGACTCGTACGCCTCGGCCGACGCCCGACCGCGGCGCGGCAGGATCACGAGTTCGAGGAGGATCCGCCACAGAACCGGGTTCAAGTCCACGACTCGTCGATCCGTGAGGAACTGCCGCAGGTAGCGACGCACCTCGCGCGGACGCGGGGCGTCGGGCGTGCCGAGGTTCGTCCACAGCACTCCGATCGGCGCGGTCGAGAGCTCGCTCGTGCTCATCCGTCAGCGATCCGGGCGTCGTCGTGGTAGAGCCCGCTCCGATCTCCGTCGAGGCTACCGTCGTCGATCGAGTATTCCCAGACGCCGCTGCGCCGACCGCGGTCGTGGACACCGCGCGCCTCGATCACGCCGTTCGCGTGCCAATAGGTCCACGGCCCGTGACGTGGGCTCGTCTTGGTCGCGGAGTCCGGCCGGCGCTCACCCTCGGAGCGTTTCTCGCCGTTCGACCACCATTGGGTCCACGTGCCGACGCGCAAGCCATCGACGTAATCGCCGCGCTCGCGCGGAAGGCCGTTCGGATAGTTCCATGTCCAAGCGCCGACTTCCGCGTCGCTCGTGCTGGATCGATGACCCTGGACGCGGGGTTCTTCGTCCAAGAGCCCCACGCGCACTTCGCGCGTGCACCCGCTCGCGCACCAGAGCGCGAGCGC
>CAZKIY010000088.1:9078-14074 GCA_964552875.1 uncultured Planctomycetaceae bacterium
GTCGGCAGCCTCGCGGACCTTGACCATCGCCGGCACGACTTCCTCGCGGAACGCGCACGCGACTTCGTTCGGGCCCCCCTTCGCCTCCTCGGCGTGATGGCGTGCTTTGACGAGTTCTCCGATGCCGCCGCGCAGGCGGTTCAAGCATTCCGTGATCGAGGACAGGTGTTCCTTCTGCGCGCGCAGATCCGCCTGCGGGTTGACGACGAGGACGCTGGCGATCGAGTCGGCGACCCGCTTCTGCGCCGCGAACGCCGCCGGCATGACCATCGTCTGCGCGATGTCGCGCATGGAGAGCGCCTCGACCGAGAGGCGATGCGAGTAGGCTTGGTTCATGACGGTCGCGCGCGCTTCGAGCTCGCGCTGGCTGTACACCGCGAAGCGCTCGAACAGCTGAGCGTTCGTGGGCGAAGCCACGTTCGCGAGGGCCGACGGCGTGTCGCGCAGATTCAAGAGCCCGCGACGTTCGGCTTCCTGGACCCATTCCGCGGAGTAGTTGTCGCCGCTGAACAGGATGCGCTTGTGCTTGGTGAAGATCTCACGCACGAGCGCTTGGATCACGTCGCGTCGATCGCCGGCGCCCCCGCGCTTCTCGATCTCGATCGCCATCCACTCGATGCTCTCGGCGACGATCGTGTTCAAGATCGTGTTCGGCCACGCGATCGACTGGCTGGAACCGACGGCGCGGAACTCGAACTTGTTGCCCGTGAACGCGAACGGGCTCGTGCGGTTGCGATCGCTCTGGTCGCGTGGGAGCGGCGGAAGCGTGTTCACGCCCAGGCGCAATTCCTTGCCCGAGGTCGAGGACTTCGGGGCACGCCCTTCGACGAGACTCAGGATCACGTCTTCGAGTTGCGTACCGACGAAGATCGACACGATCGCCGGCGGTGCCTCGTTCGCGCCGAGTCGGTGGTCGTTGCCCGCCGTCGCGACGGACGCGCGCAAGAGGTCCTGGTGCAGATCCACCGCCCGCACGATCGCGGACAGGAACACCATGAATTTCAGGTTGTCGTGCGGCGTGTTACCCGGCTCGAGCAGGTTCGAACCGGTGTCGTCCGCCAACGAGTAGTTGTTGTGCTTGCCCGATCCGTTCACGCCCGCAAAAGGCTTCTCGGCGAGGAGGCACGTGAGCCCGTGCCGCTCGGCCACCTCCTTCAAGACTTCCATCGTCAGCATGTTGTGGTCGGCCGCGACCGTCACGTGCTCGAAGATCGGCGCGAGCTCGAACTGACTGGGCGCGACCTCGTTGTGACGCGTCTTGATCGGGATACCGAGCTGCCACAGCTCCGTCTCGAGGTCCATCATGAACGCGAGGACGCGCTGGCTGATCGCGCCGAAGTAGTGGTCCTCGAGTTCCTGTCCTTTCGGCGGCTTGGCACCGAACAACGAACGTCCCGTCGCGACGAGGTCGGGCCGGAGGACGAAGAGCTGACGCTCGATGAGGAAGTATTCCTGCTCGGGCCCGCACGTGATGTGGACTTTCGAGACGGCGCGCTCACCGATGAGGTGGAGCAAGCGCACCGCGACTTTCGAGATCGCTTCGCACGACCGCAGGAGCGGCGTCTTCATGTCCAACGCTTCGCCGGTCCAGCTCGCGAACGCGGTCGGAATGCACAACGTCGCGCCGTTCGGCGTGCGACGCAGGAACGCGGGCGAAGTCGGATCCCAGGCCGTGTAACCGCGCGCCTCGAACGTCACGCGGATGCCGCCCGAGGGGAACGAACTCGCGTCGGGTTCGCCCTTGATCAGCTCTTTCCCCGAGAACTCGAGGATCGCGCGCCCGTCGCTCGTCTGCGTGAGGAACGAATCGTGCTTCTGCGCCGTGAGCCCGGTCATCGGCTGGAACCAGTGCGAGAAGTGCGTGGCGCCGTGCTCGATGGCCCAATCCTTCATCGCGTTCGCGACGGCGTCGGCGATCCGCGGATCGAGCGCCTCACCCTGCTCGATGGTCCGACGCAGGGCTGCGTACACGCTCTTCGGGAGACGCGAGCGCTGCGCGTGATCACTGAAGACGAGGCTGCCGAACAGTTCGGGCAAGCGAATGCGCACCGGGCCGCGATCCGGGGAGGCCGTGTGGGTCGCGTCCGTGGAAATGGCACGCACGGCGGCGTGGCGCGAGTTCATCGTCGGGGTCATGGCAGAGGGCCTCTGAGTGGTGCCGGTCGGCGCGACGTCCGCGCAGCTCTTCGTCGATCGTTCGAGCGGCGAGAACCTAGCGGTGCCGAAAGGGGGACACAAGCGGACCGAACACCCGCAGGGCTCGCACTTTTTTTCCTTGCCTAGCCCGAAGTTCCCACGGAAAAGGATGAGCCCAACGGGGGGAGGCGTGTGCCTCGCCCCGCCCGGGACCGCTGCTGCGCTCGTGCAGCCGTGCGCTTGCCCCCGACCACGTCACCCCGACCGACCCACGACTCCCATGCGGCCCTTTGTTCGCCTCCCGCGAGTTCTCGCAGCGTCGAGCAACTCCGCGACGACTCTGCTCGAGCCCGGACTCGGCGATCCTCTCGCTGACCGCCCCCTGCTCACCACCTTCGCGTCCAACGAGGCGGAGGGCGATCTCGAGTTCGACTTGGACCCCGACGACGACGATGACGACGACGAGGATGAAGACGAAGACGACGACGAAGACGAGGACGACGACGAGGAAGACGACCTCGACGACGACGACGATGACGACGACGACGAAGAGGAGGACGTCGAAGAGGAGTGATTCCGCTTCGTTTTTGGTCCGGACTCACGTGTCACCCGCGAGCCCAGTAACCGCGCCCCGAAACCTTGATTCGGGGCGTCGGTGTTTCTCACGAACGCGCGTTGCATCCGGCTGCACTTTTTGAAGCCCACGCGCGCACAGGTCGCCGCACTCGCACGTAGCGACCCCCGTCTCGGCGCTTGGATCCGACGTCTGCCCCCGTTCCCCGGTTTTCCCGATGGGGCACGCGGCCGCGGCACGCACTACGAAGCGCTCGCGCGAGCCATCGTGTTCCAACAACTCGCGACGCGAGCAGCCGAGACGATCCACGGTCGCGTGTGCGCGTTGACGCCGGGAACGCGATTCCCCGAACCCGAGGAAATCGCGCGCCTGCCCGATCCGGCACTGCGCGGAGCCGGACTCTCGACGGCGAAGACGGCGGCGCTGCGCGATCTCGCGGCGCGCGCTCTGGACGGACGCCTCCGCCTCGCGAGCATCGCGCGACGCGCCGATCCGGCCGTGATCACGGAACTCGTCGAGGTGCGCGGCATCGGCGTGTGGAGCGCGCAGATGTTCCTCCTCTTTCGACTCGGGCGCCTCGACGTGCTCGCACCGGGCGATCTCGGACTCCAGGAGGGGTTGCGCATTCTCGACGAACGGAGCGAGCGACCTGCTCCGAAGGTGCTGGAAGCGCGCGGCGCGATCTGGGCGCCGCTGCGGAGCGTCGCGAGTTGGTACCTCTGGCGCATCGTCGACCACGAGCGAGCGGCGCTCCGTGCCGCAGCCGACGCCGCGCGCGACGGCACGAAACGGCGCTCGCGCTGACGATCCTCCGCGCGTGGACGAGCAGCCCGCGGTGAAAGTCACTACTGCGACCAAGCACGCTCGAGCGCTGCGGCGTCAGCCTAGTGAAGTCGTGCTCAGTGGCCATGGAGGCCACCTCCGCCGTCTTCCCGTCGCCTTTCTTGCATCGCTCGAGCGTGCTCGGCCTCGCGACGTGATTTTCACCACGGACTGCTAGACTGCGCGCTTCATCACAAGGGCTGGGGGCGGCGCCATCGAGGTCGATGTCGCCTGAGAAGCACCCCTCGAACCTGATCCGGGTCGTACCGGCGTAGGAAACGCTCATGGACGGAATCGTCGAGACCGATACCGCGGCCACGCCGCGCGCACACAAGATCCATCGCACCATCGTGCACGCGGGAGAAACGCTGCACGTCCCCGAACGGCGCATCCACCTCGCCGGGGGCGAGCCGCCGCTCGATCTGTACGACACGACGGGACCGCACCTCGCGGACACCTCGGCCGGACTTCCGAAATTGCGCGCACCGTGGGTCGCGCGACGCGTCGCACGCGGCGATCGGAACTTCAGCCAGATGCACTACGCGCGGCGCGGCATCGTGACCGAGGAGATGGCCTTCGCCGCCGCGCGCGAGCACGTCGAGCCCGAAATCGTGCGTGCGGAGATCGCCGCGGGTCGCGCGATCCTGCCCGCGAACCGCAATCACGAAGAGCTCGAACCGATGCTGATCGGTCGTCGATTCTTGGTGAAGATCAACGCGAACATCGGCAACAGCGCCGTGCGCTCGTCGATCGACGAGGAGGTCGAGAAGCTCCAGTGGGCGATCCGTTGGGGCGCCGACACCGTGATGGATCTTTCCACGGGCCGCGACATCCACGCGACGCGCGAGCGGATCCTGCGCTGCTCACCGGTGCCCATCGGGACCGTGCCGATCTACCAAGCGCTCGAGAAAGTGCATGGCAAGCCGGAGAAGCTCGACATCAAGGCGTTCATGGACACGCTCGTCGAGCAGGCCGAACAAGGCGTGGATTACTTCACGATCCACGCCGGTGTGAGGCTCGCGCACGTGCCCCTGACGAAGGATCGCGTGACCGGCATCGTCAGTCGCGGCGGTTCGATCCTGGCCAAGTGGTGTCTCCACCACCACAAGGAGAACTTCCTGTACGAGCACTTCGAGGCGATCTGCGAACTCCTCGCGCGCTACGACGTGTCGTTCAGCCTGGGCGATGGTCTGCGGCCGGGCTCCATCGCCGACGCGAACGACGCCGCGCAGTTCGCGGAACTCGAAACGCTCGGCGAGTTGACCGACGTCGCCTGGAAGTACGACGTCCAGACGATGATCGAAGGTCCGGGCCACGTCCCGATGCACAAGATCCGCGAGAACATGGATCTGCAGCTGAAGCTGTGCAAAGAGGCACCGTTCTACACGCTCGGTCCGCTCGTGACCGATATCGCGCCGGGCTACGACCACATCACGAGCGCGATAGGCGCGGCGATGATCGGTT
>CAZKIY010000089.1:0-14072 GCA_964552875.1 uncultured Planctomycetaceae bacterium
GTCGCCACTTCGACCCGCCTGCGTGTCGCGCGTGGACTGAGCCCGTCCTCCCTGACCTCCAGCCGCTTGCCCATCGGCTCCCTTCGTCGCCGTCCGTCTCCGTTCGCTCGACGCGCGCTCGTCTCGAGTCCGCGTCGCATCCGCCCTTTCACGCGTCCTTCGCGTCGCGTGTTCCTCAGGCCCGGCCCGCGTCCGCGCGCGGTTCGAGCCCTCCTTCAGGTCGAGTCCCCTAGGTCGAGCCCACCAGGTCGAGAGCCGAATCCGGGATCCACGGTGTGTCGTCACCACATCGAACCGTCCCGCGCCTCTCGCCGCCACCGCCCATGACCCAGACCCACGCCCCCGTGCGCCGGTACGGCCGTTACCCGGCCATCGTCGAGCTCCCCGATCTCGTCGAGATCCAAACGCTCGCCTACCACCAGTTCCTGGCCGCGGAACTACCGCAGTCGCAACGACTGATCGAGGGACTCGAAGCGCTCTTGCGCGAGGTCTTCCCGATCTACTCGTACGACAAGACGATGTGCCTCGAGTACGTCGGCTACGAGCTCGGGCGTCCGCGCTACACGATCGACGAGTGTCGCAAGCTGCGTCTCTCGTACGGGTATCCGTTCAAGGTGCGCCTGCGCCTGATCAAGCCCGAACCGGTCGAGGAAGAGGTGTACCTCGGCGAGATCCCGATCATGGTCGGGGGCGGCGAGTTCATCATCAACGGTTCGGAGCGGGTGATCGTCAGCCAGCTCCACCGCTCGCCCGGCGTCGACTTCAGCTACGACCAGTCGACCGCGGGTGACAACCGCAAGCTGCACTCGTGCTGGATCATCCCGGAGCGCGGCTCGTGGGTCGAGATCAACGTCACGAAGAAGGACACGCTCTCGGTCCGCATCGACCAGTCGGGCAAGTTCTCGGCGGTGACGCTCTTGCGCGCGCTGTCCGAGTCGCTGTCGACCGACCGCGACATCCTGCGCCGCTTCTACAAGACCGAAGTCGTCAAGAAGAACAAGACGCAGACGGCGAACACGTTCGCGAAGAACATCACGGACAAGATCGCCGTCGGCGACATCGTCGTCCTGAAGACGGGTGAAGTTCTCGTGCGATCGGGCATGCCGATCCCCGAGAGTTCGGCGCTCGAGATCTCCGGCAGTGACTTGGCCGAGGTCGAGGTCATCGACGCGGACCCGCGCACGATCGACATGCTCATCGTCAACTCGTTGCACGAGGACCCGACGAAGAGCCACGAAGAAGCGCTCCTCAAGATCTACAGCCGCTTGCGCCCGGGCAACCCGGTCCAGCTCGAGAAGGCCCGCGAGCTCTTCCACGAGAAGTTCTTCGATGCCCAGCGTTATCGCCTCGGTCGCGTCGGCCGTTTCCGCCTGAACCGCAAGTTCGGGCTCACGACGGACGAGGACATCCAGGTCCTCCAGGCCGACGACTTCATCCACTGCATCGCGTACATCGTCGATCTGCGCGAGGGCAAGGGCGAGGTCGACGACATCGACAACCTCGGCAACCGCCGCGTGCGCACGATCGCGGAGTTGGCCGCGGACGAGTTCCGCAAGGGCTTGCTCAAGCTGCGTCGCACCGCGCAAGAGCGCATGAACATGGACGCGGGGGCCGAGTCGGTCAGCCCGCGCACGCTCATCAACTCGAAGACGTTCTCCAGCGCGGTCGAGTACTTCTTCGGCCGCAGCGAGCTCTCGCAGGTCGTCGACCAAGCGAACCCGCTCAGCCAGCTCACGCACGAGCGTCGCCTCTCGGCCCTCGGGCCGGGTGGTTTGAACCGGAAGCGCGCCGGGTTCGACGTGCGCGACGTGCACCTGTCGCACTACGGGCGCCTGTGCCCGATCGAGACGCCGGAAGGCAGCAACATCGGCCTGATCAGCTCGCTCGCGATCTACGCGCGACTCGACGAATACGGCTTCCTCACCGCGCCGTACCGCCGCATCAAGGACGGCAAGCTGACCGACGAGGTCAAGTACTTGCGCGCCGACGAGGAGAGCGGGCTCGTCATGGCTCCGGCCGACGTCGAGCTAGGGCCCGGCAACGTGCTCGCGGGTGATCGCGTCCTCGCGCGCCGCAACGGCGACAACATCGAAGTTCCGCCGAACGAGGTCGACTACGTCGACGTGGCGCCGAACCAGATCATCGGCGTCTCCGCCGCGCTCATCCCGTTCCTCGAACACGACGACGCCAACCGCGCGTTGATGGGTTCGAACATGCAACGGCAGGCCGTTCCGCTCCTGCGTCCGGAGATCCCGGTCGTCGGCACGGGCATGGAGCTCGCCGTCGCGCGCAACTCGAGTCTGCCGGTCTACGCCAAGAAGCCGGGCGTCGTGAAGTACGCGGACAGCCGCCGAATCGTCGTCGACGACGAGGAATACGAGCTGACCAAGTTCCGCGGCATGAACGAGCGGACTACGCAGAACCATCGACCGGTGGTCCAAGAAGGACAGACCGTCAAGAAGGGTCAACTGCTCGCCGACGGCGCGTCCACTTCGTTGGGCGAGCTCGCTCTGGGCAAGAACCTGCTCGTCGCGTTCATGCCCTGGGACGGCTTCAACTACGAGGACGCGATCCTCGTGTCCGAGCGCCTCGTCCAGGACGACACGTTCACTTCGATCCACATCGAGGAGTACGAGGTCGAGATCCGCGAGACGAAGCTCGGCAAGGAAGAGTTCACGCGCGACATCCCGAACGTGGGTGAGAAGGCGCTGTCGAACCTCGACGACGCCGGCATCGTGCGCATCGGGACGTTCGTCGAAGCCGGTGACATCCTGGTCGGCAAGGTCGCTCCGAAGTCGAAGAGCGAGCTGACGCCGGAAGAGAAACTGCTCCACGCGATCTTCGGCAAGGCCGGCGTGGACGTGAAGAACGCGAGCCTCACGATGCCTCCGGGCACGCGCGGGGTCGTGATCGACGCTCAGAAGTACAGCCGTCGCGTCAACCTGACCGACGCCGAACGAACCAAGGCGCTGGGCGTCATCCGCGATGCGGAACGAGACTTCCTGAAGGCGCTGCGCGACAACACGGTCGGCATGCTGCGCGAGGTCAAGGTCGCGCTGGGAACCGACATCGTCGACGAGCTCACGAACAAGCCCGCGACGATCGACGACACGGCGACCTACGACGAACTGCGTCGCGTCAAGCTGCTCTGTCAGCGTGCCGCCGAGGACTTCGCGCAGAAGGAAAAGCGCGAGAAAGCCCTGGGCGCGATCAACGAGTACACGGCTCGCATCGAGGCCCGCGAGGCCGAGAAGAACAAGGTCGTCAACCGTCTTTCGCGCGGTGACGAACTGCCGACCGGCGTGCTCGAGAAGGTGATGGTCTACGTCGCCACGAAGCGGAACCTGTCCGTCGGCGACAAGATGGCCGGACGCCACGGCAACAAGGGCGTGATCAGCAAGATCTGCCCGGTCGAGGACATGCCGTACCTCGAGGACGGGACGCCGGTCGACATCGTGCTCAACCCGCTCGGCGTGCCGAGCCGGATGAACGTCGGACAGATCCTCGAGACGCACCTCGGCCTCGCCTGCCGCAAGCTCGGCATCCGTGCTTGCACGCCGGCGTTCGACGGCGCGAAGGAAGAGGAGATCGAAAAGACCCTGATCGAGGCCGGCCTGCCCGGCAGCGGCAAGTTCACCCTGTTCGACGGGCGCACGGGCGTCGCGTGCGAGCAGAAGGTCACCGTCGGCGTGATGTACATGCTGAAGCTGCACCACCTCGTCGACGAGAAGGTGCACGCGCGCGCGACGGGGCCGTACAGCCTCATCACGCAGCAACCTCTCGGCGGCAAGGCGCGCTTCGGCGGTCAGCGCTTCGGCGAGATGGAAGTGTGGGCGCTCGAAGCCTACGGCGCGGCAGCGATCCTCCAGGAGCAGCTGACCGTGAAGTCGGACGACGTCGACGGCCGGACCAAGATCTACGAATCGATGGTCAAGGGCCTGAACATCCTCGAACCGGGCACGCCCGTGTCCTTCGAAGTGTTGACGAACGAGATCAAGGGCTTGGGGCTCAACATGCAGCTCCACAAGAAGGCCACGACAACACTTTGATCCCGCACGACGCTTGGATTCACCACGACGCGTTGAGCCACCATGACGCGTTGAGCCACCATGACGCGTTGAGCCACCATGACGCGTTGAGCCACCACTGCGCGTTGACCCACCACTGCGCGTCGATCGAGCAAGACGCTTTGAGCCAGCAAGACCGTTTGAGCCAGCACGACGCTTGGAGTCGCTGAGGAGATTCCCATGGCCGACCTGATGTACAACCGCGTCAACGACTACGGCAGCGTCACGATCTCGCTGGCCAGCCCGGAGGACATCCGGTCTTGGTCCTACGGCGAGGTGAAGAAGCCCGAGACCATCAACTACCGGACGTATCGCCCGGAGCGCGACGGCCTCTTCTGCGAGCGCATCTTCGGGCCCGAGAAGGACTGGGAGTGCTTCTGCGGCAAGTACAAGGGCATCAAGCACAAGGGCATCGTCTGCGACAAGTGCGGCGTGATGATCACGCACAGCCGCGTGCGTCGTAAGCGGATGGGCCACATCAACCTGGCCGCGCCCGTCGCGCACATCTGGTTCTTCAAGGCGATGCCTTCGCGCCTGGGCAACTTGCTCGGGATGAAGGTGTCGAACCTCGAGCGCGTCATCTACTTCCAGGACTACGTGGTCGTCGATGCCGGCGACACGAAGTTGGAGCCGATGCAGCTCTTGACCGAAGACGAATTCCGTCAGGCGCGCGCCATGTACGGCAGCGAGTTCGACGCCGACATGGGCGCCGAAGCCGTCAAGAAGATGCTGCGGAAGCTCGACCTCCAGAAGCTCTCGGAGGAGTTGCGCGAGGAGCTGCTCTCGACGAAGTCGAAGCAGAAGATCAAGGACATCATCAAGCGGTTGAAGACCGTCGAGATGCTGCGCGACTCTTCGCAGAGCGCCGAGTACATGGTGCTCGACGTCATCCCGGTCATCCCGCCGGATCTGCGCCCGCTCGTCTTGCTCGACTCGGGCAACTTCGCGACGAGCGACCTGAACGATCTCTACCGCCGCCTCATCAACCGCAACAACCGGTTGAAGAAGCTGCTCGACCTCAACGCGCCCGAAGTGATCATCCGCAACGAGAAGCGGATGCTCCAACAGTCGGTCGACGCGCTGTTCGACAACGGCCGTTGCCGCCGTCCGGTCCTCGGCAGCAGCAACCGCCCGCTCAAGTCCCTGACGGACATGATCAAGGGCAAGCAGGGTCGCTTCCGCGAGAACCTGCTCGGCAAGCGCGTCGACTACTCCGCGCGTTCCGTGATCGTCGTCGGTCCGGAACTGCGCCTGCACCAGTGCGGTCTGCCGAAGAAGGTCGCCCTCGAGCTCTTCCAGCCGTTCATCATCCGCCGCCTCAAGGAGCTCTCGCTCGCCGACACGATCAAGTCCGCGAAGCGCATGCTCGAGCGGCGCGACGAAGAGGTGTGGGACATCCTCGAGGAGGTCATCCGCGACCACCCGGTGCTCCTGAACCGCGCTCCGACGCTGCACCGCATGGGTATCCAGGCGTTCGAGCCGGTGCTCATCGAGGGCAACGCGATCCGTCTGCACCCGCTGGTGTGCGGCGGCTTCAACGCCGACTTCGACGGTGACCAGATGGCCGTCCACCTGCCGCTCTCGTACGAGGCGCAGATCGAAGCGTCGACGCTCATGCTGTCGACGAACAACGTGTTCTCGCCCGCGAACGGCGCGCCGATCATCTCGCCGTCGCAGGACATGGTCCTCGGGCTCTACTACCTGACGAAGTCGCCGACGGTCTCGAAGGAGACGCCGAAGCGCTACGGCTCGCTGCAGGAGCTCTTCCTCGCCTACGGGCACAACGACACGCGCACGCACCGCGCCGTGCAGGTGCGGATGGAGCCCGGCGTGCTCGTCAAGCAGCACCCGAGCCAACCGCCCGTCGCGATCGGTGAGGACGGCAAGATCCAGGACACGGAAAAGTCCCCGGAAGGTGGCAAGGCCCCGGAAGGCGGCAAATCCCCGGAAGGTGGCAAGCGTGTCTCGATCACCACCACGGTGGGACGCGCGCTGTTCAACGACATCCTTCCCGCGGGGATGTACTTCTACAACTACGAGCTCACGAAGAAGGGCGTCCAGGAACTGATCTCGGACTGCCACCGTCTGCTCGGTCGCGATGCGACGCTGAAGCTGCTCGACGATCTCAAGGACCTCGGCTTCAAGGCCGCGACGCGCGCGGGTCTCTCGTTCGGCAAGGACGACATCCGCATCCCGGCGACGAAGGGCAAGATCCTCGTCGACACGCAGAAGGAGATCGACAAGGTCGAGAAGGCCTTCCAGAAGGGGATCATCACGAGCGGCGAACGCTACTTGAAGATCGTCGACCACTGGACGCACGCACGCGAACGCGTCGGCGAAGAGCTCATGATCGTGCTGCGTGAGGACTTCGACGAGAAGACCGGTTACGTGAACCCGATCTACTGCATGGTCACGTCGGGCGCCCGGGGCTCGATCGACCAGGTGCGCCAGCTCGGCGGTATGCGCGGTCTGATGGCCAAGCCGTCCGGCAAGATCATCGAGACGCCGATCAAGGCCAACTTCCGCGAAGGCCTGAAGGTGCTCGAGTACTTCAGCTCGACCCACGGCGCGCGGAAGGGGTTGGCCGACACGGCGCTCAAGACGGCTGATGCCGGCTATCTGACGCGCAAGCTGACGGACGTCGCGCAGAACGTCGTCATCACGATGGAGGATTGCGGCACCCTGAACGGTGTCCACAAGGGCGTCGTGTACAAGGGCGAGAAGGTCGCCGTCTCGCTCGCCAAGGGCATCAAGGGCCGCGTCGCTCGCGACACGATCATGGACTTCGTCAACGACGAGGTGATCGTTCGCGAGAACGAAGTCATCACCGAAGACATCGCCGAACGGCTCGAGAAGCTCGGCTACGACAAGATCAAGGTGCGCAGTGCTCTGACCTGCGAGGCCTCTCTCGGCACGTGCGCACGCTGCTACGGGATGGACCTCGCCCGCGGCACTCTGGCCGAACGCGGACTCGCGGTCGGCATCATCGCCGCGCAATCGATCGGCGAGCCGGGCACGCAGCTCACGATGCGGACGTTCCACATCGGTGGCACGGCCAGCCGGTCGGTCGAGGAATCTGAACGTAAGGTCAAGCGCGAAGGCCGCGTGGCCTTCACGAACCTGAAGGTCGTGAAGAACGCGTCCGGCAAGTTCGTCGTGCTGAACCGGAACGGTGAAGTCGCGCTGATGGATGCTCGCGACCGCGAGATCGACCGCCTCGCGATCCCGGTCGGCGCGGAAATGCTCGTCGTCGACGGTGCCCAGGTGAAGGGCGGCGACGTCCTCTGCAAGTGGGACCCGCACAACGTTCCGATCCTCGCGGAGTTCGGCGGCACGATCCGCTACGAAGACCTCAAGGAAGGGAAGACCTTGAAGACCGAGCGCGACGCGCGTCGCGACTCGATCCGCAAGCAGGTCATCGAACACAAGGGCGACCTGCACCCGCAGCTCGTCCTCGACGACAAGCACGGCACGCCGCTCGCGATCTATCCGATCCCCGAACGCGCGTACATCGAAGTCGACGACGGCCAGAAGATTCTTGCCGGTGACCTCATCGCGAAGACGGCGCGCGAAGCGTCGGGTACGCAGGACATCACGGGCGGTCTGCCGCGGGTCACCGAGCTCTTCGAAGCTCGTCGTCCCAAGGAACCGGCCGTCACGGCCGAGATCGACGGCATCATCGAGCTGGGCGACAAGAAGCGCGGCAAGCGCACGATCATCGTCAAGGCGCTCGGAACGAAGGGTGAAGTGCTCCAAGAGCACGAACACTCGGTGCCGCAGGGCAAGCACTTGCGCGTCCACAAGGGCGACGAAGTGCGCGCCGGCGAAGCGCTCGTCGACGGCCCGCTCGATCCGCACGATCTGTTGCGGATCCGCGGCGAGGACCCGGTCCTCGACTACCTCCTCAAGGAGATCCAGAACGTCTATCGCAGCCAGTCGGTGACGATCGACGACAAGCACATCGAGATCATCTTGGCGCAGATGACGCGCAAGATTCAGGTGCGCGACCCGGGCAACTCGGACTTCCTGCCGGGTGCCGTCGTCGACAAGTTCCGCTTCAAGCGCGAGAACGAGCGCCTGAAGAAGGAGCGCAAGAAGCCGGCTTCCGGCGAGACGCTGCTCCTCGGCGTGACGAAGGCGTCGCTGTCGTCGGAGTCGTTCATCTCCGCGGCGAGCTTCCAAGAGACGACGAAGGTTCTCACGGAGGCCGCGATCGCGGGCCGTCGCGACTACCTCGTCGGCCTCAAGGAGAACGTCATCCTCGGGCACATGGTCCCGACGGGCACCGGCTTCCGCGACCACTACCGCACCCGCGTCAAGAAGAACATCGACTTCGGTGACATGGGCAGTGGCATGGGTTCGGCCGCCGGTCCGCGTGCGCCGATCGACGATCTCGACGCGCTGCTCGCGAACAGCCTCGACGCGGAACGCGCGGCCGCCGGGATGGTCCTCGCGGCCACGGGCTCCGACGGCGGTGGCTCCAGCGTCGCGCCCAGCGCGCCGCGTGGGAACGCCGCTGCCAACCTCGGCGACGACGTCGACTGATGGGCGGGTTCGGACCCGCACTCTGCACGAGTGGCGGGTCCGAACCGGCGCTCTGACTGATGCGGCGGGTCCGAACCCGTTCGGTGAGAGCGCTCTCCGACACCCTCAGCGCCGTTCCGCGGCGCTGACCCCGTTCGTGCTTCACAACCTCGCACAGCCGTGGCCCTCGGGTCCCGGTCTGCTCCGAAACCCCGGATCTCGGTGGACGCGACTCCGCCGAGGTCCTTGACCGATCGCACTGCGCCGGTAGACTCCTTGCCCCCCGCGAGGACCGTTGACCGGTCCCTCCCCCGACCCGTGCTGCAACTCCGTTGCGGCGCCGCCGAGCCTCCGACCGAGATCCGAATGCCTACCGTCAACCAACTCGTGCGCAAGGGCCGCAAGCCGGTCCAGAACCGCTCGAAGTCTCCGGTGCTCGACAAGTGCCCGCAGCGCCGCGGCGTGTGCCTGATCGTCAAGACGCAGACCCCGAAGAAGCCGAACTCGGCGCTGCGCAAGGTCGCACGGGTGCGTCTCTCCAATCAGAAGGAGATCACCTGCTACATCCCGGGCGAGGGCCACAACCTGCAGGAGCACTCGGTCGTGCTCGTGCGCGGCGGTCGCGTCCGCGACCTCCCGGGTGTGCGCTACCACATCCTGCGCGGCACCCTCGACGCTTCGGGCGTCGACGGCCGTCAGCAAGGGCGTTCGAAGTACGGCGCGAAGCGCCCGAAGAAGTGACGTAACCCTCCTCCTTCTTCGCCCAGCCGCACGCTTCAGCTTCGTCCAGCCGCACGCCCAGCACTCCTCGAGCCCATGCCCCGCAACTACACGTCGACCGCCCGACTCCTGCGCCCGGATCCGAAGTTCCAGTCGCTGCTCGCGACGAAGATCATCAACAAGCTCATGTGGGGCGGTAAGCGCAGCACGGCTCAAGGGATCTTCTACGACGCCATCGATCTGGCTCACAAGAAGCTCCCCGACGTGCAGGATCCGGCCGAGATCTTCACCAAGGCGATCGAGAACGTGCGCCCGATGGTCGAAGTCCGCAGCAAGCGGGTCGGCGGCGCGAACTACCAAGTTCCGCGCGAGGTCAAGCGCGCGCGCCAGCAGTCGCTCGCCATCCGTTGGCTGATCGACAACTCCCGCAAGAAGAAGGGCAAGGCGATGGCCAAGAAGCTCTCGGAAGAACTCGTGGACGCCTTCAACGGCACCGGTTCGTCGGTCCAGTGGAAGGAACAGGTCCACAAGATGGCCGAGGCGAACAAGGCCTACGCGCACTACGCGAACAACTGATCCGACGCGCGCGGCGCGGACGGTCGATATCACTCAGGTGGTATCACTCAGGAGCTCGCACGGCCGATCGCCGTGCGGGCTCCGATCGTTTCCGGCAGCACGGTCCCGGTCTGACCCGGCCTCGTTCACGTTCATAGCCGCGCGACTCGATCGGAGCGGCCGTGACGGGAGAACCGTACGCACCAAGCCTCGAGCCGCTGGTCCGGCCCGGATCTCGGTACGAACATCCGACACCGCGCCGATCGAACTCATTCCGCGCACGCTCCACAACGAACACCGATGGCCGCGCCCGACGAATACGACAGGCCTCGCGCGAGCGCGGCTCCGAGCGAGGCGAGCCTCGACGTCTTGATCCTGCGCGATCCACGCGAGTCGACGGCGAAGTGCTCGCTCACGCCTGTGCGCGGCTTTCCCGGGGTGCGATTCCTCTCGTGGAAGCACGACCGGCGGTTCGCGGTGGGAGAGCGCGTTCTCCTGCACGCCGAGGGCGAACTGATCACGGAGCTCGATGCCGGGCGCCCGCTCCTCCTGATCGACTGCGCCTGGCGGCGCGTGCCGGCGCTCCTCGCAACTTGCGACGGAGAACTCACCCTGCGCCGACTGCCGCGGCTCGCGACGGCCTACCCTCGGCGTAGTCTCACCTTCCGGGATCCCGACGAGGGGCTGGCCTCGATCGAGGCGCTCTACGCGGCGCTCGCGATGCTCGGTCGGCCGATACCGGAGCTTCTCGCCGGCTACCGATTCGCCGACGAATTCCTGCGCCGGAATCCGGATCTTTCGCGTTGATCGTCTGAGCAGGATGCGCGACCGACGCAGCCCGGTATCCTGCCCCGTCCCATGGATCCCGCACGGATCCGCAACTTCGGGCTCGCGGCCCACATCGACGCCGGCAAGACGACCGTCTCCGAGCGGATCCTGTTCAACACGGGCGTCGAGCATCGCTTCGGCAACGTCGACGAGGGCACGACCGTTCTCGATTGGATGCAGGAGGAGCGCGAGCGCGGGATCACGATCACCGCCGCCGCGACCACTGTTCCGTGGCGCGGCTACCGCCTGCATCTGATCGACACGCCGGGTCACGTCGACTTCGGCATCGAGGTCGAGCGTTCGATGCGCGTCCTCGACGGCGCCGTGCTCGTGCTCGACTCCGTGATGGGCGTGCAAGCGCAGTCGGAGGCGGTGTGGCGGCAGATGAAGCGCCATCGCGTGCCGTACTTCGCGTTCGTCAACAAGCTCGACAAGATCGGCGCGGACTACTTGCGCGCCGTCGCGGACCTCGCGCGGCGACTCGGCGAACCGGCGATTCCCGTGCAATATCCGCTGTACGGAGCTGCGGATGCGAGCGGCGGCCGCGCGCTCGTCGGACTCGTGGACCTCGTGACGCTCTCGACTTGGACGTTCGATGCGCAGCGCATCGAGGCCCGCTCGGAAACGCTCGAAATCCCGAGCGCTGCGCGCGACGACGTGCTCGTCCTGCGCGCGGAACTCCTCGAGAAGTTGGCCGAGGACGACGAGACTCTCCTCGGGTTCGTCGCCGAAGGACGCGAACCACCGCGCGAACTCGTCGTCGCCGCACTGCGCAAGCGCACGATCGCGGGCACGCTCGTGCCCGTTCTGTGCGGCGCAGCGCAGCGGAACTTCGGGATCCATCCGCTGCTCGACGCGGTCGTCGATCTCCTGCCCTCACCGCTCGACCTGCCACCGGTGAAAGGACGCGATCCGGAAATCGGTGACGAAGTCGAACGTGCGTGCTCGATCGACGCGCCGTTCGCGGCGCTCGCGTTCAAGCTGCAAGCGATGCCGCACGGCGATCTCACGTTCGTGCGCGTCTATTCCGGCGCGATCGAGCCGGGGGCTTCGGTCTGGAATCCGCGCACGCGTCGTTTCGAGCGCATCGCGCGCATTTTGCGCATGCACGCCCAAGCGGGCGAAGCGGTCCCGCGAGCGGCGGCGGGGGACATCGTCGCCCTCACGGGACTCAAAGCCACCGCGACCGGCGACACGTTGTGCGCCAAGGATGCGCCGATCGTCCTCGAACGTCTCGACGTACCCGATCCAGTCCTGTCCCTGGTCATCGAGCCCGCGTCGTCGGCCGATCGCGACAAGTTGCGCGCCGCGCTCGCGCGCTTGGAGCACGAGGACCCGACTTTCCGCCTGCGCGAGGAGCCCGAAACCGGTCAGTGGATCGTCTCGGGGATGGGGGAGCTGCACCTCGAGGTCGCGCGGCACCGTTTGGAGACCGAGTTCAAGGTCGCGGTCGAGACCGGCGCCCCGCGCGTGGCCTACCGCGAGGCGTTGCTCTCCGGCGCGCGCGGCGCCGCACGCGTCGAGAAGCAGGTCGGGACCAAGGAAGTCTTCGGCGCGATCGAGCTCGAGATCCTCGTCGCCCCGGACCTGGATCGGCCGCGCATCGAGTGGTCCGTCGACTGCCCGACGCCGGAACCGTTCCGGCGCGCCGTCGCCGAGGCCCTCGGTCTCGAGGCGCAAACCGGGCCGCGCTTCGGCCACCCGCTCGTCCACATCGCGATCCGTGTCGACGGCGGGGAGTCCGACCCGCGCCGCGACGCCGAGCTCGGCTTCGTCCAAGCCGCGGTCACGGCCCTGCGTCAGGCCCTCGAGGCGTCGAAGATCGGCCTTTTCGAGCCGCGGATGGCCTTCGAGATCCAAACGCCGGCCGACTTCTCGAGCGGGATCATCGCCGACCTGAACTCGCGCAAGGCGAGCGTCGAGGAAGTGCGCAGCGAGGGGCCGTGGCGCACGATCCTCGGCAACGTGCCCCTGTCGCGCATGTTCGGTTACTCGACGGCCGTGCGCTCCCTCTCGCAGGGGCGAGCCAGCTTCACCATGCTCCCGGCCGGGCTCCGGCACGTGCCCGAGGACGAGCTCGTCGCGCGCGGCTTGGTCTGGACTTGACCGTTCCCGAGCGGGTCTCCGAGGAACTCTTACCTCGTCGTTGACGAGGGGGGGGGTCACGATTACCATCCTCGGCCCTTTGCGGCGCGATCAGCGTCCGAGACCCATCTCGGAACGATCGCGACGACGTGGGATCCCGAACGAACCGCTTGAAATCGCCGCGCCGAAACCGGCCGCAGCACGCACGACGACCATGAAGGACAAGATCCAGATCCGGATGGAGGCCTACGATCACGAAGCCCTCGACCAGTCGGGGCTCGAGATCGTGGAGACCGCCAAGCGGACCGGCGCCCGCGTCGCGGGTCCGATCCCGCTTCCGACTCGGATCGAGAAGTACACGGTCCTCCGCTCGCCGTTCATCGACAAGAAGTCGCGCGAGCAGTTCGAGATCCGCACGCACAAGCGCCTCATCTACATCTCGGAGCCGACCAGCCAAACGGTGGACGCTCTGAGCAGCCTGAACATGCCCGCGGGCGTGGACATCCGCATCAAGGCCTAGCGCCGAGAGCGCGGCGCGCGCTTCCCCGCCGGGGAGGCCACCTCGACGAGGGCGCGACGTGTTGGATCCGGACTTCGGTCCGGCCACGACCGACGAATCGTTTCTTTTCCATTCACGAGTGACGGGAGCAGCGCCGGTTGGGCTGCGGACTGCGGTTCGAGGCGACTCGATCGTGGACCGCGCCGCTCGGCCAGCGTGATTTCCCGAGCACGGAACCCGCTCCGCGGATCGACCGGCCCTTTCGGCCCGAGATCGCGCGGTGCGCACGCCGTGCAGCCGCGTGGCCAGGCGTCCGGTCCTCCGTTGTGGGGGACCACCTGGTCGAACCGGTGCTCACGATTCCCCCGAGGCCGAAACGGTCTCTCAGGGAGTTCAAGGACTCATGACGCTGATCCTAGGACGCAAGCGCGGAATGACGCAGCTGTTCGCCGCCGACGGCACGGTCACTGGTGTGACCGTGGTCGAGGCGGGTCCGTGCGTTGTCACGCAGGTCAAGACCACGGCGCGCGAAGGCTACGACGCGATCCAGATCGCCTTCGAAGACGTCACCGACAAGCGGGTTGCGAAGCCCCAAGTCGGTCACTTCCAGAAGGCCGGCGTCGGCTCGAAGCGCTTCCTGCGCGAAGACCGGCTCGCCGCCCAGAAAAGTGACGGCAAGAACGGTGACGCGAAGAACGGTGACGCGAAGAAGGTCGGCGACACGCTGACCTGCGACGTGTTCCAAGTCGGCGACATCGTCGACGTCATCGGCACCTCGAAGGGCCGCGGTTTCG
>CAZKIY010000090.1:0-5229 GCA_964552875.1 uncultured Planctomycetaceae bacterium
CGGCCCGATGAACGAGCACGTGTTGAGCACGACCGTGTGCGCCGAATCGGGATCGTCCGTGACGACGAGTCCTTCCTCGGCCATGCGGCCGAGCAGGACCTCGGAGTCGATCAGATTCCGCGCGCAGCCGAGGTGGACGAGCGTGACGTAGGGAGTTCGGGCGGACACAGTGCGCCGCGTATGCGGGGGAGAGACGATACCGCATGAATGCGTCGCGCGCTGCGATCCCGCGTGGGACACGGCTCCCGCGCGTTCGAACGGTACTCTCGGGCCCGGACGGCCGTGCCGAACCGGCTCGGCTCCCCAGGCCTGCTGCCGAATCCCCCCATGTCCCTCGCGCACCGACTCGCTCGCGCCTCCGCCATTCTCTTTTTCGCGGCGTTCCTCGCCCTGCCGACGCGAGCTGGCGATCCGGCACCCGCGCCGACCTTGGAGCTGGACGCGGCGCTCGCACAAGTCCTCGCGGCTCGATCGCTCGACCCCGACGATCCCGTCGCGCTCGAGCGGCTCGCGGACATCTGCGGCCAGAAAGGCGATGTCGACGGACAGATCGCGTACTTGATCAGCGCGTTGGGTGCGCTCGACGAACTCGAGGTCGACGACGCGAAGCAGAAGGACGCGAACGTGAAGCGTGTGACCGCCGCGTTGGCGAAACTCGATGCCGCGAGCTCGCCCTTGAAGTCGGCGCGCGACGCGTATCTCAAGGACCTGACCTGGGCTCTCGACCTCTACAACAAGACGAAGAAGACGCGCAACGCCCTCGACGTCGCGGGTCAGATCCTCGCGTATCGACCGTCGCATCGCATGGCCGCGGCGACCGCGGCGTCCGTCCTCGCGGAAGCGAAGGACGACGTCCGCACCGAAGCGCTGCGCTTGCTCGGTACCGGTGAGTTGAGGCGTCCGCGCGCGTTCCTCGCCGATTGGAGGAAGTCACACTCCGACTGGAAGGACGCGGGCAGCCTGGAGACCGACGGGTACATCATCCGCACGAACATCGGTTACGACACGCTGCAGTTCGCGGGGATCGCGCTCGAGCACTTGGCGAGTTTCTATCGGCGCTTCTACGACCACGATGCGAGCATTCAGAAGAAGAAGACCATCGTCGAGCTCTATCGGACGCGTCGCGAGTTCGAGACGCACTCGGACAAGTCGATGGACACGGCGAATCCCGGATTGAAGGGCTTCCTCGTCTTCAAGGGCATGCTGGAGGTCGCCGCAAACGGCACGAAGCGACTGAAAGAGGCTGATTTCAGCCTGTATTCCTATGATCCGCGCGACGAAGCCCGTCCGCTCGCGGCGATCTACGAGACGCTCAGCCACGAAGCGAGCCATCAGTACATGCGCCTCGCCACGGGTCAGATGACGGCACCACCGTGGCTCGACGAAGGCATGGCGTCGTTCTTCGAGGGCGCGGTGATCCGTGACGACGGCGAGGTCCTAGTCGGACTTCCGGCGCGCACGCGCCTCATGAGCCTCATCGGCACCTTGGACGCGATTCCGAACGCGCTGTCGGAGACGTTGGCGGCGCAGGGCGCACTGTCGGGTGAGTTCTATCCCGTGGCGTGGGGACTCGTGTACTACCTCGACCAGCTCACGAGCGAGGACGGCAGTCGACCCTTCCAGAAGAAGTTGCGTGATGCGCCGAGCCACGTGCGCAAGGGCGTCGAGAACGGTCGCGAACTCTTCGAGACAGCAATTCTCGCTGGAACGGGCCTCGATCTCCCCGCGTTCGAGAGGCAGTGGATCGCGGCCATGCGGGAGCTGCGCGACCTCGAATCGAATCCTGAGAAGGCCGCGGATCACTATCTCGAGCGCGGATTTCGACTCGCGGCCAGAGGAGCGTGGGATGCGGCGCTCGAGGACTTCGAACGCGTGCGCATCTATCGCCAGAGCGATGCGCGCGCCTTGCTGGCGATCGCGCGCTACCACCAGCGCACTTCGGCCAAGTCACGCAGTACGGGTCCGGAGAAGGACGTCACTTTGCTCTGGTCACGACGCGCGCATCGCGCTGCGACGCTTTCAGCGGATGCGACGACCGAGAAGGAGGCCGCTGAGATCGCGAAGCAGGCCGATCCCGGGGGTTTCGACAAGATCGCGCAGGCCGAAGCGCGCTATCGCCGCGAAGTCCAACGTCAGATCACACGCCAAGTCGAGGCCGGTCGACCGCGAACGGCCTTGGCGCTCGCGAGCCACTGGCAGGATCGCGTGCTCGGCGACCAGGCGGCGGCCGCGCTCGTGTCGAACTTGCGCACGAAGTCCGGCTTCGAAGTCGACCGCACGTTCGCACCGTTCGATGGTTCCTCGATGCTCGGTTTGGCGTGTTCGCCCAGCCATTACTCGGTCGACGGCGGTGAGGTCGTGTGCCGCGTCGAGCGCCCCGAAAGAGGCGCGCTCTCGATCGAACGTCTGCCCTCTCCGCGCTTTCGGTTCGAGGGCGAAGTGTGGCTCGCGGATCCCGACGTCTCGGCATCGATGTACGTCGAATTGCCTTGGAATCAGGGCCTTCACGGGTTCGTCGCGCGCGCGGCGGCGCCGAAGGACCATCCCCCACTTCCGCTCTCCTACCCACCGTTCGACATGGTCGAGCCCGGCAAGTTGGCGCCGCTCGGTCAAGGTGTCGACAAGCGCGGCTTCCTCGATCTGAAACTCGACAAAGCGAGCATCGGCCCATCGGGGATCGCACCGAAGCAGTGGGTTCGATTCGTGCTCGCGCGCGAATCCTTGGACGCCCTCACGCTCTCGATCGGCGAGAAGGAAGTCGGTCGGATCGCAATCGATGGCCGGGACAACGCGCCGCGCATCGGCGTGATCTTCTTCGGCGGCGAAGGTCGGTTGCGCAACCTGCGCATCGTCGAGAAGGATCGGCTCTAACGCGGTCTCCGCCCTGCTCGCGCGATAGCCAGCGAGCGCTCTTGATGCGCCTGATCACCTCGATCGGCGGACCTGCCGCCGACCCCGCTCTCGATCGCCGCACACCCGTTGATCGCGCTGGCGATCGGGCGCCAGGTCTACTGCTCGCCGGCGGAGTTTCGATGACAGCGCGACGCCGCCCGCGCAGGCCCTCCGGATCCTTCCTTCCCGAGGGGGGGGGCGCCGCCGGCCCGGCTCCGGGCGGCGAGCAGGCCGCTCTGATCCTTGCCCAGAAGGACGAATTCCTCCCCAATAGTTGACGGGTTCGCGACCGGGACTGCGCATGAGTGCTGGACGCGGGGCGTCCCCCCGTGCCGCGAAGCGAGGACCCGCAGGGGCACCGACGCGGGCGCTCCGAAGAACGCGGTCTCGAGGAACACGATCATGAATTCGAGGAACCGGTCGGGTTGGACGATCGCAGCCTGCGTTCTCGGCGGCGCCGTGCACGCGCAGCAGACGACATGGGAGGTCACGATCACCGACCTCCCGCTCCTTCCCGGCGGGACCTACGCCTCGGCCTACGCCATCAACGACACCGGGAAGATCGTCGGGATGGCCAACGACGCGAGCGGCGCCTTCCGGACCGTGGAATGGGTGAACGGGCAGATCGCCGTCATGCCCGATCTCAGCGCGAACGGCGGGCTGTGCGTGCCCGAGGACCTGAACGACGCGGGCGAGAGCGCCGGGCGCCAGTCGATCAGCGGGTTCTTCTCGTACGCCATCCACTGGGATGCCCAGAACAACGTCTCCGCCCTCCCCGGGCTCGCGGGCGGATCCTCCGCTCTGAACACGGCGCATGCGATCAACGCGTCGGGACAGATCGTGGGCGGAGCTCAGCAGGGCGGGCCGAACTACTGGGGCCACGCAGTCGTCTGGTTCCAGGGAGCACTGCAGGCAGACCTCGGTTTCCTCGGCGGAGGCACGTACTCCGAGGCCTACGGACTCAACGACCTCGGCGATGTCGTCGGCGTCGCAGCGCTGGCGAACACGAACCAGCACGCGTTCCTCTGGCAGAACGGGCAGTACACGGATCTCAGCACGTGGTCCGGCGGCGGCGCGTCTTCGAAGGCCTACGCGATCAACAACCACGGGGACATCGTGGGGCTGAACGCGAACGTCGCCTCGATCTGGCGGAACGGCGCGGTGCAGGCGTTGCCCATGCCTCAAGGCCTGTCCGCGTTCACTCCGGCGATCGACATCAACGACGCCGGACACATCATCGCGACCGCGTCGGCCGGCTATCCGCTCGAGGTCGGCGTGCTGTGGCGCGACGGCACGCCCATCGATCTCGGCACGCTTCCGGGCGGCACGATCAGCCGCGCGCGGCGCATCAATGCGGCCGGTGAAGTGGTGGGCGAAGCACGCTCCCAGAGCGGCTTCTTCCACGCCGTGAAATGGACCGTCACCGCGCGACCGACGCCCTTCTGCTTCGGGGATGGCACGGGCAACGCGTGTCCGTGCGGGAACGTCGGCGCCGCGGGCAACGGCTGCGCGCACTCGATCAGCGCGAGCGGAGCGAACCTGTCCGGGTCGGGCAGTGCGAGCCTCGCGAACGACACGCTGGTGCTCTCCGGCACCGGCATGCCGAACAGCTCAGCGCTCTACTTCCAAGGGACTACGCAGCAGAACGGCGGCCTCGGAAGTGCCTTCGGCGACGGCTTGCGCTGCGCCGGCGGCACCGTGATCCGCCTCGGAACGAAGACCAACGCGAGCGGGTCGTCGCACTACCCCGCACTCGGTGATCTCACGATCTCGGTCCAGGGCCTCGTCGCGACACCCGGCACGCGCCCGTACCAGGTGTGGTATCGGAACTCCGCGTCCTTCTGCACCGCGAGCACGTTCAACCTGTCGAACGGCGTGCTCGTGGCCTGGGGCGTGTGAGGACTCGCGAGCGCTCGTGCGCGCAAGTTCGACAGCGCAGCCAGAGCCTCGGAGCGTCCGTCGGGGGAAGACGAGGGATCTCGTAGTCTCTGCGCCCATGACTCGACGCCTCGTCCGCCTCGGCTCGATCCTCGTCGCATGTCTCCCGGCGCTCTCCTGCACCACGCCGCGGCACGCTGCGCACGGCGATGCGGGGACGCTCCTCATCGTCGGCGGCGGGCTCGACAACGACAGCCGGCCGATCTACGAGCGCTTCGTCGAGCTCGCGTCCGCCCGCGGCCCGGCGAACGTCGTGATCGTGACCGCGGCAACGGGCCCGCAGGACATCGAGCTCGCCGACAAGACCGAGGCCCTGCGCGTCTGGGCTCCGGGCGTGCCGACGCGCGGAATCCTGCGCGAGACGACGACGGAGGACTCCGTCGCGGCGATCGACGCGGC
>CAZKIY010000090.1:5329-9904 GCA_964552875.1 uncultured Planctomycetaceae bacterium
AGCACGGTGCTCGGACCGCGCGTGGCGCGCGGCATGCACTTCCTGCCGTGGGCCATGACGGACTCGCACTTCTTCGAACGCGACCGCGTCGGACGCCTTGTCGCGGCGCTCGAAGCGACGGGGACGCGCTTCGGACTGGGCGTCGGCGAGGACGGCTGCGTCGAGGTCGACCTGGCGACCGGCGATCTAGTCGGTATCGGAGTGAGCGAGAGCCTGCTCGTCGATGCCGCGCACATCGCGCGCGACGGTGCCGCGCGCCGCGGTCTGCTCGCGTGCGTCATCGAGCAAGGCACGCGCATCAACCTGCTCGAACGGCTCGCCTCCGTAGCGCCCGCGCCACCGCCGCAGGCGGGTACGCCGCGCGACGTGCCCGTCGTCGAACCGGGTCAGAATCGACAGCTCGCGTCCTGGCGACTCTTCCGCTGCGCCGACCGAGCCGGGGGAGAGTGTGTGCGGCTGGCGCTCGAAGGTTGGCAGGTCACGGCCTGGCCGAACCATGACGACGGTGCTGCATTCGAAGTCGGTCCGCGCTGAAGGGCCCGGCCACGGACGCAGTCCGTTCCAGTGCGAGGAACTCGCGCGGCCTCTTCCGAACTCCGTTTTTCCCGACCGCGCTGCGCGGCACGACGGAGTCGTGGAATCCGTCGAACTCACGAGCGTTGCGGACCAGGCGCGGCATCGGACCGCACGCGGATCACCGAACGCTGCTGCAGGCCGCGACCTTCGCGGCGGAAGCTCGCGTAGAGCGCCTCGCCGCGCTCGTCGCGCGCGCAACGCGTGCACGCGCGCAACGTCTCGATCGCGCCGATCCCGGCATCGCGCAGTTGTCGCGCGTTGATCGCGGGCAGATCGAGCCGCCGCTCGGACGGCACGGCGACTGCGTCCCCCATCGCGGCGAATGCGCGCGCGAAGTCAGCGGCGAGATCGGCGCTGACCTCGTAGCAGCACGGACCGATCGCCGGACCGACCGCGGCGACCCAGCGCGACGGATCCTCGCCGTGTCGCGCGAGCTCGCGCACGAGTTCAGTGCTCGCGCCGGCGAGCGTGCCGCGCCAACCGGCGTGGAGCGCCGCGACGGCACCGCCATCGACGCGCGCCGCGAGGATCGGCACGCAGTCCGCGCTCGTCGACGCGATGGGCAAGTCGGCGACGAAGCACACGATGCCGTCGCACTCACCGAGGTCCTCGCGCGCCGTGCGCGCCTGCGCGATGCAGATGCCGTGCACCTGCTTCCACATCGGGAACTCGGTCGGCCAAGCGGACACGAACGGTTCGGGCACCGGCTCGCTCCGCGTACCGAAGGCGTGCTCGATGCCGCGGATCGTGGCGAGCAACGGGCTGACGACGTGCATGCGGACCTTCTACCGTGCACGGCGCTCGCGTACCTCCGTCCTCTGCTCGTGAAGCACGCGAACGCACGGCCATCCACGAACGCGGCGAAGGCGGAACGCGAGTTCCGCCTTCGCCGTTTCGAGTCGACCGACCGGATAGCGGCCGGTCACGAGGCCGCGCTCAGTAGTACGCCGACGCGAGGTCCGTCAGGTACCCGTAGCCGACCACCGAGTAGTCCGTCACGAGCTCGATCGTGATCGTGTTGCCCGGGATGTAGGCCCAACCGTCCGTGCGGCCGAACGCCGAGCCGGCGCCGTTCGTCACCGGGCTGCCCGACACGCTGTAGATCACCGTGCCGGCCGCGTTCTTGATCCGGAGGAAGTCGTAGTTGGTTTCCGTCGCGATGCGGTTGAAGTGCACGCCGACCTGCGTCGCGCCCGGATAGGTGTACGTGTAGGTGTAGGTCGTGTTGTTCGCGTAGTTGTGCGGCGTTTGCCGCACCCACGACACGTTGTGCCAAGTCGCCCCGCCGCCGACGGTCCACGTCGCGCGGATCGTCCCCGATGCAGCGGTGTAGCCATGGACGAGCACGTTCCACGTCGCGGCGGCCGGGGCGGGGAAGGTCACGCTCTCCGCGCTGCCGCCGATGTACTGCGACTTGAATTCGGCGTCGCTGTGCGCGCCTTGATCGGCGGGCCAGTTGATCGCGGCACGCTTCACGTAGAGATCGGCGTCACCGGTGCCCGTAGTCGTGACGACGAGGTTCGTCGCGTTCGCCGGTATGACGATCTGGTAGGAGAGGACCGCTCCGGTCGCGACGCTGTAGTTGTAGGTCGTGCCGTTCGCGAGCTGCGTGGGTCCACCGCCGCCGCCTGCTCCGGCGATCGCGGCCGTCAAGTTCACGCGCCGCTTCGTCGTGTCGCCGATGACAGTCGCACCCGTGCTCTGGTAGAGGCTGACGAGCCCGGCCTTGTTCGTCGAATACGTCGGTTGCGCCTGCAAGAATTGCGCAGTCAATCCCGCCGCCGCGGGAGTCGCCGAGGACGTTCCGCCCAACGCGAACGTACCCCCGCCGCACTGCGCACAGATGACTTCCTCCGAAGGGCAGTAGAGGTTGAGGAACGAAGCCGTGTCGCTGTAGCACGTGCGCTCGTCGACGGAGCGGCTCGTGTCGCTGCAATTCGCCGGCGGAAACGGCGAGTACGCCGCACCGTTCGCGTCCCATGTGGAGCCGATCGAAATGCAGTTCGTCGATGCGGCCGGCGAGCCCATCGAGTCCGACCATCCGTCGTTGCCCGACGCCGCGAAACACAGGATTCCGTTGCTCGTCGCGTTGCCGCAGGCGGTGTGCAGCGTGCCCGACGTCACCGCCGAGTAGTAGCGCCCGCCGCCGAGCGACATGCTGATCACCTTGATCGGCGAGCCGCCGCCGACGCCGTTCTTGTTCGTCACGCACCAGTTGATCGCGTTCGCGATCGTGCTGTCGTACGCGTTCGGGAAGACGACGAGCGTGTAGAGGTGCGAACCCGGCGCATAACGCCGCACGATCGAAGCCGTGCCGGTTCCGTGGTAGCAGTCGTTGAAGCTCTGCGAGTGGATGGCCGCGCCGGGAGTGCTGTAGTTGTAGCCGCCCTTCACGATGGGGTTCGGCAGCGTCGTCGAACCGCCGAGTTCGGGATGCAACAAGTCGAAATTGCTGTCGATGACGGCGACGCCGACACCACTCCCCGTGTATCCGGCTGCTGCTTGAGTCGTCGAGCCCGTCACCGTGCGACCTTGGACGGTCAAGAGCTTGTTCAGCGTGTCCTTCCAGATGTACTTGACCTCGGGAAGCGCGGCGAGCGCGCGCAGCGCACGCAGGTCCGCAACTTCCGCGGCGACCATGTACTGCAGGTCGAGCGGGAACAGGATGTCGACCGCGTCGCGTTCAGCAGGCAACAGTTGCGCGTCGAGCGTTGCGAGGAACACGGACTGACGAATGAGGACGTCCTCTTGGACTTCGCTCAACGGATCGCGCGCTGTGCTCGTCTCGAACGTGTCGTCGCCTGCCTTGCGGACGATTTCGATCACCACGCGGAAGTCATTGCGTGCATGGTCGGTTTCGCGGATGAAGCCGAACGCAGCGAGCTGTTCGGCGTCGTCGAGCAGCGCCGGTTCGATGCGCTCGTCGGCTGGGTGTTCCGCGATCGTGCGCGGGAGACGATCGACTTGCTGCGCGGTGGCCGGAGCAGCAGCCCAGAGCGAAAGCGTGAACGCAAACCATGCCGCGGCGATGCGGCGTTGCGATCGGAACTTCATGACGACTCCTTCTCGAGAGAGCGATGAGGGGAACCGCGCGGCACGGGTCAGGAACGGGGCCCTCACCACGCGCGGTTCATCATCCGGCGCACGAGAGCGCGCACAACGTCCGGGCTGCTTCCACCGGCCGCTGTCCCGCATGCGGGACAGCGGCCGGTGAGGCGCGGGCTCGACGAGCCGTCGAAGTGACCCGTGGGTCGCGCCTGGGCGGACGCGCCAGCGACCGGAGCGAAATGCGCGACACCACCCGCGTCGACGACGCCGGTGGTGTCTCGCGAGATCGCGTTGCGCCCGCCCGCGTCAGGCCGCGCCGACCTTCTCGAGCCACGCGTCGCGCGTGAGCAAGATGTCGCGGTTCTTCCCGCCCATGTACGGCCCGATCAGCCCCATCTCCTGGAGATCGTCCAGCACGCGACAGGCTTGGTCGAAGTCCATGTCGTACTGCCGCTGGAGCATCGACACCGCGACGCGCCCACGCTCGACGAACATGCAGCCGACTTCGACGAGGAGTTTCTTCTCCGGATCGAGCCCGCGACCGGGCGTTTTCTCCGCACGCGAAGCCGGAACGGCAGATTGCGGCGCGAGCACGACTTCGGGCTCCGGCTCGGGCTCGACCGCATCGAAAAGGCTCGGTGCGACGACGGTCTTCGCGCGCGGCGTGGCAACGATCACGGCGGGCATCGAGTTCGCAGCCGACTCCGGAGCCGCATCCTCGATCGCGAGTTCAGCGCGGGCTTCGGCTGCTTCCATGCGCGATTCGGCGATGACGGCGTCGCTGGTCACGAATGCCACCTTGCCGTCCTCGAGCGACGCGGCGACGAGCTCGGGCTCGGAAGCGAGGGGTGCCTCGTCGACTTCGTCGAGCTCTGCCTCGACGAAGTCGTTTTCGACGAGCAGGTCCTCGTCTTCGTCGACCATCTCGGCCTCGAGTTCGGCCTCTTCCTC
>CAZKIY010000090.1:10004-14029 GCA_964552875.1 uncultured Planctomycetaceae bacterium
GCCTTCTCGACGAGCGAGAGCGGTGTGCCGTACGCGTCGACCGGCTCGTCGTCTTCCGTGAGCCCCGTCGTCTCCCACGTCGGACGCGGCGGCATCGGCAACACGTCGACCTCTTCGAGGACGTCGTCCGCAACGACAGCCAACGGCTCAGGCCTGTAGGCGGGGATCGGCGGCGCGACGTCGGCGAGCGCTTCGATTTCCTCCGCGGCGATCCGCGTCGGATCCGATGCAGCGTTCTGATTCGCGCGCGGAGCCGTCCAGCGATACACGGCCGGTTCGGCGATCTCCGGGATGGCCACCGCCAGCGCGTTCACATCCGCGAGCGGCCGCGTGCCGACCGGGATCTCGCCCTTGAGTCGCACATCCTCGGGATAGAGCGGCTTGACCGGTTTCGCCGGCGCAGGGATCGGACGCGCGGGCGTGATCTCGTCCTCTTCCCGCGGATTCGGGAAGAGCATCGCCGACTCGGCCGGAGTCACGCCGTCGTCGCCCTTGGGCGGAGCGGGCGTTGCACGACGCGCGGGAGCGAGCTTCGCGGCCGAAGCCGGATCCTCGCGGATCCAAGCGAAGTATGCTGCCGCGAACGCGACGATCGCGCCGAGGAGGATGCCGACCGCGGGGTGCGTCATCTCGGCGACGCGACCGCCCGTCATGGCGCCGAGTGCTCCTCCGCGCACATCGGAGAGCGCGCCGGCGACGACGGACAATCCCGCCGCGACGCCCGCGATTCCGAGCACGCCCATGAGGAGCGTGGCACGCGATCCCGTGATGAACGCGCGGGCTCCGAGGAACGCGACACCGGCAGCGCCGAGGAGCGCGGGCAAGGGCCCGATACTACCCGCGATGCTCGCGGCCATCGCCGCGGTTCCGGACGTGCCGCCCGCGCCGGGCCACATGCCGTACGCCATCGGCATGGCGACGAGCACCCCGATTCCGAACGTGCCGATCGCCAGCCAATCCCCTCCGGAGAGGGACTTTCGCTCAGTCATCGTTCGTGGCTCCCGCGCGTTCCGTCGCGCCGCCGGAACCGGCGGGCGAGGGTCCGTGCATCTCTTCCCATTGTTCCAAGGTCACGAAGATGTCGCGCACTTTGCTGCCTTTGTGAGGCCCGAGGATCGCGCGCTCCGTCATCAGATCGATCAGGCGCGAGGCGCGTGTGTAGCCGATGCCGAGTGCGCGCTGGAGCAGCGAGGCCGAGCCGCGCTTGCTCTTCAATACGACGCGCACGGCCTCGTCGAACATCGAATCCTCTTCGGCCTCGCCGTCGACGAGCCCGCCGCCGGCCGGGCGCTCGCCCGTCGCGACCTGGATCAGCTCTTGGCTGAAGTTGGGCGCGGACGACTGGCCGACGAACTCGACGAGGCGGTTGACCTCGGCGTCCTCGATCAAGGCACCCTGCACGCGGCGCAGTTTGCCGCCGCCGGGCGGCATGAAGAGCATGTCGCCGTGGCCGAGCAGCTTGTCGGCGCCGATCTCGTCGAGGATGACGCGGCTGTCGACCTTGCTCGCGACCTGGAACGCGATGCGCGTGGGCAGGTTGCCCTTGATGACGCCCGTGATGACGTCCGTCGACGGACGCTGCGTCGCCACGATCACGTGGATGCCGGCCGCGCGCGCCTTCTGCGCCAAGCGCGTGATCGCGAGCTCGGCTTCCTTCTTCGAGACCGCCATGAGGTCCGCGAACTCGTCGATGACGACGACGATGTACGGGATGTGACGCGGCGTGCGTTCGGCGTCGAAGTCGTCGCCGAGCACCTTCATCAGGCCTTCTTCGCCGAGCGCGTTGTAGCCCTTCAGGTTCTTGACCCCGGCCGATTTGAAGAGCTCGTAGCGCCCTTCCATCTTCTCGACGGCCCACAGCAAGACGCCGGTGGCCTGGCGGGCGTCCGTCACGACCGGACACATCATGTGCGGCACGGTCGCGAAGGCTTGGAGCTCGACCATCTTCGGGTCGATCAAGATCAGCTTGACGTCGTGCGGTGAGCGCGTGAGCAAGAGGCTCGCGAGGATCGTGTTGATGCACACCGACTTGCCCGAACCGGTCGTCCCGGCGATCAGGAGGTGCGGCATGCGCGCCAAGTCCTCGACGATCGGCTTGCCCTCGGCGTCCATGCCCAGGAAGAGCGGCAAACCCATGAACTTCGGGTCGTAGGCCTTCGCGTTGACGAGCTCGCTGATGCGAACGACGCGACGTTTCAGGTTCGGCACCTCGACGCCGATCGTGTCGCGACCGGGGATCGGCGCGATGACGCGGACGGACTGCGCGCGCAGTGCCGCCGCGATCTCCTGGCTGAGCGCGGAGACCTTGTTCATCCGCGTCCCCTGCGCGACGGTGAGCTCGAAAAGCGTCACCGACGGCCCGACTTGGGCCGAAACGACCTGCGATTCGACGCGGAAGCTCTTGAGCGCGTTCTCGAGCTTCGCCGCGGCCTCCTCGAGCGCCTTGTCGTCGTGGCCCAGGTTGCCCTCGGGCGGCAGGAGCAATTCCATCGGCGGGAACTGCCACGGCCCGGGCGGCGGCGTCGGCGGATCGAAGATCATCTGCGCGACTTTGGCCTTCACCGGCGGAGGTTTCGTCGCGGTCGCGGCTGCGGCGGGTGGGACGAGCACGGCGTCGTCGTCGTCGGCCTCTTGTTGGTCGTCGTCGTCGACCGATTCCTCGTCGTCGTCGTCGAATGCCCCCTCGTCATCATCTGCGCCCGCTCCGCGGGCGCTGCTCCCATACTCCTCGTCTTCCTCGAGCTCCTCCTCGAAATCGTCTTCGAGTTCGTCCTCGTCCATCTCCGGCAAACCCTCGGGGTTGTCGGGATCGGGGACCTTCTTCGCGCGCGGCTTGCGCTTCGGCTTCAGCTCGAGCACATCGGGTTCGTCGAGCACGACCCCGCCACCTTCGGTCGCGAGTCGGCCGCGCAGATCCTCGCCACGGACGAAGCCCCACAGGCTCGACGCGGTGGAACGCAGATAGCCGAACACGGCGGCCGGCAGACTCTCGCCACGCTGCTCACGGCGCTTCTCGAGCCACCCGCCGAAGCTCTTCAGAACGGCGAGGAACGCGATCTCCGTTGCCAAGAGGAACGAGACCAGCGACGTGAGGACCAGGAGCAGGAAAAGGCCTGGATTCCCGAACTTTTCGACGAGGAATGGATTCCACGTGAGCGCGAGCCAACCACCCGGGCCGTACGGGGCGATGCGGCTGTCGTAGCCCGCGCCGACTTCCTGCAACGCGGGTCCGGCGATGTGTTGGAGCAAGAACGCGAACGAGAAGAGGAACAGGAGCGCGCCGAACACGCGCAGTGAAACGAACGAGACGGAGCGGCCGCCGATCAGGACGAGACCCCACGCTCCGACCAGGAACACGACGAAGAAGCCGGCGTTCCCGAGCGCGATCTTGACCCCGTTCGCGAGGTAGAAGCCGACTTGTCCGGCCCAGTTCCAACCGCGATTCGCGGCATCGTCGAAGGGCGTCGCGTACGAGGCGAGGGCGAGCATGAGGAACGCCGCGCAGCCGACCATCAGGAGTCCGCTGAGTTCGCGCAGACGCGAGTGCGTCTCTTCGTCGACCTCGCGCCCGAACAGGAAACCGCGCAGGACTTGGCCCCAGCGCGTCCCGAGCGCGGAACGGTCGTCGGCGCGACCGGCGCTCTTCCCGGTGCGTGACCCGGCGCGAGAGGCACGGATCTTCTTCCCGGAGCGCGGCTCCTCGCCCTCCGCGTCGAAGTCGAACCCGTCGGCCGCTTGCTCGGCCTTGCGCTTCTGTCCCATGCCCCCCCGTCGGTGCGTCGGCTTGCGAGCTGCGCAGGGAGGCGGCGCGCAAGCCTCTCGGCTCGCGGCGCGCGCGGTGCTCCGACGGCCGAGTTCGGCACGTCACGGAGCGTCCCCCTAGGGACGCAGCAACGAAGGCGGAATACCACTTCGAGGTGGTGAATCCAAGGCGATGCGCGTTCGTCGGAGGATCAATTCGCGCGCGCGGATTGTGTCGCGATCGATGGCGCGCGGGGCCCGAGGGAGTCGCGGCGCGCCGACGG
>CAZKIY010000091.1:0-12602 GCA_964552875.1 uncultured Planctomycetaceae bacterium
CCGGCGTGCCGGTCGTGCGCATCTCGTCCGTCGAACGCCGCGGTCTCCAGGAGCTCTTGCGCGCGGCCTGGAACATCGTGCACACCGCGCCGGCTGCGACGCGCTGAGAGCGTGTGAAGAACGAGTTACGCGCTCGCCGACACTGCTGGCGCCGCCACCCGGCGCGGCGCCCTGAATTCTTCACGAGCTCCGCGGAGCCGCGCAGCCATCGCGGATGAGGCCTCCGCGTTCGTCGCTACATCGATCCATGCAGGCCCGTGAATTCTTCGTGAAGACCGCGATCGCGGGAGGCTCGCGAGCGCGCGAGCCGAACGTCGGGTGCTCGTCTCCGCGGCCCGTGAGCCGGGGAAGTGCTCACCGGCGCTGACCGTCAGGGATTCGCAAAGGGCCCAGGCCTCGGTCGGCACTCCAGGGAGGTGCCGGGGCCGGACGAAAAGACGGCAGGATCCGCCCTTGCCGCCCGAGAACCGACCCCAAGACGACTTCAGCTTCCGCGACCTGGCCTCGAGCTACGGCGGGATGCCCGCCCAGCCGGAGTCGCCGCAGGCGCCGTTCGGAGGCCCGTCGGCGGTACATCCCGCGGCACCTGCACTGGCGCAACCTCCCGCGCACCACGCCACGTACACCCCGGGAACGGACGCTTGGACGCCGCCCATGTCGGGTACTTCGATCCCGCCGAGCTTGGCCGCGCGGGGCCCGGCTCCGGCTGCCGCGCCGCCGCCGCCACCGTCCGTCGCGCGCGTGGCGAATCGGGCAGGGGGCGCGCGCATCACGATCGAGGAGGCGGTCCAGGACCTGCTCGCGATCCCGAGCTTTCCGTCGCCGCGCCACCAGCTCGAAGCTTGGTTGGGCGTCATGTGCAAGATCGGCGCGTCCGACCTGATCTTGCGCGCCGGAGGCCGTCCATCGCATCGCACCGACGGCAAGATCGGATTCCTGCCGGGGCGCGTGCCCGACTCCGGGCCGTTGCTCGACGTCCTCGAAGGGATCCTCGGCAAGCTGCGGATGGAGGATTGGCGCGTGCGCGGCTCGGCCGATTCGTCGCTGCAACTGGACGGGCTCGGGCGCTTCCGCATCAACGCCTACCGCCAGATGGGCGAGCCTGCCGTCGTCATTCGACGCATCAACGAGAACGCGCCGAGCCTCGATGACCTCGATTTGCCGACGGAGGCGTTGAAGAAGCTCGCGCTGCGCAAACGCGGTCTGATCCTCGTGACCGGCATCGCGGGTTCGGGCAAGTCCACGACGCTCGCAGGGCTGATCCAGTCCATGAACGAGACCGTCGAGCGTCACGTGGTGACGCTCGAGGATCCCGTCGAGTTGCTCTTCAAGGAGCAACGTTGCGTGATCAGTCAGCGCGAAGTCGGCACGGACTGCACCAGCTTCCAGGACGGTCTGCGCCACGCGCTGCGTCAAAGTCCCGACGTGATCCTGATCGGCGAGATGCGCGATGCGGAAACCGTGATCGCCGCGCTCGACGCGACCGAGACGGGGCACTTGGTGATGTCCACGCTGCACACGGTCAACGCACCGCAGACGATGGAGCGCATCCTGTCGTTCTTCCGCGCGGAACAGCACCAGCAGATCCGTCTGCGTCTCGCTGAGAACTTGGCCGCGGTCTTGAGTCAACGCCTGATCCCGCGCGCGGGCTCGAAGGGCATGATCCCGGCTTTCGAGCTCATGCAGTCGACGCCGCACGTCCGCGAGCTCCTGCAGGAGGGCAAGACGAGCGAGATGTCGCGCGTGATCGAGCAGGGCACGGAACGCGGCCTGATCTCGTTCAACATGTGCCTGCGCAAATTGGTCCAGGATCGCAAGGTCGAGCTCAACGACGCCCTGGCCGCGAGCGATCGCCCCGAAGAGCTCATCCTGGCCCTGCGCGGCATCACAGGCAGCGCGGCGCGCGTCGACAACACGACGGCCCACCAGAAGCCGCCGCCGGGTCAAGACGGACTGCGGATCGCGCGCACGTGAGCCGTGTTCGGACGCGCGTGATTCCGCGGGAAGGATTGCGTCCGCTCGGCGTCCGCGTCCTAGGAATGTCGGCGCGCCTTGGATCGACCGCGGCGCGACGGCTATCCTCGTTCAGGGGGCTTCGATGAATATCGGGCAGATCAAGATCGTTTCGTGGACCGCCGCGACCATCCTCACTGCGGGGCTGGGTGCTTACGTGTGGTGGTTCGTGAGTTCGCTGGAGGAACGCCGCGCCGGTCCGGATCCCGACCACGTGCGCAAGCACCTCTCGTCGGTCGAGGCGGCGCCCGTCAAGAACGACGGGCAGGTCAAGTACGACGACGTGCGGCGCCTGTTCCACGACCTGAACTGGACGGGCGCGACGCAAGTCGTCGCGCAACCGATCGAGACGACGCCCGTCGACCTGAAGCCCGAGGTCGTGCCCGTACGCGACCTCGTGCGCATCTTGTGGGTGCAGGTCGACCTCGGCGATCCGAAGGGGAGTTCCGTCTTCCTGCGCTACAAGCCCAAGGCCCAGGTCGAGAACAAAGGGCTCGGTGGTTTCTTGCTGCGCGTCGGTGACAAGCTGTCTCGGCCCCATGACAGCATCGAACTCGCCGCGATCACGGCCGAAGGCGTGACCTTCGCGTTCGCCGACTCCGCGCGCGAGCGCGAGACGCTCGTCCCGGCCGAATTCGACGCACGCGCCGAGATCGTCCAGGTCGGTCCCGACGGCATCGTGATGCCTCCGCGCGACAGCGCGATCCCGAATCGCATCGGTGCAGCCATCGTGCCTGGGAAGACCACGCGACTCGGCAGCGATCGTTTCCTGCTCGGCACCGAGGACCTTCAGATGGCCTCGGACAGCTATCTCGACATCCTGTCGAACGACGTCCAACTGCGGCAGCACCGCGACCCGCGCACGGGTCGTTACGACGGCGTCGAGATCAGTGACGTCTCGGCTGGCTCCTTCGCGGATCGCCATGGCGCGACGAAGGGCGACGTCGTCAAGAGCATCAACGGTCACCCGGTGAACAGCACACAGGAAGCGATCAGCTTCGTGAAGAACAACAAGGACAAGTACTCGAGCTGGGAAGTCGTGATCGAGAACAAGGGCAAGACCCGCACCGTGACGTACCAGTCGCCGCAGAACTGAATCGAGTCGAGTCGGAGCCCGGTCGTTCCGATGCCCGTTGGATCGCGCGCCGCGTAGGATCTCCTGCGCGGCGCTCGGCATTTCAGCCGGGCTCGCAGTGAACCCGGCCGGAGAGGACCCCGGCGAGTCTGCGCCTCGGCCGACATGGACATGGAACTCGCGCTGACCGCAGACCTCGGGAACTCGCGGCTCAAACTGTGCGTGTGGAGCGTGGATCGAAAGGTCGTCGTGGAACGTGCGACCTTCGACGTCGAGCTCGGGGTTGCCTCGCGCGCAGTCGAATTCGTGCGGAAATACCGCTCGTTCGCGGCCACCGGCATGAGCTCGGTCGCAAGCGCCGCGCGTGAGTCCGAAGTCGCCGAGGCTTTGCGCGGAATCGGCGGCCGCTTCGAGCTCGCGCCGGATGCGGGCCTGACCCTCGACGTGCGCGAGCCGGCGCGTGTCGGTCGCGATCGCCTCTATGCAGCGCGGGGAGCTCTCGCAGCCGAGAGCACGGGCCACTCCGGCTTCGTGATCGTGGATGCGGGCACCGCGCTCACCGTGGACGCGCTCGTCGGATCCACGTTCCTCGGTGGCGCGATCGCGCCCGGACCGACGCTCCTCGCCCGCGCGCTCGCGGAGCACACGGCCCGTTTGCCGCTCGTGGAACCGTCTGTCGACACGCCCGCGCTCGGCAAGGACACGGAAGCAGCCGTCCGCGCCGGTGTCGTCGTCGGATTTCGCGGCGCCGCGCGTGAGCTCGCGCTGCGCGTCGCGAGCGAAGCCGGGATCGCGCGGCCCACCGTCGTCCTCACAGGCGGTGCGCGCGCGCTGCTCAAAACCCCGAGCGTGTTCACCGGCGCGCCGTTCGTGCGCTGCATCGAAGACGAGGACCTCGTGCACCGCGGCCTCCTCGCCGCACTCGAACCGATGATCGGGCGATGACGACGAGAGCGCGTGAACTCACGCCGCGCGGCGCAGGCGGAGTCTCCGTGGTCGAGTTCACGGGGCCGGCTGCTCGTGCGCACGTTCTCGCAATCGGGGCACCGGCAGATCTCGCGGTCGGTGAGGCCCGGCTTGCGCGACTCGTCCTCGCCGGCGGACTCGTCGACGAGGCGCTCGTCCTGGCGCTGGCGGCGGATCGCATCGAAGTCCACCTCCACGGAAGTCCCTCGCTCGTGCGCGCGGCACTCGCGAGTTGCGCGGCGTTCGAGTCGCCACGTTCGCTGGAAGATCGCGCGTCGGCGCGGCTTCCGAGCGCGCCGTGCGAGGGCGCCGCGCGCATCCTCCTCGACCAGTCCGAGGGGGCGCTGCGCGTCGACCTCGAGCGTCTCGCCGCGCAAGACCTCGGGCCTGCGCGCGAGTTCGCGGCCGAGCTCCTCCGACGAGGACGCATCGCTCGCTTCGCCCTGCATCCGGCGCGCATCGTGCTCGCTGGACCCGTGAACGCCGGGAAATCCACGCTTTTCAATGCTCTCGTGGGTGAGATGCGCGCCCTCGTCGCGGACGAGCCGGGGACGACGCGAGACGTTCTCGTTGCCGACGCGCTTCTCCAGGGTTGGCCCGCTCGGGTCTTCGACACGGCGGGAGAGCGCGGACTCGCCGAGGCGCATCACGCGGACATCATCGAGGCCGAGGGGCAGCTGCGCGCCCGCCGAATGCGCGCCACGGCGGACCTCGTCCTGTGGCTCGTGCCCGCGGGCTCTCCGCCGACCCCAGCTCCTCCCGGTGCCCTGATCCTCGCGACGCACTCCGATCGCGTCGCGGCACCGCCACAGGGTGCGATCGCGGCCGGGCCCGATCCGAGCGGCGCGCGGCGGCGTGTGGGGGAGCTCTTCCGCGCGCGATTCGAACTGCCCCGAGAAGCATGGACACCGGGAGCGGGCGTCCCCTTCGAGGCCGAGTGGCTGTCGGATCTGCACGCAGCCGACAACGCTCGGGCCGATCCGCGCGTGCTCGCCCGCGCTTGGCTCGCCGAGGTTTGAGTACTTGGCTTACCTCGGATTCTCGAGACCTCACCGGGTCGAGCGGCGTGCCCGCGAGTCCGTGGATTCTCCGCGGAGGGGACGCACGCGCTCGCGAGCCTGGGCACGCGTTGCCCCGCTGTATCGATTCGCCTAATCTTCGCCACAGGATGTCCGAGATCCGTCACCTGGTATCGATCGACGATCTGTCCCTGCCGGAGGTACGCGCGCTGTTCCAGCACGCGTCACGCTTCGCCGAGGACTTGCGCGCGCATTCCTCGATCTGCCCCGGACGGATCGCCGCGAGCCTCTTCTACGAGGCCAGCACGCGCACGCGGCTTTCGTTCGAGTCGGCGATGCTGCGTCTCGGTGGGGGAATCCTGACCGCGGCCGACATGCGCACCACGAGTGCGAGCAAGGGCGAATCACTGGCCGACACGGTTCGCGTCGTCAGCGGCGGCTATGCCGACGTCATCGTGCTGCGGCACCCGAGCGAAGGCGCGGCACGTCTCGCGGCGCAGTACTCGTCCGTGCCCGTCGTGAACGCCGGCGATGGGTCACACGAGCACCCCACGCAGACCTTGTGCGACCTCTACAACTTGTGGGTCGAACGCGGGCGCATCGAAGGCCTCGACGTCGTGCTCGCCGGTGATCTGCGCTACAGCCGCACGATCCACAGTTTCGCGTACGCGTTGGCACGGTTCGGAGCGAACGTCGTGTGCGTGCCCCAGACGGGCTTCGAACTGCCCGACTACGTCGTCCAGCGTCTGCGCGAGGAATTCGGCGTCGAGCCGCAGCGCGCGGACGCTTCGCGGCTGGGCGACCTCGCCGCGCGCAGCGACGCGGTCTACCTCACGCCCCAGAAGCCGCACCAGCTCTCGCTGTTCACGGATCCACGCGGATTCTCGGTCGAGCGCGTCGATGCGGTCTACATGACGCGGCCGCAGACCGAACGTCACACGGGCAGCGAGGGGACGCTCGACAACTACCTGCAGCTCGGCAAACGCACGCTTTCGGCCGAGTTGCTGCGCGACGCGGTCGTGATGCATCCGTTGCCGCGCCGCGACGAGATCGCGCCGGACCTCGACGCGGATCCGCGCAGCATCTACTTCAAACAGGCTGCGCGCGGCGTTCCGATCCGCATGGCGATCTTGGGTTGGCTGACCGGGGCTCTCGACCTGGCTACGAACCAGCGCGCGGCCGAAGTCCTCACGCACCCGGTCGTCGTCGGCCCGAATCCGTGCCCGAATCCGACCTGCATCTCGCGCACGGAACCGCGCCACGTGACACCGATGTTCCGCTTGGCGTCCCGCCTGCCGCTGCGCGCGCACTGTTCGTACTGCTCGCACGAGATCCCCTTCGGCGTGGTCGGCTGTTCGACGACGCGCATCCACCACGAGCGCGACTCGGTGGAACTGCGGAAGGTCCGCCCCGACCACCTCGTCTTCCTGCGGGACGCCGCCGAGGCTGCGCGGCTCGGCTTCAGTCCGAGCATCCGTGGGGCCGCGGCCGACCGCTGAACCGCACATCGGCGCGGCCTGTGCCGGCCAGGCTCGCGGCGGCCACCTCGACGAGGGTCGAAGCGGGAGTGGTGCGTGGCGGACGCACTGGCGAGGCTGGGGGTGGGGTTTGTGCGGTTCCGCACATCTGGCACCCGCTCCGCGATGAGGATTGCGCGCAGCCGCTCACCGGACGCCTGCGGTGCGCTCTCCCGCCCGGGCTCCGCGGGCCGAGGACCCCTGCATTCGGTCGACGACCGCCTGAGCCGGAATCGGCACGGTGTTTGATCGAAGTGCCCGCAGCATGATGTGCGCTCCCGTCCTCCACGATTCCGCCGAAGCGATTTTCGACCCCGCCTGCTCGGTCTCGACCGGGCTCGCCCGGGTCTCGGAAATCAGCCGTCGGAGCGCGGAAGGTCGCGGTGCGCTTGCTACTCTTCGTTTTCCCCCTCGCCGCGCGGACTGTGTTCGCTCGAGTTCCCCCTCCGTCGGAACCCGGGCGGCGCTTCTCTCCGCGCTTCGACGTTCGTGAATGCCGAATCCATGAACCACACGAGCCTTCGACCCGTCGTCTCCTCCCGTTTCCCGCTCTTCGCCAGCGCCGGCTTCGCGGTCGCGCTCGTGAGCTTGAGTGGCTGCGGCGGGGGCAACCTGCGCCGTGAGTCCGTGACCGGTTATCCGGTCGGCTCCTTGCAGTCGAATCCGTCGACGAACGCGCCTTCGAGCCTGTTCGTCGTCGATCCGAACTTCGGGGGGCAGCAGACCTCGCTGAAGCTCAAGGAAGTCTTCTGGGGTCGGCTCGTCGACATCGTCGACAGCACGGACGCGCGTCAAGCCACCGATGCCGTGGTCGGGCAATTGCTCGACGACAGCACCGCGTACGAGTTCGACACGAACCCGATCACGGACAAAACGACGGTCAAGATCCGGTTCGCCGTGGGGACCCCGCAGTATGCGGACGCTTACGAGAACCTGCTCTCCGACGCCAACCTCACGCGCGTCGCGGACGTCGGTCTCAACCCGGTCGTCACGATCCCCTTCATCCCGCGCAACGCGGCGATCATCCTCAAATTCGATGATCTTCTCGACGCCGCGACGATCGACGGGCTGACGATTCGCGTGCGCACGGGCAACCCGCCCGAGACGCCGTTCCTCGGTCGCATCACCGCCGACTACAACCACGGCGACTTGGCCGAATTCAACGGCCAACCGGGTTTGGAGTTCTACACGACGCGCGTCGTCATCGACTCGACGGTGTCGTCCTTCGATGCGAGCTCGACGGGCCTGCCGGTCAACTCGCTCGGTTACCCGGGCAGCCTGTCCCTCGGTCAGGCGAACCTCCAGATCCGCATTCCGACGGAGGTGAACGCCGAATCGAACCAGACCCGCATCCTGAAGAACCCCACGAACCACGAGGTCTCGTCCTCGGGTAACGGGACCTTGGATACCGACTCGCTCACGCTCGACCTCGTGCGCACGTTGCGGACGGGCGGGACGGGCGACGCCACGGGAGACCCGAACAACGGCTTCCTTCCCGACTCCGAAGCTCCGAGCATCCTGGGCACGCAGCCGGTGCGCTTCGATGACGCGGATGAAGATGGGCAGACGATCGAGCCCGTCCCGGGGACCAACCCGCAGCTCTATCGCACGGACCTCGCCTACGCGTTCGTTCCGTGTGCTCTGCGCCTGCGCCGGGGCGACGTGATCCAACAGTCCGTCAGCGGCTGCACGGTCTTCGCGGTGGTCAGTTGCGCTCCCGGACAAGACTGCGGCACGGGTCCGGCCACGGGCACCGCGTCGAATGGTGTCTTGGGCGAGGTCTACTTTTCCTACATCCGGGCGGACGATCCGGCCAACCCGGACGACGATGCCTGCGCGCTGCAGAACTTCGTCGTCTCCCAAGTCGCTCAACTCGGTGTGGAATACACGCCAGCCCTCCACCCCGGGGCGGAGCCCTGCTTCCTCACGTTCTCGAGCGTCGGTGCACCGCCGAACCGCAGCGTGGCCACGGACTCGACGGTTTCGATCCGCTTTTCGGAACCGATGGATCCGGCGTCGCTCACGGCCTTCGACACGTTCACGCTGACGCGCTACGACCAGGGCTACACGGACTCGACAGCGGATCCGCTCGACACGGATCCGCAGAACTTGCCGACGGTCGCACCGACGTACCGCAACTTCGTCGTCGGCCGCGTCTCCGGCAGCCCCGACCTGCGTGAGTTCAAGTTCCGTCCGACGTTGCCGTTCAACCACACGACGGGCCGGAGCGAGGCTCTCTACTTGACGCTCTCCGTGCCGAACGGGACGAGCCCGGGCGTCCGCGACCTCGCCGGCAACGGTCTCGAAGTCACGTTCGCCACTTCCGATACCGCGGCCTCGGACGGCATCGTCGGCTTCGAACTCGACGCGACGGCCGCCGCGCAGCGCACAGACGGCTTCGTGTTCCGGTTCGACACGGCGGACATGGTGCCGGGCACGGAAGCCGCGCCCCCGGCCTCGGACCCGGACTTCCCCGGCTTCGGCTTGCCCGAGTTCCGCGGAGAGTTCCTGATCGACGGCCTGAACGAGTTGCTCCGACCGCGCCCGGTCACGCGCTTCCAAGTCGCGGCCGACCGTACCCAGGCGATTCCGTCGCTCATGGTGCCCTTCGCGACTGGTGTCCAAACGCCGATCTCGCGCTACGGCTCCAAGCTCCAGACGCTGTGGCGGTACTGCGATGTCGGCTTCGCTCTCCTCGACGAGCAGTTCTTCAACCTCGACATCGAGGGCCTGTACTGGGGCCCGGCTGGTGGTGCCGTGGTCTCCGACACGATCCCTCGTTTCGAGATCGGGCTCGCGACGAGCTTCAAGATCCCGGATGAGGCCATCGATGCGAACCTCCTGCCGATCTTCCCGAACTCCGGGATCGATCCGACGTTCTCGCAGAACGTCCTCGACGCGGCGAACGATCCGCTGCGCACCGTGCACCCCGGTGCATTCGGTACGCCGGGGTACTTGATCCAGCCGATCGACGCCATCGTGACGTCGACCGGGACCACGGTCATGCCCTGGCCGCTGAACCGGAACGTGGCCGCCGACAAGCGCTCCTACTACACGTGGCGGAACACCTCGGTCCTCGCGCGCGGCGGGCCGAGCGGACGCGGTGTCGACGTGACGTACGCAGCTCCCGACATCCTGGCCCCGATCGGAACTCCGGACCCGCCGGCTTTCATCGCCGGCCAAGTCCCGAGCATCGGACTGCCGCTGCTGATGGAGTTCCGTTGCTACCCGAACGAGGCGATCACGGGTGCGAACTCGTTCGACATCTCGCTCGCCGCGGCGAACTCCTCGCGACCGAACTTCCGCGCGTTCTCGACCGGCGGGTTGAGCACGAACGGCCTCGTCACGCGGGAACCGGATCTCCAAGATATCGCGCTCGGCGGGTTCAACCCGAACTCGACGCCGACCCCGGGCGGTGCCACGCTCCCGGTCGACAACTCCTTCTACATCGGTGCGGCGGACATCGTGATCCGCGTCAGCCGTGCCTTCTCGAACTGGTTCGACTCGGGCAGCTCGGGCGCTCGCTACATGGAGCCCTTGATCGAACCTGTCTCGGCCGATCAACCGTCCGGCACGCAGATCCAACTGGCCTTCCGCGGTGCGAACGCTGCCACAGGCACCGCGCTGCGCTGGGATGCGGACTTGCTGAACGCCTACGGGGAAGCGACGGGAGCGCAGCCCACCTACTTCCAGAACATCGCGACCTGGCGGAACACGATGGCCTTGATCAGCAGCCCGGACGGCATCCAGCCGGGTGCGCGCTTCTTCCAAATGCGCCTCACGTTCGTTTCGAACGCGGCGACGAATCTCGCGCCGACCTTGTCGGCCCTGGGTATCACCTACCGCGAGTGATCGGACGGGGCTACGGGAGCCTCGCCTCGTGCGAACGTTCCCGGAGCCCGACCGGAATCGGGCTGACGGGGCTTCGGCCCACCAGTTCGGTCCCACGACCACCCGCCGAGCCTTCCCTTCGGCTCGGGCTTCGATCGATCCGCGAGCCAACTCGTTCACCCACGTGGTGAACGAACACACTCGTCCTGCCGACCCACCTCCTGTTTCGCTTCGACCTCCTCTCCGACGATCACGAGAACGACATGACCTTCAACTCCTCCTCTTCGTTCTGGAAGCGCGAGAAGTTCGTGCTGGCCGTGGTCTGCGCAGCCACTTTCTCCGCGTGTGGCGGCGGTGGTAGCGGTGGCGGCAGCGCCTCCGGCGGGTCCGCTGCCTTCCGGTTCGTGGAATCGAACCTGAACCAGAACCAAACCTGGCAGATCAACCGGGCGATGACGTTCGAGTTCTCGAAGCCAGTCGACTTCGGTTCCGTGAACCTGAACACGATCAGCGTGTCCCAGGTCGGCGGAGCACCCGCTTCGGGTTCCTTCTCGTTGAGGGATCCGAACACGGTCGTGTTCCAACCCACCTGCCCGACGGAAGACAACTTCACCGATGCGGGCCTTCAACCGGGCGGGTTGCATTACATCGTGAACCTCGTTTCGTCCACGACGGGCGGCGCCACGGTGCGGTCTGTGGACGGCCAATCCCTCACGGTCGGACTGACTGTCGAGATCGTCACGCCGGACTCCGACAACCTCGCGGTGCTCTTCGATGACGTCGAGGGCACCCCGCCGCTGGCGCGCATCTGGATCCCACAGCCGGGTGAGGCGGTTCCTCAGACCGGTGGCTTCAGCTACGTCGAAGAAGGCAACGACGCGACGGCACGTTTCGTCTTCCAAGAGCGCACGGTGGGCGATACTGCCGCGCTGGGGGCCGAGGTCTACGTCCCGGGCTATGAAGCGCCACTCAACCTCTACAGCATCTCCTCGAGTGCCGTCGCGATCGTGCTCGAGATCGACCAACCCGTCGATCCGTCGGCCTCGAACATCAACGCAGAGACCGTGCGACTCGAGTACTGCTCTCTGCTGAACGGCGCCTGCGGCAGCGGCGCCGAGGGATGGATCGACATCGCGCATGACGTCGAACTCGTCTCGAACTGCGTCGGCGGAGGAGCTCAGGTCCGCGTCACCCCGGTAGGCATCCTGCCGCTCGGGCGCGTCGTTCGGGTGTCCATGGCCGCGAGCTTCCGCGACATCGTCGGTCAAGGCAACTTGCTCGACCTCCCCGTGGCCTCGTTCTTGGTCGCCGACACTCTCACTGCGGACGCAATTCCCGGTGACCCGCTCCAGGACGAGTTCCTCGAGACGTTCACGATCCCCGGAGGCACCGAGGCATCGGTTCAAGACACCTCGGCACTGCTCGATGCTCCGGCTGCGATCTGGGGTGACAACGGTGTTCTCGCCGCTGGTTTCGCCTTCGGCGGAACGGGCGGCCCCGGTGGCGACTTCGATTGGCGCGTCGTGCCGTTGGCCGGAGGCAGCCCGACGATCCTGAGCACCGACTTCTCGATCATCCAGAACAACCAGCAGACGGCGACTCAAACCATCGTCAGCGGCCAGGTGGATGTCCGCGATGTGACGATCGACGCGGGTAGCCTGCTCGAGATCCGCGGCACCAAGGCCTGCGTCATCCGCGCGTCGGGCAACGTCGTCATCAACGGTCGCGTGACGGTTCGTGGAACCAGCAACCGCGGGGTCGTGACGTTCAGCACGACGGGCAACCCCGAGCCGGGTGGCGCCGGGCAAGCAGGTGGCGGCCGTGGCGGCACGGGCAACATCCTCACGATGCAATCCACGCCGGCCGGCGAAGCGGGGTATGGCGCGTTCGATCAACTCGCCGGCGGTGGCGGCGGTGGCGAGACGGGTTACAACGCGGGCGCCAGTCTCGAGTTGCGGCGTGGTGCGGGCGGCGGTGGTGGCTCCTTGGGAGCCCCCATGACCCTCTTGACGCTCACCGCTCCGTTCAACGACAACTCCTGCCCCGACCAGCGCATCATCGGCCTCGACGCCGAAGACGGGAATCCGGGTGCCTTGGTGGCCAGTGGCGCGATCAGCGGTCCCGGTCAACGTCCGCGTGGTGGCCTGAAGGGTCCGCGCCCGTTCCTGGACGTGAACCCGG
>CAZKIY010000091.1:12702-13997 GCA_964552875.1 uncultured Planctomycetaceae bacterium
CAACGTCCGCGTGGTGGCCTGAAGGGTCCGCGCCCGTTCCTGGACGTGAACCCGGGCAACGACTTCTTCGGGCTCATGCGCGCCGGCTCCTCGATCATCCGTGGCGAGCTGGGCCAAGCCTGGGCCGGTGCTGGCGGCGGCGGGGGCGGCAACAGCGTGACCTCGGCAACGTTCCCGAATCCGATGTGGACGAGCGCCGGTGACGAGAAGGGTGCCGGAGGCGGTGGAGCCGGCGGTTCGCTCACCATCCTGTGCCTGGGTAACGTCAGCTTCGGTGCCAACGGGCGCATCGACGCCGGTGGCGGGACCGGCGGCGGCGGCGAGAACACGAGCGGTGTCAATCGCGTCGGTGGCGGTTCGGGCGGCGGTTCAGGCGGTCACGTGATCATCCAAGTCGGAGGCCGCATCGACTTCAGCCAAGTGCGCACGAACCAGGCCCTGGAGCGCGACAAGGGCGGTATCTGGACCCGCGGCGGCCAGGGCGGCGAGGGCAGCAACGGTAACGGCGGCGCCGGACCCAACGGTGTCGAGACCGGTCCGCTGCAGGATCGTCTGCCGCGCGACCACTACGCGCTGGACCGTGGCGGGGTGTCGACTCCCGCGCCGTGCGCGCTCGCCGCGGCCGGGAACACGGCCGGTGGGCCTCCGCCCCCGGCGGGGCAAACGCTGGCCGAGGGCATCCCGGGTTGCGGCGGAGACGGCGGACCGGGGGTCATCCAGCTCCACGCGCCGACGCTCGCCGACATCTTCGTTCCCGTGTTCGCGGGCGACACGCTCTTCGCGGCCCTGAAACCCAATCCGGTCGGCAGCACGATTCGTGCTGGCGTCGGTGCGGCGAACAACTCGAGCAACGTGAACACTCCGTTGCTTTGGAACCAGCTCTTGCCGAGCTTCGGCAAGCTCTCCAAGGCCCAGTCGCAGTGGATCGCGCTCGGCGCGACGAGCGTCTCTCCGACCTCGACCGTTCCCGAGACGACCGAATTCCTCTTCGAAGGTGTCGACGCAGCGGGCCTGGTCTCGAAGACGGGCTCGGGGAGCGGTGCAACGCAGATGGAACTCCCCTCGATCCTGACGGGCAGCGGTACGCAGACGGTCACGACGTCACCGAGCACGCCGTTCATCACCGCCGACAAGCGTGCGATCGTCTTCGACGGCACGACGGTCCTCGACGATGTCTACTTGGCGAACCCGGCGCTGCTGCGCGCGTTCGACGTGCGCTTCGTCGTGGGCACCTCGGTGTTCCACTTCGATGCGACTTCGGCCAGCTACGACGAAACGAGCGGACTGCTGCGCGT
>CAZKIY010000092.1:0-12357 GCA_964552875.1 uncultured Planctomycetaceae bacterium
CGCGGATCACGCCCGAACAACATGCGGAGCTGCTCGCGGAACGCGATCGATTGCGTTGGGCCGAGGACCTTTCACGCGATCTCGGCGGACTCGCGCGTGCTCTCGCGGGTGAGGAAGGCGGTGCGCTCGACGAACTGCGCCGCGCGCGCCGCGTGCTCGAGACGTGGACGAGTCGCGTGGGGGAGTTGCGCGAGCTGCACGCCGAGATCGAGGGCGCGGTCGCGCATGCCGAAGAAGCCTCAGCGGGACTCGAACGCTTCCTGTCGAGCCTCGAAGCGGATCCGTCGAGGCTCGAACAGATCGAAGAGCGCCTCTACCGCCTCGAATCGCTGCGCAAGAAGCACCGCACGGACGTCGCCGGGCTGGCCGAGCGCGTCGCCCTGATCGCGAAGGAGCTCGCGCAACTCGAAGCGCGCGACGAATCCGTCGAAGTGCTCCAAGCGCGCGTCGACAGCGCGCGCAAGACCGCGACGACGCTAGCCAACGATCTCGCGAAGAAGCGCACCGCAGCCGCCGCGAAACTCGCGAAGTCGGTGCACGAGAGCCTCGGTCAACTGGGACTCGGGAAAGCCGAGTTCTGCTACGCGCCTTCCGAGACCGACTCGAAACCGCGCACCAACGAGGTGGATCCGCTCGCCTTCGAGTTCTTCCTGGCCGCGAACCCCGGCGAACCGTCACGTCCACTGCGCCACGTCGCGTCGGGCGGCGAGGCCGCGCGCATCCTGCTCGCCGTGCGCGTCGCCTTGGCGCTGAAAGCCGCGATCCCGACCCTCGTCTTCGACGAAGTGGACGCCGGCGTCGGCGGTCGTCTCGGGCCGCAAGTCGGCGAGCACCTGCGGACGCTCGGCCGCGGCCATCAAGTCCTGTGCGTCACGCACTTGCCCGCGATCGCAGCTCTCGCCGACCATCATTTCCGCGTATCGAAGTCCGTGAAAGCCGGCCGCACACGGACGGAGGTCGCGAAGCTCGCCGGCGACGCGCGCATCGACGAGGTCGCCGACATGATCGCCGGCGGCGCCGCGCACGCGACGGCACGCGCCGAGGCGCGGCGGTTGCTCGGGGCCTGACGATTCTGCTCGGGTTCGCGCCGGCCACGCGGCGATCCGTGGTTCGACGGGCACACTCGCAGCCCAGGGGGATGTCGCGCGATCCCGCACTCTTCCACAGGAACTCACCGTTGCGACTCCCGAGCGGACCATCCGCCAGGCGTGAACTGCAAGTGACCGCCGCGCCAGTTCGAAACTCGGCGACGAACTTCGAGAATCCTCACACCGTTCTCACGCGCACTCGCACATCGCCGTAGGCGACGGGTGCGATGCCCACCCGCACCAGCCCCTCCCGGCTGCTTCTCGCGCTCGCCGGAACGGCGGGTCTTGGAGCGGTCGTCGCGTGGTGGATGGTGCCCGAGGGGCTTGGACACGAACTCGTCGAGTTCACGCGGGCTGCGCATGCTCCCGTCGAGCGGGGACCGACAGGCGGTGAACTGGTAGCGGTATCGTCGGCATCGCTCCGCACGAGCTCACTCCCGATCGCCTTGTCGGAGTCACCGTGCCTCGAGTACGGCCACACTTCGATCACGGGTCGAGTCGTGGACGAAGAGGGCGAGCCCGTGCCCGCCGCGAAGGTCGCGATCCTGGCCGCGCCGCATGCCGCGGACGGGCTGAAATCCCGCGGTGAATCACTCACCGACGAACTGGGCAGCTTCGATGTGCGCACGGCGAAACCCGGGGACGTGTGGGTCGTCGCCTACGCGCCGGATCGACGACCCACGGTGCATCGACTCGTCGTCGACGAGGGCTTCGTCGATCTCGTGCAACCGCTCCGACTCGAACGCGGTGCCGCGATTTCGGGTCGAGTGCTCGCGAGCGGGGAGCCGCTCTCCAAGGTCGAGCTCGAAGCCGTCGCGCCGCGATTCGCTCGTCGCATTCGCGTGGGCGAGGACGAACTCGCGCTGATCGACGGCAGAATCGAATGGGGCACGCCGCGCTGCACGACCGACGCGGACGGAGCCTGGTCGTTCGGAGGACTTGCGCCGGGAACGTGGATGGTTCGTCCCCATGCGTTCCGCTGTCCGGGGGCCGTGTTCCCGCCGGGAGCGCTGGCGCCCGAATCGATTCGAGCGCCGTCGAGCGACGTCGATCTGCTCATCCCGAGCGCGAAGCTCGCGCTCGACGTCGTCGCCGATGGCGAGCCGCTCGCGTGGGCCGAAGTCGAGGTCGAGTACCGCGGGATTCGCAGCGCCCGCCGAGCCGACGCGCGTGGTCGGCTCGAAGTCGACGTCTCGCCGAACGAGGGCATCGCGGTCGTCGTCCGCGCGCCGGGGCGCAGCGCGTCGCGTGAAATCGTCGCGGGTCCGCAACGCGGCGAACGACGCGAGATGCGCGTCAGCGCGGGGCCGCCGGCGCCGAATCCGGGCTCGGGGACCAGAGGAACTTTGTCCCGGCCTGGCTTCTGATCTCGACGCGGCCGTCATCGTGGACGATCGGCCTCGCGAAGACGTAGGCCGTCGCGCTCGTCGGAATCGTCGCGATCACGGCGCCCGATTTCGCATCGACGCGCGACCACAGACCTTGATCGGACACGACGTGTACGACGCCGTTCTTCTCGAGCGGTGGAACGGGCGCGCGTCCCAGCGGGACTTCCGCGCGCCACACGACCGCACCGTCGCGGTCGATGCGCGTCAGCGCGCCTTCGGTGCCACGCAAGAGGAGATGCGCGCCGTCCATGCTCGCGCCGATCGCTGCTACGTCCGTGAACGGAAGTCGGTGCATCGTCCCGTCGAGCTCGTACCACGCGAGGGCGTAGCCGCGGTCGCACACGTAGATTCGATCGCCGAGTACGACCGGTGAGCAATCGGCGGGAGCGTAGTAGCGCGCAGCCAGGCTGTCGCTCGACTTCGGGCCCGGGCGCGACCAACGACGCTCGCCGGTCTTCGCGTCGAACGCGTGCACGTTCCCGTCCCAGGCGCCGACGACGAGGAGATCACCGGCGAGCGCGGGCGCGGACTCGATGGCCATGCCGATGGGGGACGTGCTCCACAGGAAGCGGTGCGCCTGCGTGCCGTCCTTCTCGCTCGACTCGACGGCGTGCATACGACCTCGATCGTCACCGAGGTACACGGTGTCGCCGACGCGGAGCGGTCGCCCCGGAATGCTGTCGCGAAAAAGCGGTTCGACGCGATGGTCCAGGTGCCCGGTGACGTCGAACCAGTGCGGATAGAAAGGAGGCGGCACGAACTGCGGGTGTCCCGAGATCCCGCGCGGTTGCGAGGAGAAGCGGGAACTCTCCGTCGTGACCGATCGCTGCCGAATGCGGCCGTCAGGTCGAGTGACTTCGAGAGTCACGAGTCGCAGGCCTTCGCCGAGACGCAGTGCGTCGAGCGGTAGTTCGTAGCGATCGCAATCCTCGCAGGGCGCGACCTTCCAACCTGGTTCCGCGATCGCGTCACCATCGACGAGCAGGCGCCACGAGGCCTTATCCGGCCCGAATTCGGGCGCTGAAGGAGTCCATTCCACCACGAGCCGCGTCGGCTCGGTCTCCGTCGCGAGCTCGATGACGACGCTCAGCACGGGCACGCTCGAAGGCCGCGCGTGCAACTTGCGGTCGACGAGCACGCTCTCCGGCTTCGTCGTGTCGAAGTGGCGATACGCGTACCGCAAAGTCCCCTCCGCGAGCGTCGCGCGCCCGAACCCGCGCGAGTCGTTGCCCTTCGACGCGAACGTGCTACCGCCCTGCACGCAATCCACGCCGAAGACGCGATGGTGCCGCACCGCGTGTCCGTGACCGTACATCAAGAGCTCGACGTCGTAGCCGTCGAGCGCGCTGAAGAGCATCCGCGACGCGTGAGGTTGCGCGAACTCCTTGCTGTCCGGCGGATGGTGCATCGCGAGCAGCAGTGGACGGTTCCACGCGTGTCGTGCGAGCAAGCCTTCGAGCTCCTCGATCTCTTCCGGATCGAACGACGGCCGCGGTTCGAAGAGCGACGCCGAGTTCAAGGCGAGCAACGCCCAACCGTCGCGCTCCACGATGTACGAACGTCCGGCGCGCAATTTCTCAGCCAGAGTGTCGAGCCGCGCGAAGTACGGTCGATCGATCGGGTTCCACGTCTGATCGTGGTTTCCCGGGACCGGGTACCAGGGCACGGAGAAGCGCGCGAACAGTCTCTCGACGTCGATCCATGTGTCGCCGGGCGCCCCGAACTCGGTGATGTCGCCGGTGGCGAGCACGAAGTCGGGCTGCGCGGACTCGCCCGCGAGGGTCTTGGCCATCCACTCGAAGGTTTCCTGGCCGCGGAGCGACTCCGGAGCCTCGGATCCCCGCGCGCGGGCTTCGACGTGCACGTCCGACACGTGCAGCAGGTCGAAGCGCGGCGCGGTCTGCAGGGAAATCGCGAGTGCGAGTGCGATGATCATGTGCGCCATGCTGCCATCGAGTCCGTTAGCATCGCCACTCGAACCCCCGAGGTGTGAACATGGCGGCGAAGAAGAAGACTGCGACGAAGAAGACTGGAACCGCGCGGACGGCGGTCCGGAAGAAGACGTCGGCACGCCCGAAAGCGGCTGCGATCGCACAGCAAAAGGACGGCCCGTTCGTCGATCGCTACGAAGGCGCCGGAGTGATGTGTTCCGGCCGCTATGCGCAGGGCCTGAAATCAGGCACGTGGCGCTACTACCTGCGCAACGGCCAACTGCGCGCCGTCGGCAAGTTCGTGGAGGGGAAGATGCAGGGCACGTGGAAGTGGTGGCGCGAGAACGGCGAGCTCTGGCAGGTCGGCAAGTTCGTCGCGGACACGAAGGCGGGTCTCTTCAAGCGCTATCACCCGAACGGCGAGCTGCTCGATCAGGGCGCGTTTCGCGCGGGCAAGAAGGTCGGCGTGTGGCGTGTCTACACGGCGAAGGGCGCACTCTCGAAGACAGAACAGCACGCGAAGTGATCACCTCGATGACGATGCACATGCAACGCGATCCGATCTCGTTCCTGTATCCGACGCCCGAACCGAACCGCATCGGTCGGTTGCGCGTGTCCGACTTGCACGAGCTCTACTGGGAAGAATCGGGCAATCCGCGCGGAAAACCGGCCGTTTTTCTGCACGGCGGGCCCGGCGGCGGCACGGCGCCCGCGCACCGGCGCTTCTTCGATCCGCGCAAGTACCGGATCGTGCTGTTCGACCAGCGCGGATGCGGACAGAGCACGCCTTACGCCGAGATCCGCGAGAACACGACGTGGGATCTCGTCGCGGACCTGGAAAAGTTGCGCGCGCACCTCGGGATCGAGCGCTGGCAAGTCTTCGGCGGCTCGTGGGGAAGCACGTTGGCACTCGCGTACGCCGAGAAGCACCCGGAACGCGTCACCGAACTCGTCTTGCGCGGCATTTTCCTCCTGCGCAAGAAGGAGATCGACTGGTTCTACCAAGAGGGGACGAGTTGGCTCTTTCCTGACGCGTGGGATGCGTACCTCGCGGCGATCCCGAAGGCGGAGCACACTGATCTCGTGAGTGCCTACGCGAAGCGCCTTTTCTCTGACGATCCCGCCGTGAACCTGCCGGCCGCGAAAGCGTGGAGCATGTGGGAAGGCTCGACGTCGAAGTTGCTGCCCGACCCGGAGTTCGCCGCGAAGTTCGGCGCTGACGCGACGACGCTCGCGTTCGCGCGGATCGAGTGCCACTACTTCGTGAACAAGGGTTGGTTCACGTCGGACGATCAGTTGCTGAGCGACGTCGAGAAGATCCGCAACATCCCGGGGACGATCGTGCAGGGCCGCTACGACTGTGTGTGTCCGATCCGCAGCGCGCACGACTTGTCGCAAGCTTGGCCCGAAGCTGACCTGTTCGTCGTGCCCGACGCGGGACACAGCGCGTTCGAGGTGGGGATCGCGCGCGCGCTCGTCGCAGCGACCGATCGCTACGCGGGTTGATGTTGCGGGTGGCCGGACCCAGTACCGTTTTGGCCCGTGCCTATGCCGCAGCCAGCGTTGCTCGCGACAATCGAGTACTCGCGGCAACCGTCGATCGAGAGACTTCAGCAGCGAACTGGTTTCGCGCTCCGTAGCGGAGCGTCCAGCTGGGCAGCGATCTCGACCGGTCAGCCGAGCCGGCCGAGGGAATGCAGCAGGATCAGCACGTTGATCACCAGAAGGGCGAACGCCGGCAGCGAGGCTCGGATGGAGTCGCCGACTCGGATCCTTGCCAGGAGCGCGAACAGCATCAGCAGCGCGAGTCCGCCCGAGGAGAACTGGAGTGCGAACGGCCACCAGAGCCCGACGAGCAGCCCCGCGCCGGCCAGGATCTCCAGCACGCCGGTGAGCACGCGCAGGTTCTCCAGGCCATAGCGCGCGAACTCACCGCGCATCGACTCCGAGCGCAAGCAGTGCGCTCCGTAAGCGACGAAGGCGAGGCTCGAGGCGATGACGAGGAGGGTCCAGAACCACAATCAGGCGATCAGTTTCGCGCGCACAGCGGCGACGAACAGGGACAGGAGCAGCAGGATCAGAGAAGGAACGAACGCCGGCCATTTGTGCCGAACCTTGAAGTGCGAGGCCTGAGCGCCCGCCATGAGGACCGCCATGGCGATCGCCGGAACGAGCACGAGCTCGCGATACCAGATGCCCGCGATCAACAAGGTCGACAGCGCGATCTTCGACGCTCCGATCAGGCTGCGGAACAGGTCCGAAAGCCCGTACTCGCGAAACTCCTTGACGATGTTGTCGAAGCGGAAGATCCACACGTAGAGGACCGATGCGGCGATGGCGATTTGTGCGACGGCGGCTAACTGATCCATGTAGGGCCAATCCTACTCCTGCAAAGATCCGTTCGTTAAGCGATTCGTCCTCGGGGGCGTTCTCGTCATCGTTCGGACCAAGGACGAAGGCACACGTTCGAAGAGGGGGGACCGCAGGACGCATTCGATCGATATAGGCCGGCGCTGGAGCCGTGAGTTCGTCGTCCCCGGTGCACTGGTCGGGCGAGCTCGAGTAGCGCGTCATGCAGCTCGCGAGGTCGGGGAAAAGCGCGGGCTTTCAGCGCTTCTTGCGCGTCGGCTCTGCGCGCAAGCCTCGTAGAGTCAGCGCCACGATCGTCGTCAGCGTGCGTTCGATCTCGCGGCGCGAGCCCATCTCCTTCGTCGAGAGGGAGTAGGGGATCAGCGAATTCGTCGCTGAAATCAGCGCCATCGCTGTCGCGTTCGAGTCCTCGCACTCGATCTCACGAGCCGCGCGACCGGCTTCGAGGACGCGCGCGAGGATCGCGGCTTCGGCGGCGAACCAGCTCGCGCGACGCTCCAGGTAGGGTCCGCGCAAGGCCGCGAAGATCTCGTCGAGGCTCTTCGTGTAGTCCTTCACGACGTCGAGGCGGTAGACGACGCGGAACGTCAGCAGGCGCTCCACGCGTTCGAGTGCCGAACCGGTCGAGTCCGCGAGGCGCCGTTCTTCCGCGAGCAATCGATCGACGACGCGGTCGATGCGCGCGAGGAAGATGTCGTCCTTGCAGCGGAAGTGGAGGTACAGCGTTCGCCGCGCGATCCCCGCCTGCGTCGCAAGGTCGTCCATCGTCGTCTTGTGGTAGCCGTAGCGGCCGAGCAGGACTCCGGCGGCGTCGAGGATCGCGTCGCGCGTGTTCGTGGGCGCAGAACTCGGTGCTTGGTTGCGCGGGTTCGTGGGGCTCGACGTGGGAGCGGACGGAGCGGGTCTGGAAGTGTGTTGGGAAGACGGGCGGATCATGGGGGCCTCCGGGATGAGTGCACTCATTTCGAGACATTGTGCACACCTCCAGTCTGCACCCCGGATGGTGGGTTCGGCCGTCGCGAGTTGGTAAGTCCCCTGGATCGGCCGTGTTTCGGGGGTCGGGTCAGGCGCGCATCAGGAACCGGAGATCGCCACCTGCGACGACTTCGGTCGGGGCTTCGCCTCGACGGAAGATCCGCACGGGATCGTCACCGACGAGTTGGATCGAGTCGCCTTCGACGCGCAACAACGTGCCCTCGCGCAAGCCGACGACGGTAACGGTGGGGTTGGCCTCGAGGTACTCGAGGATCCGCTCCTCGCGCGTTTCGCCGTGAAAACCCGGCGGATTCCCGTGCAGGTAGTGCGGGTTCAGCTGGAACGGCACGAGACCGAGGGCGTCGAATCCGAGCGGGTCCACGATCGGCATGTCGTTCGTCGTCTGGAACGTCGGGCACGCGACGTTCGAGCCCGCGCTCCAACCGACGAACGGCGTTCCGCCGCGGACCGCGCGGCGCACGGGATCGAGCAGGCCGCGCACATGCAGCTCCCGCGCGAGCTGCCACGTGTTCCCGCCGCCCACGACGATCAGTTCCGCGCGAGCGATCGCCTCGTGGAGATCCGAGGCGCGATGCAGACCGTCGACCTCGAGGCCCAATTCGCGGAACGGCCGCCGCACGAGCTCGATGTAGTCGTCGTGACTGCGCGTGACGATCGCGTAGGGGACGAAGAGTGCTCGCCGGGCTCGATCGCCCACGAAATCACGCAAGGTCGGCATCGCCCATTCCAGGTAGCCGAAACCGGACTTCTTCGAGTTGCTGAGGAGGAGGAGTCGCATGCGAAGGGCGCGGTGCGAGTCGCGCGAGTACGCTGGTGGTTCGAGATGAGCTCGAATCGTAACTCGCTCGAGGACCTCGTCGTCGAGTACTTGGATCGCAGCGAGTCCGAAGGCTCGGGCGTCCTCGGCGAACTCTGCGCGCGGAATCCGGACCGCGCGGACGAGTTGCGTTCGCGGGTGGCGTCCCTCGGCAGGATGGGATTCCTGCCCGGCGCAACGCCCGATCGCGCGCCCGAACGACTGGGCGAGTTCCGCATCCTCGAGAAGATCGGCGGCGGCGGCATGGGCGTCGTCCATCGCGCGCTCCAGGAACCGCTCGGCCGCATCGTCGCGCTCAAGGTCCTGCGTCCCGAGCAGGTGTGGTTCGACGGCGCGCGCGATCGATTCCGGCGCGAAGCCGAATCCGTCGCGCGGCTCGCGCATCCGGCGATCGTGCCTCTCTTCGCGTTCGGCGAGGCGGACGACGTGCCCTACCTCGCGATGGAGTACGTCCGCGGCGCGTCGCTCGCGTCCGTCGTCGAAGCGTTGCGGGCGCGTGAGCCGGCGTCCCTGCGAGGTTTTGACCTCGAGCAAGCTCTCGCGCAGTCGATGACGAACGGCCCAGGTCCGCGCGGCGATCCGCACGTGTTGTACGCCGGCAGTTGGAGCGACGCCGTCGCGCGCATCGGATCCGTCGTGGCCGGTGCGTTGGAACACGCGCACGGCCGCGGCGTCCTGCATCGTGACCTCAAGCCCAGCAACGTGATGCTGGCGGAGGACGGGCGCATCTTGCTCGTCGACTTCGGTCTGGCCATCCGCGAAGGCGCGGATCGTTCGACGCGCACGGGTTCGCAGCTCGGCTCACTGCCGTACATGGCGCCCGAGCAAGTCGACGGCCGCGTCGACGACGTGGACGCGCGCACGGACGTCTGCGGGCTCGCGGTCACGCTGTACGAACTGCTCGCGCTGCGGTTGCCGTTCGAGAGTTCGTCGTCGCACGAGATCGCGCGCCGCGTCTCGGCCGGTGACGCGGCGCCGATTCGTTCCGCGAACTCGCGCGTTTCGCGCGACCTCGAGACCGTGATCGCGAAGGCGATGGATCCCAGCGTCGAAGGCCGGTACGCGACGGCCGCGGCGTTCGCGCGCGACCTGCAAAACGTCGTGTCGCATGGCGTCCGTGCACTCCGGTCGACAGGAGTTCACGGCTGCGCTCGCCGCGTACGAAGAAGCACTCGCAGTGCGCGAGCGGCTTCTCGCAGCGAATCCCGGCCAGACGAAGCTGCGTGCGGCCGTCGGGATCACGCGCTGGAACCGTGCGCTGAACCTGCGGCGTCTCGGTCGCGGCGACGAGTTCCTGGAGTCGTCGACCAGGGCGTTGGAGGAGCTCGAAGGTCACCGGGTCGTCGAGCCCGACGACCCTTACTTCCGCAATCTCGTGGAGAACGTGCGCTACACCCGCGCGCTCCATCATCTCGACTCGAACTCGCCCGACGCCGCGCGTTCCGAGCTCGTCGCCGTGGGGGAGTTGGACGAGAGGAGTCGGCTGCTCCATGCAGCGCTCTGGGCACGGTGTGGGGCGGCGTTCACGGGGGAGGATTCGCTCGCTTGCCGCGAGCACGCGCTCGATCTGCTCGACCGGGCTGTCGGAGGTCCTCAGGCGAGGAAGATCCTCGACGGTCGCGAATTCGACGCCCTGCGCGATGATCCGCGCTTCGCCGCCGCGGCGCGCCGCCTCGCACCGTGACGAATCCAACTCGCGGGACGCTACCCTTCTCGGTCCGCCATGACCCCCGCGATCGTGCCTTTGCCTCCGTTGCGTTTCCGACGCCGCACTCTCGAGCGGGTGTGGGGCGGCCGTCGACTCGAGCGCGTACCGGGCATCCGTTTGCCGCCGGCTCAGCCGATCGGCGAGAGCTGGGAGGTCTCCGATCGTGACGAGGAGCCCTCGATCGTGGCGGAAGGTCCGCTCGCGGGTACGCCGCTGCGCGATCTCGTCGCGGGCCGTCGCGTGGAACTCCTCGGTCGGGCACGCACCACGGCGGGTGGACGCTTCCCGCTGCTCGTGAAGTATCTCGACACGGCGCAGCCGCTCTCGATCCAGGTCCATCCGATCACGAGCGATCCGACGACGGGAGAAGAGGCGAAGTCGGAGGCGTGGTACTTCCTCCACGCCGAACCGGAGAGCCGCGTATGGCTCGGCCTCGCTCCCGGCGTCACGCGCGAAGAGTTCACGAAAGCTGCTGGATCGAGCGCGATCGTCCCGCTCGTGCGCGAATGGCCCGTGCACGCCGGCGAGGTCGCGTTCGTTCGCGGCGGGACCGTGCACGCGATCGGCCCCGGAGTCACGGTGCTCGAAGTTCAAGAAAACTCGGACACGACGCATCGTCTCTACGATTGGGATCGCCCGGGAGTCGATGGTCGCCCGCGACCGATCCACGTCGAGTCCGCGTTGCGTGCGACCGACTACGCCGAGTGCCACGACGGTCCGCACTCCGCCGCTTGGCGCGATGTGGCGGGCGGGCGCCGCGCGATGCTGACGGACTGCACGCTCTTCGAGCTGCAGCGCGTCGAGGTGCTCACCGCGCAGGACGACGAGACCGAGGATGTCGCCGTCATGTGGGCGATCCTCGGCGGATCCGGGAAGCTCGAGAGCGCTGCGGGCAGCGTGAACCTCGCGCCCGGCGACGTCTGGCTCGTGCCGGCTTGCATCGGGCACCATCGCATCGAGGCCTCCGGCAGCCCGCTCTCCGCGGTGCGGATCGCGACAAGACCATGAAAAAGAAGCAGGCAATCACGTCAACGCCGGTGTCGGAAGCGCCCGAACTCGAGCTCGAGCTCGAACCGCGCCTCGTGCGGCTGAACAAGTTCCTGGCGGATCACGGCGTCGCATCCAGGCGGCGTTGCGACGAGCTGATCGCCGAGGGAAAAGTCACCGTGGATGGTGAAGCCGTGAGCGAACTCGGCCTGAAGATCGATCCCGCGAAGCAAGAGATCGAGATCGACGGATTCGTGTTCCGCTCGAAGCACACGCGCAAGAAGTACTACGTGCTGAACAAACCCTCGGGCGTCGTCTGCACGAACGAGTCACGGGAGACGCGGCCGCGCGCCGTCGACTTGGTCACCGATCCGTTCAAGGGCCGGATCTACACGGTCGGACGTCTCGACGAGGAGTCGAAGGGCCTGATCATCCTCACGAACGACGGCGAGTTCGCGCACAAGATCCAACACCCGCGCTTCGGCGTCGAGAAGACGTACTTGGTCAAGGTCGAGGGTGAGATCGACGACGGCACGTTGAAGGAAGTGCGCGAAGGCGTGCACTTGTCCGAGGGCCGGACGGCCGGCGCGCGCATCATCGTGCACGATCGAGGCCGCACGCATTCGCTGCTCTCGATCACGATCCGCGAAGGCATGAACCGCGAGATCCGTCGTGTGTTCGCGCGCTTCGGATTCAAGGTGACGGAGCTCAAGCGCATTCGCGTCGGTTCGCTCACGGATCGCGGCCTGAAGCCCGGACGGTGGCGCGAGCTCCTCCCCGGAGAAGTGGCGGCACTCCTCGCGGGTGAGAGCGCGCACCAAGATGCGGCCCCGGCAGCGGGCGGCGATGCCAAACGCGGCCCCGCGAGTCGACGCGGTTCCGGCTCGCGCGGTCGCGTCGAACGTGGCGGCGAGCGGCGTGGTGCCGGCGCTGCACGCGGGCGTGGTGACGCAGCCGGACGTGCCAACGCAGCCGGACGTGGTGACTCGCGCGGCGGCGGCGACGGCCGTGGCGGCCGACCCGCGAACCGTCCGCGCGGCGAATCCCCGCTGGGAAAGCCCAAAAAACGCGG
>CAZKIY010000092.1:12457-13909 GCA_964552875.1 uncultured Planctomycetaceae bacterium
GACCCGCGAACCGTCCGCGCGGCGAATCCCCGCTGGGAAAGCCCAAAAAACGCGGATATGCGCGCCATCTCGTCGTGGGCGGCAAAGCCGTCGCGCGACGGCCCGATGCGCCGCCGCGATTTGGCGAACGGCCGCGTGACGACGGTCCGAAGGGGCGCGGCGGAGCGTCGAAGCCCGCTGTGAAACGCGTGTCGCGTTCGCCGCGCATCCCGGGTGCAGCTCCGAAGCAGAAGGTCGGTCGTAAGAACCGTTGAGTACCCCGATGACCACCGAATTGCCCGTTCTCGCGACGAAAGCCGGCGCCTCGATCCGTGAGACTGCGCTCGCCAACGGATTGCGCGTCCTCCTCGTCGAGCGTCACCTCGATCCCGTTGTCGCCGTGATGCTCTGGTACCGCGTCGGTTCGCGCGACGAAGACGAGCGCACGGCCGGCGTGTCGCACTTCCTCGAGCACATGATGTTCAAGGGCAGCTCCGCGTTCGGGAAGGGCGAGGTCGACCGTGTGACGACGCTGCTCGGCGGCAGCAACAACGCGTTCACGACGAACGACCACACGGCCTATTGGTTCGAGTTGGCGTCGGATCGTTTCGAGGCGGCGCTCTCGATCGAAGCAGATCGGATGCGCGCGCTCCTCCTCGATCCGCTGGAATTCGCCGCGGAAAAGGCCGTGGTTCTCGAAGAACTCGCCATGGGCCTCGACGACCCGTGGCGGCGTCTCACCGAGTTGGCACAAGAGGCCGTGTTCGGCCGACATCCTTACCGCCGTCCGATCATCGGCCACGCAGACGCACTGAAGCGTCTCACGGTGGAGGAGATGCGCGCGCACTACGCGCGGCACTATCGGCCCGACAACGCAATTCTGGTCGTGTGCGGCGACTTCGATTCCGAGAGTACGCTGCGCATCGTCGAGAGCCACCTCGGCGCACCCTGGCCGGCTGCTCTTCTCGTGGACGAACCCTTCCGTCCCGTTCCGACGGAACCGGTAGGCGAGAAGCGTTTCACGATGACGTGGGACGACGAGGGTCATCGCGTCGCGATGGCCTGGCCGAGCGGCGCCGTCGGCACGAAAGAGGACTGGGTCCTCGACGTCGTCTCGACGCTGCTCACCGGCGGACGACTGTCGAGACTGCATCGGCGTCTCGTGCTCGAACGCGGACTCGCGACGACCGTGTCGACGCAGAACGACGCACGCGTGGATTGTGGCGCGTTCTGGCTGATGGCGGAGTGCGCGCAAGGCGTCGCCCCGGAGCGTCTCGAGAAAGCAATCGACGACGAGCTCGCCCGACTGCGCGACGAGACGATTCCCGCCAAGGAACTCGATCGCGCGAAGAAGATCATCGCTTCCGGCGAAGCGTACGACAGCGAGACCGTGAGCGATCTCGCGGAGGAGCTGGGCGAATTCGCGATCGACGCGCACTGGCGACTCTCGTTGGAGTCGCTCGATCACATCCG
>CAZKIY010000093.1:0-6608 GCA_964552875.1 uncultured Planctomycetaceae bacterium
CGCGAGTCGTCACGCGACCGCGGTCGAGCCGGCGCTCGCCTCCTTGAAGAAGAACCTCGCTCTCGCCGCGAGCGAGCGTTGGCGCGACCTGGGCTCGCGCACGACGCCGCGCCGTGGCGGCTTGCAGGAGTTCGATGCCCTGCGCGATCACGTGGCCGGCGACGAGGTGCGCCTCGTCGACTGGAAGGCGTTCGCGCGCCACGGTCGACCGATCGTGCGCCAATACCGCGAGGAACGCGGCCAGGAACTCGTCGTCGCGATCGATTGCGGACGTCGCATGGCGGCGACGACGGCCGAGGTCCTGCCGAAGACGCAGTCGCGTCAGGCCGTCGCGCGCGGGATGACGAAGCTCGATCACGCGCTCGACGCGGCGTTGCAACTCGCCGCGGTCGCGCTCGAGCACGGCGACCGTGTCGGCGTCATCGCGTTCGACGCGGAAGTCGTCGCTTGGATCCCGCCGGCTCGCGGGCGGGCGCAACTGGCGCGCATGCGCGGGCGACTGTTCGGACTCCAGGCCTCGACGCGCGAGTCGGATCTCGAACGCGTGTTGCGCGAACTCGCGTTGCGCCATCGCCGTCGCGCGCTCGTCCTCGTCCTGTCGGACGTCGCGGATCCGCTGTCCATCGACCGTCAAGCGGCGGCGTTGCGCGCCGGATCCGGTCGTCACCGCGTGATCTTCGCCGGCCTCGACGACCCGGCTCTGCGCGCGATCGTCGAAGGACGCGTCGAAGCCGACGCGTTGGTCGCGGCGAGTGCTGCGGCACTGCTCGCCGAACGACGCGCCGGCCTCGAACGTCTCGCCAGCCGGACGGTGCGCGTGATCGACGCTCCGCCGGCCGAAGCGGCCGGTCCCGCGATCGCCGCATGGCTCGCGGCGCGCCGTGGTGCTTGAACGGCCCGAGGCTCGGGCCCGCCGCAGCGAGACCGAGCCTCGAACGAAGATCAGAGTGCGAGTCCGTCCAAGCTCGTCGATGGATCGCTCGCGGTCAGATCGCCCAGTTGATGCTCACGGCATTCGTCATGTTGAACACGGCGGGCGTGCAGAACGCCGCGGCGTTGCGGTACCAGCACTGGTAGACGCGCGTGACCGGCGCCGGCAGGGCCGTGTTCCAGAAGCCCTGGAGTGAGATCGCCGGTCCCGCAGTTCCGCCGACGAAGGATGCGCCGGCGACGTTCAGGCGCGTGCCGAGCTGGACCTGGAACGGGTTGTTCACGCAGCGGATGCCGTCGCCGAACAGGGACGGGATCACAGGCGATCCCTGGAAGTAGACGCAGGCCGCGTTCGGCATGCCCGAACCCGCGAGCGTGATGCGATTGTTGCCCGAAATGTCGGCCGACACGCTCGGCAAGGCGCCCATCCCGAACGCTGTCAGAACGCCGGGCGAGCCCAGCGAATTGAGGCAGCCGCCGGTGCTGGGCGCGCTGAAGTTGGCGCACGGGCAGGGGCCCGAGGACCCGTCGCCGAAGCAGAACTGCGAGATCTGGCTCCACGCGGGGCTGGCGGTGGAGAGGGCGAAGACGAGGAGCGCGATGAGGGAGCGCAGGAGGTTCATGGCAGGGCCTTTCGAGCGGGGTATCCGGGCAGAGCGCTCCGAGGCCGGACGCGCATCCAGACATGGCGCGGGACCGTGCCACCCGGACAACAATCGGGACGAACCGTCGGGCGGCCGAGAGAATAGGGCGCTAGCGGGGAACGAAGCCCCGCGACGGCGCGACTTCTCGGCCGCCCAGGCCCACCCAAGCGAGGAGCAGGACGCCCGTGACGACCGCGGTCGCGATCCGCACTTCGATCGGCGCGTGCGGGCTGACGAAACCTTCGATGAGCCCCGCGCAGAAAAGCAGCGGGAAAACAGGCGCCAAGAGACGCCACGACCGTCGCGCGCCGAGGCGCAGCGCATGGTTGCGCGTCCACGATCCGGGGAACAGCAGTCCGCGCACGAGGACGAGGCCCGCCGCTCCGGCCAGGACGAGCGCTTGGATCTCGATCGTTCCATGGCACCACAGGATCGAAGAGATCTCGTCGGCGCGTCCCCAATGCGAAGCGACGGCGGTGTAGGTGCCCAGCATGAGGCCGTTCATCGCCAAGACGTAGACGAAGAGCGGCAAGAGCAGTCCGCTGGCGAAGAACAAGACGCCGACGCCCATGTTGTGCGCCATGATCCAGCCGGCCGTCAGCGGTGACTTGCCGATGCCGAACGTGAAGTTGCCGCGGAAGGGTTGGCCGTCGGCCGTGTTCTGGAGCTGTCTGATCTCGGTCGCGACCATACCGGGATCGAGGAGCGACCAGGCCAGGTCGAGGTCGGCCGCCACCGCGAAGTACGAGACGAGCGCGAGTCCGTACACGAACGCGAACGAGGCCGCGAGCGGCCGCCTTTCCGCGCGGATCGCGCGCGGGCATTCCGCGAGGAAGAACTCGAGGACGCGCGCATACCAGGGCCGCTCGTCGCGCTCGAGGCCTTCGAACAGGATCGCGTGACCGCGCGCCAGTTCCGCTCGCAACGCGCGCGCGGCGGCCGGGTCACGACCCGAGGTCTCGACGCGCGCGAGTCGCGTCGCGGCGTATCGGTACAGACGCGGGAGGTCGGCCAGATCCTTCCGATCGAGCGCACGGATCCCGTCGCGAGACGCGCGCCGACAGAGATCGGTGAACCGCGTCAGAGTCGGATCCGACGCGCGCGCGGACCCGCTACGGGTCCAAAGCTCCGGCTTCGCGCGTGCCATGGCGCGCGACTCTCGCATTCGCTCGGACTGGCGCGCCAGTGTCGAGGCGACGTACCCTGCGTCGCAGCATGGCGAAGCTCGTCGTCGAAACCCCCGAGGGCGTCCAGATCCGTCAGGACCTCGCCGGCGCCGGCAGTCGTTTCGCGGCGGCGCTGATCGACGCGATCCTCTTCTTCGTCGTCGTCCTCGTCCTGCTCATCGTGGTGGCCCTCGCGGCCCAGGTCGGAGACGCCAGTCTCCAGGGATTCCTGCTCGGCCTGCTCCTCGGCGGGACCATCCTCCTCGGCGTGGCGTACTCGTTCCTCTGGCATGCGTACGGACACGGACAAACGCCCGGGAAACGCTTGCTCGGAATCCGCGTCCTGTCGGCCGACGGATCGCCGGCCAGCACCGTGCAGCACCTCTTGCGTTCCCTGATCCTCGTCATCGACATCCTGCCGTTGCCCGCGCCGCTCGGGATCATGTTGGTCGCGATCATGCCGCGGCACACGCGACTGGGCGATCTCGCGGCGGGCACGTTGGTCCTCAGGATCGCGGACCCGGATCGAGTTCGGGACCGTTGGCCGAACGAAACGTGGTCGGCTCTCCCGGAAAAACGGCTCGCGCTCGACGCACGTGCGGCAGCGAACCTCGATCCGCGCGATGTGGCGTTCCTGCGTGACGTCGTGACGCGCGAGGATCTCGATCCCGTGGCGCAGAAGGCGCTCATCGAGCGCACGGCGGAAGTTTACTGCCGGAAGTTGGGCGTCGAACCGCCGGCTGCTTTCGTGAACGAGAAGAGACTCGTGCGCGAGCTCTACTTGTTCGCGCGCGAGCACTTCGGTGCGGCGTCGCGGGCCTAGGAATTCACGCCGTGGCCCGGGAACGTGCGGAGATCCTCGCGATCGCTCTCGACTCGGCTGTCGTGCGCACCCGTCGCGTCGCATGGCGTTCCGCGGATCCTCACATCGATCTCGTCGGCAGGTTCGGCGGATCTGCGCTCGCGTTGGCGATCGTCGCCGAGGATGCGCGGAGTGGATGCGCGACCGTGCCGTTCGTGATCGCGGTGGGGGACGCCGTGCGACGCGGGCTGCCGACCGCGGCGCGCGCGTGCATCGCGAGCCGTGCGCCGCTGAACCGTCGTTACGCGGACGGGCACGTCGGTGGTCGGCTCGGTGTCCAGTTGGCCGGCCACGCGTCAGCACTCGTCTTGCGCGGGACGATCGCTGTACCGGATGCCGTGCTCGTGCTCGACGCACGAGGCGTCGCGCGCATCGAAATTTCTCCGGGCATCCGGGGCCTCGAGATCCCCGAGCGCTCGGCGCGTTTGCGCCGAGTCTTTCCGGGATCCGCGCTGCTCGTCTGCGGCCCGGCCGGCGACGCGCGCGTTCCGTACGCGAGCCTCGCGAACGAGAGCGTTCCGCCGAGTTTCGTCGGTCGCGGCGGGATGGGGGCCGTGTTGGGCGGACTCGGGCTCACAGCGATCGTCGTCGACAACTCCGCGCATCCGCGCGTCATCCCGGAGACGGATCGCGGCGATCCGCCGTCGTCCGCGCTGTTGCTCGAGTCGGCGCGGTTGCGTGCGCGCGCGCTCGGTGGGACGTTCGAGTCGCGCGGAAGCGACGCGCCCGCGGACCCGGGAGACCGCAAGGGTTGTCGCGGTTGTCCGACGCCGTGCGGATACGTCTTCGAGCGATCGACCGGCGCGATCGGCGCACGGCAGAGCGCGATCGAAGCGCTGATGCGGCCGCTCGGACTCGCGCGCTTCGAGGACGCGTTGACGCTCCTCGCGCGCTGCGACGCGCTCGGCGTCGACGCCAAGGAAGTCGGGCTCGCGCTGTCGCTGCTCGTCGGGGATCCGGAGACTTCGATTCCGCTGGCGGGCGACGTCGCGGCATTGGTGCGCGTCCTCGACGACGTGCCCATGCGCCGCGGACTCGGCGCGCGCATCGCAGGCGGTTCGAGCGCGCTCGCACGCGAACTCGGCGTGGACGCTCCTCTCACGCGCGGGGGCGCCGCGCGCGCGGACAGCGACCTCGCCTCGTTGCTCGGACAATGCATCTCGACGCGCGGCGCCGATCCGATGCGCACGTTCGCGTTCCTCGCGGCCGACGTGCCCGACCGCGCGCGGCTCGCGCGACTCGTCGCGCCCTGGAACTTGCCGGCCGGGGCCGAGGATCCGCACAATCCCGCGGGAAAGGGCCGGCTTGTCGCGTGGACGGAGTCCTTCCTCGCGGTCGTGGACGCGGCCGGCTTCTGTGCGTTTTCCGCGGCGGCGCTGCTCGCCGACGGCATCGTCGACCTCGACGAACTCGCTCGTTGGATCGCGCCTGAGGCCGTGCGCCTGGACCTGGGCGAAGACGGGCGTGCGCTGCTCGCGGCCGGCGCGACGATCGCGCTCCTTCAACGCGATCTCGCGCGCACTCACGGAGCGAGCGCCGACGACGACCGACCGCACTTCGCCGCTGCTCATCTCGATCGGCCGGGAATGCTGGACGAATACCGACGATTCCGCGGGCTCGATGCCGACGGGAGCCCCACGGACGCGGCGCGACGCGCAGTCGGGACGCTCGCCGTGCTCGACCTGCACGGAGAGCTTGCCGACGTCGCCGCGTCGTCGATCAGGCCGACGGTCGCGCGCCGTCGCGGTCACGTCGTTCTGCGCGCGACCGGACCGCTCGGGTTGGCGCTCGGATCTCCGCGCCGCGTCGAACTGGATCTGCCGGCGTCGCTCGTCGAAGTTCTCGATGCCGCGAGCGCAGCCCACCCCGGCGCACGGTCTTGGCTCGTGCGCGACGCTCACGCTCTCCCGATCGCCGCACGGGGCGGCCGCCGTTTGGTGGGCACGGAATTCATCGCGGATGGCGACGAGTTGGATCTGGTGCTGGCCCTGTCCGGAGGGTGATACCGCCGGAGGGTGATACCGGCCCGCGATGGAAAATCGGACGGCAGTCTCCTCCGACGGTGCCGCGGATAAGGGCGCGCTGTCTCGATCTGATTCCTGGGAACTGTAAGTGCTGCCGACGGGGCGCCCATCCTCAGGGGCCCGGCCAGATTCCCAGGCTCCGCACCTTGCCCCCCACGGGTTTCCGGGTGAAGCTCCATCGGATGCGTCTCCTTGCAGCCGGCTTCGCTCTCCTCACAACGCCTGCCTGGGCGGAAGTCGTCATCGTCCGCGCCCCGGGGTTCTACTTCTCTCCGCGCGAGGTCGTGATCCGTCCCGGCGACACCGTGCGCTGGGTGTGGAGCGGCAACAGCCACACCGTGACCGAGGGGACCGATGGCCTCATCAACGGCAACGAGGCGTTCCACTCGTTCCTCACGACGAACTTCCAGGTGGTCAACGTCACGTTTTCCCCGGCGTTCCTGGCCGCGAACCCCCGTCCAGGCGGGCGCTACGACTACTTCTGCTCGCCGCATTTCGTCGGCGGCATGAACGGAGTCGTGTGGGTCGCGGATCCGGCTCCGGGCGTCGAATCCTGCTCGGGCGACGGCACGGGTACGCTTTGTCCGTGCGGCACGAACGGTCCGGCCGGCCAAGGTTGTCCGAACTCCGCGGGGGGCAGCGCACGCCTGCGCGCGATCGGGACGGCGAGCACGACGGCGGACACGCTGCGACTTTCGGTGACCGGCGCGCCCGAGGGCTACACCACGTTCTTCTTCCAAGGCTCGACGCTCACGAACGGCGGCGCGGGAGTTGTCTTCGGCGAAGGGTTGCGCTGCGTCAGCGGCACCGTCGCTCGGCTCGGGCCGAAAACGCAGAGCTTCAGCTTCGCTTTCTATCCCGAAGTCGGCGACACACCGATCTCCGTGCGCGGCAAAGTCGCGCCGGGACAGACGCGGCACTACCAAGCGTGGTATCGGGATTCGCCCGGCCTGTGCGGCCCGCCGGCGCCGAACATGTCGAA
>CAZKIY010000093.1:6708-10523 GCA_964552875.1 uncultured Planctomycetaceae bacterium
CGTGGTATCGGGATTCGCCCGGCCTGTGCGGCCCGCCGGCGCCGAACATGTCGAACGCTGTGACGATCACTTGGCAGTGAACGCGACGCGATCGAGGTCGGCCGCGCTGTTGCGGAGCCGGTCGCGCCCTGCTCAAGTCCCGGCGCCGTGAGCGTGACCGACCCCGACGTCCTCGTCATCAAGACCGCTGCTCTGGGGGATGTCCTGCGCACGACGTCGATCCTCCCCGGGCTCGCGGCGACGATTCCCCGGATTCGCATCACGTGGGTCACGGCTCCGGGCGCCGTCGACCTGGTGCGCACGCACCCGCTCGTCGCTGAAGTCGTCACGGTCGAGACGAAGAATGCGGCCGACCTCGCGTCGGTTGCGACGCGGCTCTCCTCCACGCGTTGGGCGCGCGTCATCTCGCTCGACGACGAAGAGCCCTTGTGCGCGCTCGCGGCGCAGCTTCGGACGGACCGACTCTCGGGCGCGACGCTCGACGCGTCGGGACGCCGCGCGTACACGCCGGACGTCGCGCCGTGGTTCGACATGGGGCTCTTGTCGGTCCACGGGAAGCAGCGCGCGGACGAGTTGAAGATCTCGAACCAGCGGAGCCAGCCCGCGATCTACGCCGCGATGCTCGGTATCCCGATGGGCCGGCCGGAGCTCGTCCTGCCCGAGTCCGCGCGCGCATTCGCCGCGGATTTCGTGCGCCGGCACGGTCTCGAGAAGGGTCGGCCCGTGATCGGGCTCAACACGGGCGCCGGCGGGCGCTGGACGTCGAAACAACTCCCGCCGGAGCGCGTGATCGAGCTCGCGCGGCGACTCGCCGACGAGCCGCCGACGACGGACGCCACCTTCGTCGTGTTCGGCGGGGACAGCGAGGAGGAGCGCAATGCCTCGATCCTCGCCGGGTTGGCGCGCGTCGGCCTCGGCGCCCGCGCGATCGACGCCGGCGTGAAGAACTCGCTGCTCGACTTCGCGGCCCTCGTGGGCCGAGTCGACCTGCTCATCACGAGCGACAGCCTCGCGCTGCACGTCGGCATCGCCCTCGAGCGCCACATCGTCGCGTTCTTCGCACCGACTTCAGCGGCCGAGATCGAGCTCTACGGAAAAGGGGAGAAGGTCGTCAGCACCTCACCCGACGCGTGTTCCTATCGCGCGGACGCGGACAACAGCTCGCTCACGCCGCATCGGTTGGCGGCGGCCGCACTCCGCGCGTTCCCAAGGGGTTCGAGCCAGGATTCCGGCCGATTCGGCCGTTCACGAACGCCCGAGCCGCGGTAACTTCGGTGGGCAAGACTCCACGTTCGTCGCGCGCGCTCCACAGGTCTCGAGTTCCCAGGCCCTCCATGAATTCGTTCTCCCTTCTCGTCGCCGTCCTCCTCTTGGCTCCGACGGCTGGCGCTCAGTTCGTGCGCAACACGACGAGCATCCCTCCGAGCTCGAGCGCAACGGAGAACGTCGACTTCGGTGACGTCGACAACGACGGCGACTGGGATGCGGTGTTCGCGAACGGTGGAGACGCCGGCAACGATCAGAACGAGATGTGGATCAACGCCTTCGTGGGCGGCGACCCGATCGGCAAGTTCACGAACCGCACGACCACGCAGTTCCCGGCCTTCTCGGATTCGAGCCGCGACGTCGAGTTCGTGGACTACGACACGGACGGCGACCTCGACCTCTACGTGTCGAACACGTCGGCGATCTCGAACCAGTCGAACCGTTGGTGGCACAACACGGGTTCGCAAGCGGGCACCATCGGCTTCTACCAGGACCAGACGTCGACGCACTGGTCGGGACTCGGGCAGCCGGGCTCTTCCATTCCGCCGACCATCCTGATCGCCGGCGGATTCGTGGACTTCTCGTGCGACTGCGACTTCGGCGACCTCGACAACGACGGCGACATCGACCTCGTCCACTCGACGTACGGCGGCGTGTTCAACGGCAACGCGCCGACGCGCATCTTCCTGAACGACGGCGTCGGGCACTTCGCCGAGTTCAATCCGAGCGGCGTGCAGCTCACCGGAATCGACATCGCGAACGGGACGCAGGGGATCTGGTGCCAAGGCACGCAATCAGCGGACACGGTCAACTCCACCGGGGCGCAGTGCGACGTGGCGTCGACGCCGCTCGACATCGACTTGGGAGACATCGACGGCGACTTCGACCTCGACATCTTGCACGGCGCGCGCAGCGAGATGCCGCGGATGTTCCAGAACCGCCTCGCGGAGCAGGGCACCCTCGCGTTCCGCGACGTGACCGGCGCCACGTTCTCGCCGGGATACACGACCGGCAGCGGGCACTACGAGCAGGAGATGGGCGACCAGGACGGCGACGGCGACCTCGACATCTACGGGCTCAACTGGAACAGCCTCACGGACAACGTGATGAAGAACAACGGGAACGGGACGTTCCAGACGGCCGTGAACTTGACCGGGTCGAGCTCCGACGACAACGAAGGTGACTTCATCGACTTCGACCTCGACGGCGACCTCGACATCTTCGTCGCGAACTTCTCCGGGCAAGAACGGCTCTATCGCAACGATGGAGCGGGCGCGTACACGTTGACTTCCGGTCTGTTGCCCGGTGACGGCACGACCACCCTCGACGCGGACGCCTGCGACGTCGACGCGGACGGTGACTACGACGTCTTCGTCGCGAACGACGGGGGCACCGAGGAGTGGTACTTGCAGAACACCACGTCGGCGAACGACGTCACGGCGCCCTCGTTCCCGCTCGTGGAGCAGGCCCCGAATCGAATGTCGGGCGCATCCGCGACCGTGGTGCGCGCTCAGCACCGGAACAACGCGCCGTACTACATCAACTGGTACGACGCGCACCGCGTGGACGTCACGGTGAATGGCGGCCCGATCACGAGCTATCCCGCGCGCACGACGCAGGGCGACACCGTTCGCGCGGCGATCCCGGGCAACCTCGTGGGCACGATCTGCTACCAGTTCGTGTCGGTCGACAAGTACGGCAACACGGGGACCTCCATCCAGCGCTGCTACAGCTCGACGAACTCGGCGCCCGGCATCACCTACTGCTTCGGCGACGGCACGGGCACGACGTGTCCGTGCGGAAACGCGGGCGCGGCCGGCAATGGATGCGCGAGCTCGCTCTTCGCGAGCGGAGCGAACCTCGTCGCGGCGGGTCCGGCCTCGATCTCGGCGGACGGCGCGGTGCTCACGGGGACGAACATGCCCAACAGTTCCGCGTTGTACTTCCAGGGCACCACGCAAACCAACGCGGGCGCGGGATCGGTGTTCGGTGACGGCAAGCGCTGCGCGGGCGGTTCGGTGTTCCGGCTGGGCACGCAGCTCAATGCCTCGAACGGTTCGACGTACCCAGCTGTCGGCAATCCTCCGATCAGCGTGCAGGGCAATATCGTCGCGCCCGGAATTCGGACCTATCAGGTCTGGTACCGCAACTCGGCGACGTTCTGCACTGCGGACACGTTCAACTTGTCGAACGGGGCCGAGCTCACCTGGGGAGTTTGACGGGCTGTTCCACGTCGGTCGCGGTGCTCGGCGAGACGCGCGCGGCGTGCGGTGCCCGCGCTCGCTCCCGGAATCCGAACTCGGTCGCTGCGTCGATCCGGAGCGAAGGCCGAGGCCTTGGCGTCTCGTGTTCTTCGTGGAACACGATCCGCGAGTTCTCCGGTTCCACGCGTCGCATCGGACCCACGAAACGACGTCCTCCGTACTCTTCCTGTGCATTCCGTCGGGAAGGGAACCTGAACGCCCCACGATCCGTTCTCCAGGCGAGTGCTTCGTCCTCGAAAGCTCACTCGGAAAGCGCTTCCGCACCCCTCCCGGGCTCTCCCGATC
>CAZKIY010000093.1:10623-13844 GCA_964552875.1 uncultured Planctomycetaceae bacterium
TCCTCGAAAGCTCACTCGGAAAGCGCTTCCGCACCCCTCCCGGGCTCTCCCGATCCGGGGTACAGTTTCCAACCTAGGATGTCTCGGGTCGCGCGGTGGGGACTGCGCCGACGCGAGACGTGTTCACTCTCTCTCTCGTCCGGACACCGCGTAGAAGACCTGACTCCTCGGTCCTGCGCGCCCACACATAGAACTTCCGACATGGCACGACTTCGCTTCGTCCGCGCATCGGCAATCACAGGTCTGACCGTGCTCGGCTTCACGTCTGCTGCCTATGCGCAGCAGATGCCGCGCAACACGGCCGACGTCCCCACGAGCAGCGGTTCGACGGAAAACGTCGACTTCGCCGACGTGGACAACGACGGCGACTGGGACGCGGTATTCGCCGACGGCGGCGACAACGGCAACGACCAGAGCAAGATCTGGATCAACGCTTTCAACGGCGGCGATCCGGTCGGCAAGTTCACGAACCGAACCACTACACAGTTCCCGGCGCTGCAGCAGCAGAGCCGTGACATCGAGTTCGTCGATTACGACAGCGACGGCGACCAGGACATCTACCTCTCGAACACCTCGGCGATCTCGAACCAGACCAACCGCTGGTGGAACAACATGGGCTCCCAAGCGGGCACCATCGGCTTCTACCAGGACCAGACGGCCACGCGCTGGTCGGGCCTCGGCGGCGCTGGATCGTCGATCCCCCCGAGCATCTTGATCTCCGGTGGGTTCGTGGACTTCTCCTGTGACTGCGACTTCGGCGACATCGACAACGACGGCGACCTGGACCTGTTCCACTCGACGTACGGCGGTGTCTTCAACGGCAACGCTCCGTCCCGCATCTTCCTGAACAACGGCGCGGGCGTCTTCGTGGAGTTCAACCCGGGCGGCGGTCAGCTGACGGGCATCGACATCGCCCCGGGCGCTCCGGCGATCTGGGCACAGGGCACTCAGTCGACGAACACGACGAACTCGACCGGGGTGAACGCCGACGTCGCCTCGAGCGCCCTCGACATCGACCTCGGGGACATCGACGGTGACTTCGACCTCGACGTCCTCCACGGCGCGCGCCAGGAACTGCCGCGCATGTTCAAGAACCGCCACTCGGACACGGGCACCTTGGCCTTCCGCGACGTGACGGGCTCGACATTCACCGGGGCCTACTCGACCGGCGACGGTCACTACGAGCAGGAGATGGGTGACCAGGACAATGACGGTGACCTCGACATCTACGGCCTGAACTGGCTGCAGGGCAGCTTCTCGTTCACCGACGCGATCTACAAGAACTCGGGAACGGGCACGTTCACGGCCGCCGTCGCGCTCTCGGGCTCGGGCTCCGACGACAACGAAGGCGACTACATCGACTACGACCTGGACGGCGACCTCGACCTGTTCATCGCGAACTTCAACGGTCAGGAGCGCATGTACCGCAACGACGGCGCGGGCAACTACGCGCTGCAGACCACGGGCGTCGTGGTGCCGTCCGACAGCACGACCTCGCTCGACGCCGACGAGTGCGACGTCGACAACGACGGCGACCCGGACGTCTTCGTCGCGAACGACAACGGCGCGTCCGAGTGGTACCTGAAGAACTCGACGGCCGCGAACGACGTCTTCGCGCCGACTTTCCCGACGGTCGAGCAGGCCGCGAACCGCACGGCGGGTCCGTCCGCGACGGTCGTGCGCTGCGCGATCCGCGACAACGCTGCGTACTACATCACCTGGTACAACACGAACCGCCTCGACGTGACCGTCAATGGTGGTCCCGTGACGAGCTACCCGGTTTCGATGATGCAGGGCGACCTGTTCCGGGCCGTGATCCCGGGCAACCTGGTCGGCACGATCTGCTACCAGTTCGTGTCGAGCGACAAGTACGGCAACACGGGGACGTCGGTCCAGCGTTGCTACACCTCGACCGGTGGCTCGACGGGCACTCCGTTCTGCTTCGGCGACGGCTCGGGCACGGCTTGCCCGTGCGCGAACTCGGGAGCGGCCGGCAACGGCTGCGCCAGCTCGCTCTTCGCGAACGGCGCGAACCTCGCGGCTACGGGCAACGCGTCGCTCTCGAGCGACACGGTCGTGCTCACGGGAACGAACATGCCGAACAGCTCGGCGCTCTACTTCCAGGGCACGAACCAAGCGAACGCCGGCAATGGTTCGGCGTTCGGTGACGGCAAGCGCTGCGCGGGTGGCTCGATCACTCGCCTCGGCACGAAGACGAACGCGGCGAACACGTCGAGCTATCCGCAGGGTGGCGACCTCGTGATCAGCGTGCGCGGCGCGATCGGTGCGCCGGGAACGCGGACCTACCAAACTTGGTATCGCAACGCGGCGGCCTTCTGCACGGCCGACACGTTCAACCTCTCGAACGGCCTCGAAATCGTCTGGGCCCCGTGATCGACTGAACCGCACGCGCGGTCACTTCTGCGGCGCGCCCCGGTCGAACCGGTGCGCGCCGCAGTGTTTTCCGGAGCGAGCCGCAGTGTTTTCCGGAGCGAGCCGCAGTGTTTCCGATGCGAGCCGCAGTGTTTCCGGTGCGTGCCGCAGTGTTTCCGATGCGTGCCGCAGTGTTTCCGATGTGAGCCGCAGTGTTTCCGATGCGAGCCGCAGTGTTTCCGATGCGAGCGAGAGTGTTTTGGCGGTCGTAGTCGGCCCGCGCCGCGCCGCGCCGCGCCGCGCCAGGCCACGCCAGGCCACGCCAGGCCACGCCACGCCGCGCCGCGCCAGGCCACTCCGCAGGGAGCGACATCGACGCACACGTTCCGTATCCCGCGCCGGCGTAGCGGAACTCGGCGTATGCAGATCGCAAGCCCGCGGGAGACCGGCGTAGACTGGAACTCCGCGTGTTGCGCTATCTGCCATTCGCGACCCGCGGACTCCTCCGCTCGGGTCCGCCGATCCACCTGACGCTTTTCGTCACGGGAGCCTGCAACCTGCGCTGCAGGCACTGCTTCCACTGGCGCGAGGTCGCAGCCGGAGTTCCTGGTCCGAGCCTCGCGAACGTGCGCGCGCTGGCCGACTCGGTCGCGCACATGGGGCCGCTCCTTTGGCTCTCGCTCGGCGGCGGGGAGCCTTTCCTGCGCAAGGACCTCGTGGACGTGGCCTCGGCGTTCGCGCAGCACGGCCTGCGGCACCTCGCGATCCCGACGAACGGGCTGCTGCCCGAGCGCGCCGAGGCCTTCGCGGAGGAGATCCTGACGCGTCACCCGGAATTGCACCTCGCG
>CAZKIY010000094.1:0-8650 GCA_964552875.1 uncultured Planctomycetaceae bacterium
CGCACGGCCTCGCGCGCGGCGACCTCTCGTGCGTCGTCCTCCGCAGCGATCCGCGCCTCGTTCGCTTCGCGCTCGGCGAGCGTCGAGTCGATCCGACGATCGCGGTCGCGCGCTTCACGGATCAAGCGATCCATCGCCGCCGCGTGCTCGATCGAATCGTCGTAGGCGAAGCGCAGGTTCGGCACGCGCCGCATGTGCAGGACGCGTGCGACTTGGCGCTGCACGAAGCCGACCGCGTGATCGAGCATGTGAGCGGCCTTGCTGCGGTCGCCCTCGTCGCCGAGGACCGAGTAGTGGATCGTGGCGATCCCGAGGTCATTCGACATCTCGACGCGCGTGATCGTGACGAAGGTCGCGCGCGGATCGCGAATCTCGAATTGGATGCAGTAGGCCGCCCGTTCTTGGATGCGGGAGGCGATGCGCGCGATCGTGCGGGGATTCGTCATGGCGAGACGCGCGGAAGGTGTCGGACACGAGCCGCGCACCTTCCGCCGAGCACTTCGTGTGTCAGCTCACCGCCGCACTGCCGAGCGTGCGCTTGACCGTGAACGTCTTGTAGGCCTCGACCTGGTCGCCCTCGCGGACGTCCTGCCAGTCCTTGATCGTGATGCCGCAGTCGAAGCCAGCGCGCACTTCCTTCGCATCGTCCTTCTCGCGCCGCAGCGAGCCGAGTTGGCCCGTGTGGACGACCTTGCCGTCGCGCAGGACGCGAACCTTGCAGTCGCGCACCAGCATCCCGTCGAGGACGTGACTGCCGGCGATGAGGCCGACCTTCGACGATTTGAACAGGACGCGGATCTCGGCGTGACCGAGCACTTCCTCGGCCATCTCCGGCGCGAGGACGCCTTCCATGAGCAACCGGATGTGGTCGAGCAGCTCGTAGATGACTTCGTAGTAGCGCACTTCGACGCCGAGCCGGTCGGAAGCCGTTCGCGCCTTGTCGTTCGTGCCGACGTGGAAGGCGATCACGATGCCGCCCGCCGGGCCGGCGAGGTTGACGTCGTTCTCGGTGACCTGGCCGACGCCGGCGAAGAGCACCTTGACCTCGACTTCGTCGTGCTTGAGCTCGGAAAGGGCGTTCTTCAACACCTCGACCGAACCTTGCACGTCGGCGCGCACGACGACGTTGATCGCTTTGCGTTGCTTCTCGGCGACCGCGCGCATGAGCGACTCGGCCGTGACCGTCTGGCGACGTTCTTGGCTGAGCTGCAGGGCGCGGTTCTTCTTCTCGCGCTCCGTGGCGACTTCCTTCGCTTGTGCGAGGCTCTCGACCACGTAGAACGCTTCGCCGATGCTGGGCAAGGCCGAGAGACCGGTGACTTCGATCGGCATCGACGGCGGCGCTTCATCGACCGCGCGAGCCCGGTCGTCGAACATCGCGCGCACCTTGCCGTAGCCCTCGCCGGCCAGGATCACGTCGCCGCGCTTGAGCGTGCCGTCCTGCACCAAGAGGTGCGCGACGATGCCCTTGCCCTCGTTGATCTCGGCTTCGAGCACGATGCCCTTGGCCGGACCGCGCGGGTGACTCTTGAGTTGGAGCACTTCGCTCTCGAGGAAGACGCGTTCGAGCAACTCCTCGACGCCCGTGCCCTTGAGCGCGCTGACCGCGATCATCGCCGTGTCTCCGCCCCATTCCTCGGGGATGAGCTGCAGCTTCGTCAGGTTTTCCTTGGCCTTCTGCAGGTTGGCGTCGGCCTTGTCGACCTTCGTGAGCGCGACGACGAGCGGCACCTTCGCGGCGCGCGCGTGGGCCAATGCTTCTTCGGTGCTGGGCATCGGACCGTCGTCGGATGCGACGACGAGCACGACGATGTCGACCGCGTTCGCGCCGCGTGCGCGCATCGCGGTGAACGCGGCGTGACCCGGCGTGTCGATGATCGTCAGCTTGTGGCCCTTCTTCGTGGCCACTTGGTACGCACCGATGTGCTGCGTGATCCCACCCGATTCGCCCGAGGCGACGCGCGAGCTGCGGATCGCGTCGATCAACGTGGTCTTGCCGTGGTCGACGTGACCCATGAACGCGACCGTCGGCGGACGCGTGATGAGGAACTCCGCGTCGATGCCGGTGCGCTTCTTCTTGATGCCCTCGATCAGCGCCGTTTCGGCCGCGATCTCCTGCACCACCCTGAGTTCGACGTTGTACTCCTGCGCCATGAGGACAGCGGTGTCCTCGTCGAGCAGGGCGTTGATGCTGAGCGCCGCGAGCGGCAACCCGAGGTTCTGGAGACCGACCTTGACGAGTTCGTTGGGCTTGACCGAGAGGTGTTCGGCCAGCTTCTTCAGCGTGAGCGGTGCTTCGACTTCGAGCTCCTTGCCCGACATCGGAGACTGCAGACCTTCTCCGCGCCGCGGCCGGCCGCCACCGCCACCGCCGTAGCCGCGACCGCCCGGACCGCCGCCGATCATGTTGCGACGCAGGAACCGGCCCGCTTCTCGATCCCGCAGCTGCGAAGCGGTCATCGTGTCGCGTGCACCGCCGCGATCTCCGCGCACGATGCCGCCCTTCTTGACTCCGCCTTGAGTCGGTCGGACGTCCGGGGCCACGTCGTCGCTCGAGCGCAGGCGGCGCGATTCGATGGTCGGCTTGCGCGGCTGAGAGGCGATCTTCGAGAGGTCGATGAAGCCGACGACCTTGCCCAAGCGGGCCGGGGTCGGAGGGCTACCCGCCGTGGGGGCCGCGAGGGGAACCGCGGCGCCCATCAACGGAGCTCCCGGAGCGGCCGGGCCGGCGGTGGGGGAAACCGTGCCTTGTCCTGAAGAGCCCTGGCCGACAGAAGTGCCTTGGCCCGACGTACCTTGCGTGGCGGACGCACCCTGTCCAGCGGACGCGGCCGGGCGCATCGGCTGGCCCATGCGCGCGGGTTGCGACGAGGTGATCTGCGGCGCCGGCGTGGAGAAGAACTGGCTGGGCGGGGGATACGGCGAAGGCGGGGCTGTCGAAGCAGGCTCCGTCGGTGTGGACGGGGCCGTCCGGGCATCCGGGCTCGCCTCGGTGGAGTGGGCTGAGGAGGCGTGGGCCGCGGCGGCCTCCTCCTGGACCTGAGCCGTGCGCGGGGGCGCTAACAACTCGTCTGCGCGCGTCGTCGCCGGCTCGCGGACGGGGGATTCGACCGCGGTCGTTTCCGCGGACACGTTCCTCGGACGCGGAATCTCGACCTGCGGTTCCGGTGTCGTGGGCGTCTCGCCGCCGAAGTGCTCGGTGGGCTCGACCCGAGCGGGCGCATGGGTCGGCGCGTGGGTCGGCGCGTGGGTCGGCGCATGCGTCGGCGCGTGGGTCGGCGCGTGGGTCGACGAGGCCGTGCTGGTCGACGAGGCCGCGGTCTCGACGCTCGGCTCCGTGCTCTCCGCACCGGCTTCGTCGGCGGCGCCGTCGAGCTTCTTCTTCTTCTTCTTCTTGACGATCAGGCCGCCCAGGCCGTCGATGTCACCGACGGCGGCCGTTTCGGCCGCGTCGGGCTTGCGCCCCATCATGTTCAGGGCTTCGAGCTTGCCTCGGATCTGCAGCTCCTCGAAGTCCGCCAGACCCGTCTGTGCCGACTTGATGTCAAAACCCAGCTCACGGAGGCGCTTCAGGAGCTCGGCCCCGGGAATGCCGATCTCTTTCGCGAGGTCGCTGACGCGTTTCTTCTGGCTCAAGGGGCTCCGGTCTCGTGGGTCTCGTGTGCGGTCGGGCTCGGTGCGCAAGGCGCTCGCGAGCGGGTGGGCGGGCTAGTGGTCGTGTGGGGAATGGACAGATGGATCGTGGAACGAGTTCCCGACTCGGCGCGCGAGCCGGGAACATGGACCTCGGATGTGCAGGTCAGGCCCGCACTCCGCGTGCGGCGGCTGGATCGCCTTCCGGCGCACCCGAGCCTTCCCCGGACGGGGTTTGGGCGTCCGGCTCCGTCGTTTCTCCGGTCTGGAATTCTTCGCGCGTCTTGATGTTGATCTCCCAGCCGCACAGGCGGCTCGCGAGACGGACGTTCTGACCGCGCTTGCCGATCGCGAGCGACTGTTGGTCCTCGTCCACGATCACGATCGCCGAACGGGTCGACTCGTCGGGATAGATGTTGTCGAGGTGGATCGTCGCCGGCTTCAGGCCGTTCATGATCAAGGTCTCGAGCGAATCGCTCCACTTGATGATGTCGATGCGTTCGCCGCGCAATTCGTCGATGACGGCCTTGATCCGCGAACCGCGCACGCCGACGCACGCGCCGATCGAGTCGATCTTCGGATCTTGCGACAAAACAGCCATTTTCGTGCGGTAGCCCGGCTCGCGGACGACGCGCTTGATCTCGATGATCGAGTCGGCGATCTCGGGCACTTCGAGCTCGAAGAGCCGGCGCACGAGGTCGGGGTGCGTGCGCGACACGAGGATGCGCACGCGGCTGCCGTCCTTCCGTACCTCGACGATGATCGCGCGGATCCGATCGCCGGGGTTGAAGTTCTCGCCGCGGACGCGGTCTTCCTTGCCGAGCGTCGCTTCGACGCGGCCCAGGTTCACGACGAGCGAGTCGCCTTCGTAGCGTTGGACGACGCCGTTCACGAGCTGGCCGACGCGGGCCTCGTACTCCTCGAACAGGACGTCCCGTTCGGCTTCGCGCAGACGCTGTTGGAAGCCCTGCTTGACCGCTTGCGCCGCGATCCGACCCAGCTCGGCCAGGTCGATCTCGTACTCCTCTTCGTCGTCCTCCATCTTGACCTCGCCGGTCTTCCGGTCGATCGCGACGACGAGGTCCTCGCCGACACCGAGGCGCTTGCGCACGCCGGCCGCGAGGGCCTCCTCGAGCGCGCGGAAGATGACGTCCTTCGGGATGTCCTTCTCGCGATGGATGATGTCGATCATCCGTAGGAGGTCTTCAGGGTTCATCGGCGGGGAGGAGAGCCCGGTTCCGGGCGTTGGGCGTTGCGTGGGGGGAGGAGGAGTGCGTGCGCGGTCGAACCGAGCGTGTGGCGATCGCGTGTGGCTATTCAGGCGCGTGTAGGCGAAAACCTCCCCCCACCCCCAGGGTGACCAGGGGCTCCGCAGGGATGAACCGACGGTCGAGCGGGCTCGGGGAGATCTGGGAGTGTGACGGATGCGTGCGTGGGAGTCAATCTGGACGACGTTGCTCGCGCTCGCCGCGGGCCTCCACAATTCGCGCTCCGAGGCGCGGACCGACGGGGAACACGACCCGGCTCGAGCGGCGCGACGGCTCGCCGAGGCGCGCGGTGGCGGCGCGGCGCCCGCTGCGACCGCCCTCATGGAGTTCGAGGGCCGGGACGTCGCGGAACGGCGACTGCGCGCGCGGATCCTGGCCACCGAGGCGACGGCCGAGCAGGCGTCGCGCGTGCTCGCTCTCGCCGCGGACCCCGACGCCTGTGTGCGCGTCGATCTCGCACGCGCTCTGGGCCGGCCCGAGTGGACCGGCACCCTCGTCGCGGAGCGCCGATCGGCGCTGGCGCGTCTCGCCTCGGACGACGGCGACGGGCGCGTGCGCGACGCGGCGCGAGCGGGACTCGTGACGCTCCTCGCGGGACCGGAGCTCGCACGGCTCGCGGGCGAAGCGCCCACGAGCGACCGGGCCGAACTCGTCGCGGACTTGGCGAGCTTCCCGGCCGGACGCACGGCGGCGCTGGAGCGCGCCTCGGCGTCCGGGGACGGGGAGGACTGGCTGCTCGCCGCGCGCATCGCCGCGGAAACGCCCGAGGGGCGCGCGGTAGATCATCTGCTCGCGCGCATCGACGACGGCTTGCGGCGCGGTTCGACCCTGGCGAGAGCCGCGTTGGAACGTCACGCACGACGGCTCGTGCAGCTCGGCCTGGATGCGCGCGCGTTGACCCTTCTCGCCGGTCGCCCGGGCTTCGAAGCCCAAGATCTCCGCGCACGACTCGCTCTCGCGCGGGGTCGCGATCCAGGCGCGGCGCTCGCCGCGTCGCGCGCCCTCGGATCCGTCGGCCCCGCGGGCGAGAGCGCGCACGCCGCGCGGATCCGGACCTCGCGCGCCGCGCGATTCGCCGTGTGCGCGCGCCTCGCACTGGGCGAGGAGCCCCTCGACGACGGATTGCGTGAGGTCCGCGCGGCGCTGCACGCCGCACTCGCGATGCGCGCCGATCGCGCCGGACGAACAGCAGCCCTCGATCACGCCGAAGTGCTCGAAGAGTTGGCGCAGGTCGAGCTGACGGAAGCGGTGCGTCGACTCGCCCGCACGAGCGATCCGGATCCCGCGACGGCCCTCGGCCCCGCGGCGTCGTTCCATCGCGCGGCGTTGCGCGCGCACGCCGCGGCCGCGCGTGCGGAGCTCCGTGCGTCGGACGGCCTCGACCGCTGGCTCGGAGCGGAGGATTCCGTCGTGGAGCTCGTTCTCGATGCGGAGGCATCGAAGACGTTCGGAGTGGAACGCCAGCTCGCGATCCGACTCGCGTTGGGCCGTGCGCTCGCGACGGTCGCGCCCGACGAGTGCATCGGTTTCGAGCCGCTCGGAGAGTCGCAAGACGATGCGTGGTCCGACGAACGGCGCGAACTCGTTCGAGAAATCGTGCGCGCCGAACTCGCCTCGGCCGAGGAGCGTCACGCGCGCGCGGCGTTCGCGGTCGAGCGCGCGCGCGCCGAAAGACCGGGCGGTGTGCCGGCCGAGCTGTCGCAGGCCGAACTCGAAGCGCGGCTGCGCTTGCAAGAAGCTTGGCAGGACGTGGCGTCGCTCGCGCAGGGCGACGACGAGCCACTGCGCGAAGCGCGGAGCGCTTCGTGGTTCGCCGTGACGACTGCACGCGCATTGCGCGAAGCCGGTCGCGGGGCCGAGGCGCGGATCGTGCTCGACCGCGCGCGCACGGCGCTCGAAGCGAGCGGCGCGGCGCAACGCTGGTTGTGGGGGATCGAACTCCTGTGCGAGATCGAAGCCGCGACCGGCGCGTCCTTCACGGACGACGAGGAACCGGCGCGAGCCGAGGTCGAACTCCTGCGAGCGGTGGAGCGATTGCAGGCGCTCGAGGACCTGCTGCGCGAACGCGGTGCACCCGCGCGAGCCGTCGACGCCGTGCGCCATCAACGCGCGAACGCGCTCGTTTCGTTGGCCGTGAACGCGAACGTGCGCATGGGGAAGCCGGAGCGCGCGCTCGAGCACTTCGAAGCCGCCTGGAAGCTGCGACAGGACGAGTTCGTGCGCGTGCTCCTCGCGTGCTATCGCGCGCGATCGGGTCGCGCGGACGAAGCTCGCGCGGTGCTCGCGGCGGTCGTGCCCGGGCCCGGCACCTACTACAACCTCGCGTGCGCCTGGGCACTGTTGGGTGAACGTGCGACCGCCCTCGAATACCTGGCGCTCGAACTCACCGAGAACCACGCGCCGGGCGGCAGCCTCGAACGACAGAAGGCTTGGGCGCGCAAGGATCCCGATCTCGCAGCCTTGCGCGGCGACCCGCGCTTCGTCGAACTGGTCGGACGATGACGAGCGCAACCGTGCACACGACGGGCAAGGGCCGACGTTGGCTCGCCGGCGGACATCCGTGGCTCTACCGCGACGACGTGGCGAGCGCGGACGCGGAACCGGGCGAGTTGGTCGCCGTCGTCGATCCCGCGGGCACGACGGTCGGGCACGGACTCTTCAGCGCGCGCTCGCGCATCGCCGTGCGGCTCGTCAGTCGCGACAAGCATCGCCCCGACGATTCGTTCTGGAGCACGCGGGTCGAACGGGCCGTCGCCCATCGCGCCCGCCACGGATTCCTCGACGAGCGCGGCGCGTGTCGCTTGCTCGCGGGCGATGCCGACGGCGTGCCGGGGCTCGTCGTCGACCGCTATGCGGATGTTCTGGTCGTGCAGAGCGGCACCCTGGCGGCGGATCGATTGCGTGACGGAATCGTCGACACCTTGATCACGGCGCTGCCGTTTCGGGTCCGCGCCGTGTACGAGCGTTCGGATGCCGGCGCGCGCAAGTTGGAAGGTCTCGAGCAGCGTACCGGCCTCGTGCGCGGTGAACTCGGCGGCGAAGTGATCGTCGAGGAGGACGGCTTGTCGTTCGCAGTCGACGTCGAGCACGGTCACAAGACCGGGCACTACTTGGATCAACGCGCGAACCGGACCGCCGCGGCGGAATTGTCGCGCGGGGGTCGCATGCTCGACGCCTTCTGCTACGACGGCCTCTTCGCGATCCGCGCTGCGTTGTCGGGCGCGAAACTGGCCTTGGGGCTCGACCAGTCGGCCCCTGCACTCGAGCGCGCGCGCGCGAACGCCGAGCGCAACGGAGTCGGCGATCGTGTGCGGTTCGAGCGCGCCGATTGCATGCAAGACTTGCGCGATCGCGGGCGTGCGGGCGAACGCTACGAGGTCGTCGTGGTCGATCCGCCGGCGTTCGCGCGGAACCGCAACGAGCTCGCCGGCGCGGAACGCGGCTACATCGAGCTGAATCGGCGTGGGTTCGAGCTGGTCGAGGACGGCGGGACGCTCGTCTCCGCTTCGTGTTCCTTCAACGTGCGTCCAGCGGACTTCACGGCCTGGATCGCGCGCGCAGCGCACCTCGCCGGCGTCGATGCGTGGCTCGACGATTTCCGCGGCGCGCCGACGGACCACCCAGTGCTCTTGACGCTCCCCGAGACGTCGTACTTGAAGTGTGCGTTCGCGCGGGTGGCGCGCGCGAATCGCGTCACGGACGCGTGATAGACTGCCGCGCACCGACCAGGGGCCCATGCAGACCGCGAC
>CAZKIY010000094.1:8750-13431 GCA_964552875.1 uncultured Planctomycetaceae bacterium
CAACGGGCGGCGACGCCGGCGTGGCTCGCCGACGAACCGCTCGTCATCGGGGAGCACGCGTTCACGTCGCGCCTCTTCGTCGGCACGGGCAAGTACAAGGACGTCGCCGAGACGCGCGCGGCCCTCGAGATCAGCGGCACGCAATGCGTGACCGTCGCGGTCCGGCGCGTGGATCTCGCCGCGAAGGGGCCCTCGCTGCTCGACGCGATCGATCGCACGAAGGTTGTCATCCTGCCCAACACCGCCGGTTGCTACGACGCGGCGAGCGCGATTCGAACCGCGGAACTCGCGCGCGACTTGCTCGGGACGCGGCTCGTGAAGCTCGAGGTGCTCGGCGACACGAAGACCCTGTTGCCCGATCCGGTGGGTACGCTCGAAGCGACGAAGGAACTCGTCGCGCAAGGTTTCCACGTGCTCGTGTACACGTCCGACGATCCTCGCCTCGGCGTGCGGCTCGAGGAACTCGGCGCCGTCGCCGTGATGCCCGCGGGCTCGCCGATCGGTTCGGGACAGGGTGTGTTGAACCCCTTCGCGATCCGCATCTTGCTCGAGCTCGTGAAAGTGCCGGTCATCGTCGATGCGGGCGTGGGCACGGCGTCCGACGTCGCGATCGCGATGGAACTCGGCGCTGCCGGGGTCCTCTTGAACACCGGGATCGCGTCCGCGCGAGAACCCCTGCGTATGGCGGCCGCGATGCGCGACGCGTGCAGCGCCGGCCGGCAGGCGTTCCTCGCCGGACGCATCCCGCGCAAGCTCTACGCGAACGCGAGTTCCCCGCTCGAAGGCCTCATCCACGCCGCGGGCCGGCCGGGCGCGACGTGATCCAGACCGCTGCGGAATACATCGAGAGCGCGCGCTCGATCGATGGACGCACGTGGGCGCAAGTCGGCGCGGTGGCAGCGATCTCGACGGTTGCGCTGCTGCCCGTCGCGTGGCTCGCGGTGAAGCGGCTCGTGCCCGATCGCAACATCGTCTTCGCGCGTTGGGGCTTCAGTCACGTCGCGATGGCGATCGGCTTGCTCTTCCTCGTCGTGTACGCGGCCGGAGCGCTCATCGGCGGAGGCCGGAGCCTCACCGGCGACCTCGCGATCATGGGCTCGGCGTTCGGCGCACTCGGGCTGGCGATCGTCGCGTGGTCGATCCGCCTCGATCCCGACGGCGTGCGCGTGCTGGGTTTCCGGAAGTCGGGCTCGTTCCGCGCGATCGCGGCCGGGCTCGTGGCCTACCTGATCGCGATACCGGGGATCTTGGGACTGATCCCGCTCTGGGGCTGGATCCTCGAGCTCGTCGGCCACACGCAGGTGCCTCAGGACATCGCGCTGCGTTTCGCGGCGCTGTCGCCGGCCGAACAGCTACTTCCGCTCGTGCTCGGCGTCCTGATCCAACCGCTGCTCGAAGAGCTCGTGTTCCGCTCGTTCCTCCAGCCGCTCCTCGTTCAGAACTTTCGCGAGGTCGCCGGCGTGGCGCTGACCTCGTTCGTCTTCGCGGCCTTGCACGGGCCCGACCTCTTCCTGCCGATCTTCGCGCTCTCGTGCCTGCTCGGCGCGGTCATGTTGCGCACGCAGAACCTGTACGCCGTGTGGGCCATGCACGCACTGAACAACGGCATCATGTTCGCGGTGCTCGTCGCGAGTCCGGAGTTCGTCGGTAGCGGGGGCGGATCGTGACGCGCTTCCCCGCAGCGGGCCTCTTCCGCGCGCTGCCGGGCGGAGCTTTCGCGGCGACGAACGCGATCCTCACGGGCGACATCACGCTCGGCGAAGACGTCGGCATCTGGTTCGGTTGCGTGCTGCGCGGTGACGACGCGTCGCTCACGATCGGAGCGCGCACGAACGTCCAGGATCTCTCGCTGATCCACGCTGACACCGATGTGCCGAACGTGATCGGGTCGGAGGTCACGATCGGGCACCGTTGCGTCCTGCACGGAGCGCGCGTCGAGGATCGCTGCCTGATCGGGATGGGCGCGATCCTCCTCGGCGGATCCGTGATCGGCGCGGAATCGCTGGTCGCCGCCGGTGCGGTCGTGCGCGAGAACTTCGTCGTGCCGCCGCGCTCCCTCGTCGCCGGCGTGCCGGCGAAAATCGTGCGCACGCTCGACGACGCCGCTGTGGCGCGGATCGCCGAGAGCGCGGACGGCTACGTGAAGAAGATCCGGCTCTACCTGTGAGCGCCGAACTCGACTACGCGGCTCGCACAGAGCGCCTCGACGAGATCCTGCTCGGCTTCGAGAGCCTGGCCGTCGCGTTCTCGGGCGGTGTCGACTCGACTGTGCTGCTCCACGCGGCGCACACGCGACTCGGAGCGCGCGCGGTCGGCGTGATCGCAGATTCCGCGTCCTTGCCCCGACGCGAACTCGAGGAGGCGCGAGCCGTCGCGGCGGAGATCGGCGCGCGACTCGTCGTGCTCGGCACGGACGAACTCGAGGATCCGCGCTACCGCGCGAACGCCGGCGATCGCTGCTATTTCTGCAAGACCGCGCTCTTCGAAGCCTTGATCCCCTGGGCGCACGCGAACGGCTTCGAGCACATCGCGTTCGGCGAGATCGCCGACGACGCTCTCGACGTGCGACCGGGCGGCCGCGCGGCCCGCGAACGCAACGTCGTCGCTCCTCTGGCCGACGCCGGCTTCACCAAGGACGACGTGCGCCGCTACGCGCGCGAACACGGCTTGCCCGTCGCGGAAAAACCGGCATCCGCGTGCCTCGCATCGCGACTGCCCGTGGGCACGGTCGTGACCCGCGAACGGCTCGCGCGCATCGAGGCCGCGGAGGAGGCGCTGAAGTCGCTCGGGTTCCGCGTCCTCCGCGTGCGCGATCACGGATCGCACGCACGGATCGAGTTCGGGCGAGCAGAGCTCCCGACGGCGCGGGACTCGGCCGCGGCGATCACGCTCGCCGCGCGACACGCCGGTTTCGAATCGGCGGAGATCGCGCTCTACCTGCCCCCCGGAGAACGTCGAGTTCCGAGTAACGGTTTCGGGCCTTGACCGATCTTCCAGGAGCCGGTTAGGACCGATGACCCTTTCGCTCGCTTCCGCCCCTCCATGCCCACTCGAATCCTCGGATCGCTCATCCTCGCGTCGGCCGCTTTCGCGCAGAGTCCGCCGACCTCGTACGAGGTCGCGCGCCCCTTCGATTCGGGCCCGTTCACGTCGGGGACGTCGACGATCGCGCTGAGTTTCCCGGTCGAGGTCGGGGGTGCACCGTGGATGCAACTCCGTTTCGCGCGCGTCGAACTGCCCGGGCGCGCGCTGCTGCGGATCACGTCGCTCCGGGACGGCGCCGTCCACGATCTCGACGCGACGAGTGCCACGCAGTGGTCGAACACGAGCGCCTACATGAACGGCGACGCTCTCGTCGTCGAAGTCCTCGCGGAGCCGGGCACGGGTCCGATTCGCGTCGCGCTCGAGTCCGTCATCGTCGGTTTGCCGCCGCCGCAAGCTTCGATCTGCGCCACGATCGACGACCGCGTGCCGTCCGACGATCGCCGCGTCGCGCGCGTCCTGCCCGCGGGTTGCACCGCGTGGACGATCCTCGATTGCAATCAACGCGGTCTGCTCACGGCCGGTCATTGCTACGGGCCCGGGGTCGCCACCGCGATGTTTCGCGTGCCGCTCTCGACCGTCGAAGGGTATTCGGAGATGTCCGCGCCCGAGGACCAGTACGCGGTCGATCCGGCCTCGCGTCAGTTCCAGATCGGCGGCATCGGCGCCGATTGGTGCTACTTCGGCTGCTTCGCGAACTCGAATACGGGCCTCACGCCGTACCAACGCGAGGGCGTCGCGTTCACGCTGCAAATCCCGCCTGCTTTCGACGCTGCGGCCACGTTGCGGCTCACCGGTCACGGCTACGACGCGAATCAGCCGCAGTGGAGCAACACGCAGCAGACGGCGACCGGACCGTGGACCGGCGTGTCGAGTACGACCGTCGATCACCGCGCCGACACGACGGGCGGCAGCAGTGGTTCGCCCGTGATCCTCGCATCGACCGGCGCTGCGATCGCGATCCACACGCACGGTGGATGCGACCCGACGACGGGCTCGAACCACGGGACTTCGATAGGCCAGGCGCAGCTCCAAGCCGCGTTGGCGAATCCGCTCGGCGTCCTCGCTTGCGGTGGTTCGTGGAGCACGTACTGCGCGGCCAAGGTGAACTCGCAGGGCTGCACACCCGTGATCGCGGCCGGCGCCAATCCCTCTTTCTCGGGCGGGCCGGGTAGCTGCGTCGTCTCCGCGACGAACGTCTTGAACAACCAGAACGGCATCTTCTTCTACGGCCTCACGCCGGCCGCGACCCCGTTCCAAGGCGGCTTTTTGTGCGTCCGCGGGGCCGTGACGAGGACGCCGATCCAGAACGCGGGTGGGAACGCGCCGCCCACGGATTGTTCGGGCGTTTTCAGCTTCGATCTCGGTGCGCGCATCGCGTCGGGAGTCGATCCGCGACTCGTCCGGGGCGCGACGATCGTCGGGCAATTCTGGTCCCGCGACCCGCTCTCGCCCTCGTATCCGACCGGCTTGACGAGCGGAATACGCCTCACGATCGGGCCCTGAGAGCGTGTGAAGAGATCGAGCCTACACGCTCTCAGACACCATCTGCGCCGCCGCGCGGCGCGTCGCCCGGGAATGCTTCACGGGCTCTGAGTCGGGGCGTTCGGCGCCGGTCTCCGGATCGCGCGCTTCCTTC
>CAZKIY010000095.1:0-8486 GCA_964552875.1 uncultured Planctomycetaceae bacterium
GTGTTCTCGACGAGCGCGATCACGTTGGCGCACGCGCACTGATCGGCGGTTCAGCGCGGCGCGTCGCCTCTCCGGCCGCGGCAGGGGTCAAGGGCACCTCCGGGTGCTCCCGTCGAGCAGAACGGCCACGATCGCGGAGTGGACCGTACGATTGTCGACCACACCGAAGTCGGTGCCACCGCCATGACCACACGCCGCGAACTCCTCCGCAATGCCGGTCTCGCTGCGTTCCTCCTCGGACTGTCGAAACGCCCTGCGCACGCGGCTTTCGCGCGACGTTTCACGGCGCCCGGTCTGCCGCCCACATTCGATCTCCTGCCCCGGATCGGGGCACTCGCGAGATCGAGGCCGAGCGTGGCGATCGCGGACACGCCCGCGGTCACCGAGATTTCGGGCTTCCCCTTCTCGCCTGGTTGGCTCGGCGACAAGTGGCATCACTCCGAGATCCCGTTCCATCACCCTCACACAGGTTTCCCTGGGGGAAAAGCCCCGGCCTCGGATGAAGACGTCGACATCGCGATCATCGGCGGAGGATTGTCCGGCCTCGGTCTCGCGTATCTGTTGCGCGATCGCGCGCCCGTCGTCTTCGAATTGCAGGATCGCTTCGGCGGCGTGTCGATGGGCGAGGAGTGGCAGGGCACGCGTTACTCGATGGGTGGCGCGTACTTCATCACGCCCGACAAAGGCTCGTACCTCGAACGTCTCTACCAGGAACTCGGGCTCGACGCCGTTCAACGCCTGAGTCCGGGCGGCGATGATCCCGTCGAGATCGCCGGGGTCGTGCACGATGACTTCTGGACCGGCGCCGGATTGAGTCCCGAGGAACAGTTCGCATTCGAGCGCTATGCGCGCCTCGTTCAGCACTACGCGAAAAACTATCCATCCATCCCGCTCGTGGAAGGCCGCGACAATGCGTGGATCCTCGCGCTGGACGAACGCTCGTTGAAGGAAGACATCGAAGCGCAACTGGGCGGGCCCGTCCCGCGTCTGCTCGCAGCCGGGATCCAGGGCTACTGCTACTCGTCATTCGACGCGGGTTGGGAAACGATCTCTGCCGCAGCGGGTTGGAACTTCCTCGCGGCCGAGGAGTACGGGCGTTGGGTCTGTCCGGGTGGGAATGCGTGGGTCACGGACGTGCTCTGGCAGAAGCTCGTACAGCAGTATTCCGCAGCAAACAGGCTCGATCGGTTGAGACCCGGCACGAGCGTCGTGCAGGTGGACGTCGAGTCGGATGGTCGCGCGCGCGTGACGTACCGCGACGCGACGGGCGGGTTGCGCACGCTGCGCGCGCGTCGAGCCGTGCTGTGCTGCTCGAAGCACGTCGCCAAGCACGTGATCAAGGACTTGCAAGCCAACGACACTCCGAAACACGACGCGATGCAGCAGGTATTCACGCATCCGTACCTCGTCGTGAACGTCCTGCTCGAAGCGCCGGTTGCGCTCGACTTCTACGACCTCTTCCTGCTGGGCGAAGGCGAGTTCCCGCTGACAGAATCTCAGATCGAGCACGATCCCCGTCCCATCGATCTCGTGGCTGGGAATTACGTGCAGGGATCCGGGCAACCGCGCAGCGTGCTCACATTCTATTGGCCGTTGCCTGTCAGCACGGCGGTGTTCCCGCTGCTCGCCCCGACTTCGTTCGCCGAGAACGCCCGCCGCGTCGCGCCCCATCTCCGACGTGCGCTGACCCTGCTCGGCTTGACGCGTGAGCAAGTGAAAGCGGTGCGCATGACGCGTTGGGGGCACTCGATGCCCATCGCGCGAACGCGGTTCCTGGTGGACGGCGTGCCGGCGGCGCTGCGACGGCCGTATCGCGACGTCGTGTTCTTCGTCAATCAGGACAACTGGGCGCTGCCGGCGTTCGAAACGTGCCTGCTCGAGGCGCAGGCACTCGCGCCGCGCATCGTCGCGGGGCTCTAGCGCACCCACCGTGGCCGTTCATTCGCCGGAGACTGCGCGCCCCGTGTCGGACTTGCGTGCCTCCGTGCATCCTCCGTCTCGAACCACGCGCGTGCTCGAGCCCGGGTAGCGTTCCAACTTGCCGCTCGGCCTGCGCGGCCGTGGGACGAGCTCGCCGCCACAGTTCGGGCATACCGTGCGCAGCACGTCGAGCGCGCAGTTCGCGCAGTACGTGCATTCGAACGAGCAAATCCATGCGCCCGACTCGTCCGGAGCGAGATCGCGGTCGCAGCATTCGCAGTTGGGTCGTAGGTCGAGCACGTAGGACCAGAGGCGACCGGGAGTCTACGCGCTCTCAGAGCGTGTGAAGAAATCACACGCTCTCGCGGCGCGCAGCGCCGCCACATGAATCTGAGAGCCCGTAGACTCGATTTCTTCACGGGCGTTCAGCTCAGCCGCTCCACACGACACGCAGAGCATTCGTGAGGTTGAACGTGCCGACCGTGCAGTACGCCGCGGCGTTTCGATACCAAGTCTGATAGATGCGCGCGTCGCCGGCGGAGCATGCGCCCTTCACCGCCACGCCGAGATCGCCGGCCCCGGGATAACTCGACGTGCCCGCGAAGTTCGTCTTCTGACCGAGCCGGACGACAGTTCCACCCGCGCAGCGCAAGCCGTCGCCGAACACCGCATTCGCGAGCACGCTGCCCTGGATGAACAGGGCCGTGCTGTCGGGCATCTGCGCGCCCGTCAGGACGAAGGAATCCGCGGCGATGGATGCCGTGCCGCTCGACGTCAGCTTCCCACCCAGTCCGAGCGAATTGCGGCAGCCGGATACCGTGCCGATGGCCACGTCGTTCGCGCACGGACACGCGCTGCCGCTGCCGTCCGCGACGCACGTCGCGAGCACGCATTCGTCGCGGATCGTGTACGTCACGACGCGCCCCCGATCGTCGTTCCATCCGTGCGCGCCGAACAACGCGCGCTCTCCCGAGAGCGCGATCGAGTGACCGAGATCCTCTTGCGCATCGATCGGGAGCGGTGCGAGGAGTTGCTGCGTCTCTGTCCATACCGCGCCGACTCTGCGGAACACGTAGACCGCGCCCGCGTTCGTAATTCCCGGCCGATCGTGGAATAGCGCGCCGACCGCCACGATCTCGTTCGAGACGGCGACGGTCCACCCGAAGGCATCGCCGGCCGCGCTGTCCGAGCCGATGAGGCGCCCTTCGCATGTCCATCCGCTCGCCGAACGGCGGAACACGTACGCGGCCCCCGTGCCGGCGGACGCGTCCGTTGGATCGGCGTCGTAGTCGAACGAGCCCACGACCGCGATTTCGGCGCCCGGCGCGCCGTCCATCGCCACCGAGACGCCGAAACGCTCGAACGACGCCGGCGCGAGCCCGTCACTGAGCTCGAGCCGCTCATCGAGCGTCCAGGGAGTCGCCGGGTCACCGTCGTCCTGCCACACGTACGCCGCTCCGCCCTCTTGGATCGTGAACGACTCGAGTGACGCGCCCACGATCACCCGACGATCCGTCATCGCGAACGCCTTGCCGAAACGATCCTCGACACCGAGATGATCGTGCGGGAGCAGCTTCTGCTTCTCGATCCAGGTTCCGTTCGCGTCGCGCCAGAACAAGAACGCCGAGCCGTTGTTCGTGCCCGTGTCATCGTCGAACGGCGCGCCGATCGCCGCCCAGTCGCCGTGGATCGCGAGTGCGCGGCCGAAGTGATCCTGGTTCGCGATCGAAGCGCCGAGCAGTTGCTGCTTCCACACCCAAGTCCCGCCCTCGAGATGGAAAGCGTGCGCGGAGCCCCGATTGTTGCCGCCATCGTCGTCTCTGTCGGCGCCGCTGATCGCCCAGTCGCCATGGACGTCGTTCGCGCGACCGAAGTTGTCGCCGGCATCGGTTGCGTCCGCGTCCCCGACGAGGAGCTCCTGACGATCGACCCAGTCGCTGCCGTCGAAGCGCCAGATCCACGTCGACCCCGCGTCGACCCCGAGTGTGTCACGTGCGTGCGCGCCGGCGATCGCGTGGAGCGCGTCGGTGCGCACGGACTCGCCGAAGAGATCGCCAATCACGAGCGTCGGTGCGGCCATGTCCGTGCCGGGCGTGCTGCCGCATTGCGCATACGCCGTGCTCGTGGACGAGCCGAGGAGGATGAGGAAAACGGTGACGCGCATGGAGGCTCCGCTCGGATCGGCCGGATCCAGGATCGAACCGGCCGCGACGCGGAAAGGTTCGCTCCATTCTCGCCTCACGGCGAGAAACTGGCTTGCCCCACGGTGCCTTCCTCCGCGAAAAGCAGCTTCATTCCCGTTCGAGGAGGCTAGCCGATCCAACGGCCGTCGAGAGCCGGCGCACCTCAGCGGGGCATGCGCAGCGAAGTCACGGACGGACCCGCCTCGCTCCATTCGAATCGCGCGTACTTCGACGGATCGAGGATCAAGTCCTCGAGCGATTCGTCGCGCCCCTTCGCCACGTAGCTGCCCGGCGGCAGGACGAGGGAGAGCTTTCCGTCCTCGCCGGCCACGTACCCGAAGAACGTGAAACCGTCCTCCGTTTCGCGGCCGATTTCGACCAAGCCCGCGATCGGTAGTCCGCTCTTGGCATCGAAGAAGTCGATCTCTGCGCGTCGAATGGGAATGCGCGCTTCGTAGCGCACGCGCTCGCCGGGACGTACGTGCACCGGCGGATCGAGCGGCCAGGACCACAAGCTGTCGGCCGGGAAATCCAGCGTGATCCGCCATGTTCCCGCGACGAGCGGGCCCAGGTCGCTCGGCTGGTCGGCTTTGACTTCGATCGTGCCGGGGCCCTTCCCCGTCGTCTCGAAGAGCGGCTGCAATCGCGCACGGATGCGTTGCCCGGGATTCCAGCGCGTTTGGCCGTGAGTCGGCGACGGCGTGAAGCCACCGAGATCGAGGTGCAGCTCGACCACGCCCGGGATCCCGCTCGTGAGGTCGATGTCGCGCTTCGTCGTCCCCGGTCCGAGGTAGACGTCGACGAGCGGGGCGACGGATCCCGCCAACGGATCGACGCGGCCGCCCTTCGCCAACGCGCGGTCCACGACCAGGCCGACCGTGTACAGGCCCGGCTCGACCGGACCGATGCGAAAGTGCCCGCCTTCGTCCAGGCGTTCGCGCACGCACACGACGGGATCGCGCAGCGTGTGCATCCAAGGCGCGATCGAGCGCGGTGAATTCGCGCGTATTTCGAGGCACAAATCGTCGAGACTCGTGCCTTTCGGGAACATCGCGCGACCTTCGAGTCGAGCAGCCGGCGGCAGTTCGATCACGAGGCCCGAGTGCGAAATGCCCTCGCGCAGCACGAGAGGGAGAGTGGCCGCAGCGAGCAGCGGTCCATCCTCGGCGCGCACGATCCACGTGCCATCCAGCACGTCGTCGAACGCGAACCGGCCCTCGTCGTCGCTGCGCGTCCAGACGCGCACGACGCGAAACCGTTCGAGGCGGCGCGCGTGCATCGTCGTGGCCGCGGAGTAAGCACTGTCCACTCCGTCGTTCAGTGCGGCCGGGGCGAAGAGTCCGACGATCGCGCGTGCACCGGGAGTTCCGTCCGCGTTGCGGACGATTCCCTCGATCCGAGTCGGCTCGGTGTGCGCGACGACCTCGCGCACTCGGTCGCTCGTCACGGGCTCAAAAGTCGTGATTTCCGCGGTTGGCTCTCTGCGCGGGAGTTCCGTGAGCTGCGCGGTGGCGCGATCCGGTTGGAGCGGCGCTGCACTCCGCGTCTCGGGCGTGACGCCGACCTCTGTTCCACTCGTCGCGAACAGGATGCCCGCGACGAACGCGGCGAGTATCGCGGCGAGCACGAGGAGGATGCGCATCGTCACCGACCCGCGCGCAAGCGCTCCACACGACTGCGGAGCAAGTCGAGCGGTTGACCGAACTCGGCCGAGCCAAGTGCTGCCTTTTCGAGCGTTTTCAGCGCCTTTTCGAGGTGTTGCAGAGCCTCCTTTCGCTCGCCGCTCTCGTACAGCAACGTTCCCAGCGACTCGAGCAGTGGGAAGCTGTCGGGCATCTTCGGCAGTGCTCTTTCCCACGCCGCGCGGGCGCCGGCCGTGTCACCTTGCTTGCGCAGCATCGCGCCGCGGAGGAAGAGCGCCGGTCCGTTCTCGGGTTCGAGCACGAACACGTCGTCGAGCCAAGCCAACGCATTCGTGTAATCGCTGCGGTCCGCGTCGGTCGTCGCGAGTTGGAGGAACGCTTGCGGATTGGCGACGGGCAGCGAACGAATCGTCGCTTGGATCTCGGTCCCTGAGTCGGTGCTCGGACGGTTCTCGTAGGCGCGCAGCAGGAACGACATCGCACGCGGGACGTCATTCAGCGTGAGCGCCAGCGCACCGGCATTGCGGTGCGCTTCGTAGGACCTCGGCGCGAGGTCGCAGGCGCGCTCGAAAGAAGCCAGCGCGCCGTTCGGTTCGCCGATCGCGGCGAGGATCTTCCCACGCGTCAGGTGCGCTTCGGCATCCGTCGCGTCGAGTTCCAGTGCGACATCGATCTCGACCAGCGCTTCGTCGAGACGACCGGCCTTCGCGACGAGATTCGCACGCTGCACGAGCGGGCGAGCGTCGCTCGGCGCGAGCGTGGCTGCGCGATCGAACCAAGTGCGTGCGCCGACGTCGTCGCCGAGTCGCTCCATCACGCCGCCGAGGAGCAGCATCGTTCCGACGTCGTCCGGCTTCCAACGCAGCGCCGCTTCGAATGCCGAACGTGCCGCGGCCCAATCGCCGCTGCGCGTGTGCAACCGGCCGAGGTTTCGGTGCGCCTCGACGAAGCGTTCGTTGACTGCCAGTGCGCGCTCGAACGCGGCCTTGGCCAACGTCGCCTCGCCGAGCTCCATGCGCGCGACACCGAGGCCGACCCAGGCTTCCTCGCTGTCCTTGTAACGTTCCGTCGTCAGGCGGAAGACGGATTCGGCCGGCGCGAAATCGCGCGTTCCGTCCGCATCGGCGAGATAGAGGAGCACCCAGCCGAGGCCCACGTTCGACTGCACGTGGTCGTCGGAGAGTCCGAAAATCGAGCCGTCTCCACGTTGTGCCGCTGTGAGCAGAGCCAGAGCTTCCTGGAACTCGCGCTCGGCGTCGCGGAGAGCTTCGAGATCGTTCTCGGATCGATACCTCTCGAGCAACTCGCGTCCGAGGAGCCAACGCGCGTACGGCGCGCGCGGACTGCGCTTCGCCGCGGTTTCGAACAGTGTCGCGTCGTCGGTCCAAGTCTGCGCCTGCGCGCGCGTCGCGAGGCCGGCGGGAATCGCGGTCACGGCGAGCAGGATCACGCCCACGGCGGCGGGCAAGAAGCGTCGGGCGACGAGCGCCCCGAACAGGACGACGCCGAACACCGCGACGTAGAGGTAGCGTTCACTGAACGGGAACGTACCGAGAGTCCCGACGCGGACGACCAGCAGCGCGAGCGGCGCGAGGATCAAGAGCGACGCCGCGACGAGCACGCGCTCGCCGCGTGTCGCGAGCCATGTAGTGAGCACGGCCCACGCGGCGAGCAGCGCGAGCGGCAGCGCGAGTCCGGCCTGACTCGCGTTCGGCGCGAACGGATGGAACAGGCGCAAATCGGTCGGCCACACCGAGAAACGCAGCGCCAGTCCGAGGATCTCCGCGCGCAGGAGCACGAGACGCGAGACCGAGACACCGAACTCCGTCGTCGTGCGATCGAAGCCCGCGAACGCACTCTGGAACACCGCCATGCGCGCGACGACGTAGATCGCGAAGGCCGCGGCATACGGCGTGTAGGCGCGCCACGCGCTGACTCGCGCGGTTTGCGCAGCAGCGCCAGGCTCCGCGCCTCGCGATTTCAACGCCCAATCGAGCGCGAGGATCGCCACGATGCCGCCGGCCGCGAGTTCCTTGGCGGAGAGTCCGGCGAGGATCAGTGCGCCGGCGAGCCACGGTGAACCCTTCGATCCCGACTCGCGCCACGCGAGATGGCGTTCGAGTGCGAGGAGGACGCACAGGCCGAACGCCGGATCGCCGATGGCGCTGATCCAAGCGACGCTCTCGACGTGAACGGGATGCAGTGCGAACAAGAGTCCGACGGCGAACCCGATGCCGTCGCTCCGTGCGATGCGTCGCGCGAGGCACCAAGCGGCGCAGGACGCGGCGATGTGAAGTGCCAGGACGAGGACATGGAACGCCACAGGCGTCGGCCCGGCCAACGCGTAGGTCGTGGCGAGGAGCAGGCTCGCGGCCGGGCGCCAGTAGCCCACGGCGAGCTCGGACTCGGGGCTGTAGAAGGACCACAGCGGTCGCGAGACGAGAGCGCCGAAGTCGAACTGACTGACGGCTGGGTTGCGCAGGATGACGAGGTGATCGTCGTAGACGAACGTGGCGCCGAAGACGGGGCCGTAGGCGAGCACCGTCGCGAGGACGAGGAAGGCGCCGAGCGCGAGGCGTTGTGCGCGGCTCCACGTTGCGCGTGCGGACCGATCAGCGAAGGGGGGAGCCAAGGGTGTGTCGAGTCATTCCACCCTTCCGAGTCGGGGCAGCGCTACGGGGAGCGCAACGGGTGTGCCGGATCGCGGACGGTCGGTTGGCGTCGCCCCGAGAACTGGGTC
>CAZKIY010000095.1:8586-13402 GCA_964552875.1 uncultured Planctomycetaceae bacterium
AACTGGGTCAGTCTCCGGGCGACGCAGACCGTCGGTGCAGAGTCCGGAACGCAGCGAGCCACCTCACGCCGCTGCGTGAGATGGCTCGCTGCATTCAGAACGGATCGACAGTGCGCGGTTCCGCTACACCCTCACGGGCAGAACGGCACAGCCAGCGAATCGCTCAGGTTGAAGCCCGCGCCGCCGCCGGCCGGGTTGCGGTACCAGAACTGGAAGAACTTCGTGTCGCCCACGTTGATCGGGCCCGGCACACTGTTCAGGTTCAGATTGAAGGCCGCGTCCCCGAAGACGTTCACGTTGATGATGCCGAGGCGGAACACCGGGCTGCCGATGCAACGGAACCCGTTACCGAACGTCGCGAACGTTTCGTTCGCGCCGTAGTAGAAGAGTCCGGCCGCGTTCGGCGGGCAGGCGGTCGCGAGCAGGATGAGATCGTTGGCAGCCACGGACTGCGAGCCGCCGTAGCCCATGATCGCGCCGACCGGGTCCACCGAGTTCGGCGAGGTGAAGCACGAGTTCGCCGGCGCGAAGCAGACCGGGCCGAGATCCTCGAGGAAGGGCCACGGGTTCGAGAGCTTGTCGTTCCCCGTGCCCGAGATCTTGACCAGGACATCGCCCGACCCGGCGTTCGCCGGAACGGTCACCGTGAGCGAAATCCCGACGGACAAGACGCCCGTGACCTTGACCGGGTCGCCGGTCCCACCGACGCCGGCCTGGGTGAACCAGACCTCGTTGCCCGTGCCGCTGAAGTTCGAGCCGTTGATCGTGAGGGAAGAGCCCGCCACCACGACGCCTGAGATGATCGGCTTCGAAGCCGGCGCCACGCCGTAAATCGACTGGACACCCGCGATGTCGTCCGCTTGGATCGAGCGCGATGTGACCGCCGGGTTCGCGACGGACGCTTCCATGGTCGCGCCGACACTGCCGGTGTGCCCGAGGCCCAGCGCGTGGCCGAGCTCGTGGCAGATCACGCCCTGCAAGTCGAACTGGTTGTTCGGAGTCGTGGGACCGTCGCTCCAGATCGCTGCGTCAGCGTAGACGCGGATGCGCCAACCGTCGTTGATCGGCGTTTCGCAGAACGCGAGCGTGCTGCCCGACGAGCCCGCGAGCTCCGAGATGATGTTGTCGTTCGTGCCGCCCACGCCCGACGCGTAGCCCTGCCAGGACGGGTCGAAGTTCGCGCCGCCCGAGCCCAGTCCGCCGACTTGGTGCGGGTCGCCGTTGCCGTTCCCGTGGAGGCGGCTGGACCAATCGAGGTTGGCCTTCCACATCGCCATGCCGACCCCGAGGTACCCGGGGAAGTTGGCATCCGCGACCACGTTGTTGTTGGCCGTCGGATCGGTGAAGTTGTTGAAGACGCGGAAGTCGCGCTGCGTCAAGCCGAGGCTGCCGCCGATCACGGTGAACGCTTCCGTGCGCGTGGGGAGGAGCAAGGCGCCGGCGATGCCGAGCGCCGCGAGGGAACCGAGAATCTGCTGGGTTTTCATCGAGTGGTTCCTCACTTGCCCTTCGTTTGCGCGAGCGTCTTGACCTGCGCGTCGAGGTCCGTGAGGCGCAGGTTCGACGGGATCGCGTACCCGTTGCCGCGACCCTGCACGACGGTCGCACCGCGCGACTCGAATGTGCGGTAGAGACCACCGTGCCACGTCATGAGCGCGTTCCCGGAGAGGTCGCCGCCCATGTTCTCTTCGAACTTGTAGAAGGCCACGACTTGGTTCCCGACCTTTTGGTCGTCCATCGTCGGCGCTTCCGAGTTGAAGACGCCTTCCGTCGCGTTGATGAAGCCGCCGCCGAACCAGACGTCGACCGTGCGCGGCTCGTTCGTCGAGAGCGAGCGGCCTTCGATCGTGATCGAGGTGTAGTAGAGCTCCGGTCCATCGACCTCGTGGTCGATGCGGATCACGTTGCGGGCCGTGATCTTGCCGATGAGCGCATCGTCCGAGCGCTGCACCATCTGGGGGAGATCGAGGCGCTCGATCTGTGCCGTGCCGAGCACGGCTGCGCCTGCGAGGGCGGCGCCGCCCAGGAGCAGGGCGGTCAAGGACTTCTGGATCATCGAGGAACGTTCCTTCGAGAGAGGTTCGCGGACTGTGCTAGTGGCTGCTTCTTGCCGGTCTGGACCCGTGGCCGCGCAGGGATGCATCCCTACGCGAACCGACCCTGCTCGGGATGCGGAGCCCCACGAAGTGCGGACCGCACGGAACGTGGGACGGACCGGAACCCGCGGGAGTTCCTGACGCTCCGACCCCAAACGTGGAAAGAAAGACCGACTTCAGGCGCGGGGACCCTCCCGCGCTCGAAGGTCAAGCATAACCCGTCATGTACTCAGTGGGACCCGGGATCCTGAGCCGCGCCCCTTTGGGCAGTCGGCCAGGGCGCAGGGCCCAAGAAGGCGCGCAGCTCCACGTCCTCGGGCTCCTCCGCGAGCAGAGCCTCCACCGCGGATCGACCTGCGGCTTCTCCCGCACGGACCTGCGCCATCGCCAGACGTCGGCGAATCCAGCGATCCTCGGGTCGGAGCTCGAGCGCACGCCGCCAAGCTTGCATCGCGGCCGTGGTATCCCCGGTCTGCTCGTGCGCATCGCCCAGGAGGGCCAACACCTCGAAGGTGGCTGTGTTCGACGCCCCGAGGGGCGCCAGCCGTCCGACCGCCGCTTGCGGGTCGAGGGCTTCGAGATCGGCGCGGGACAGTGCGATCTCGAGTTCCGGCCAAGGCGCCCAGCGCGTTGCGATCGGAGCGACGTGGGACTCGATCCACGCGACCTCGCGCTTGCCGGCGAGGACCCGGGCGAGCCAATTCCAAGCTTCGCGCGTGTACGCCGACGGCGGACCGGCCAGGGCTTCGTCGCGCAGGAGATCCAGCGTGCCCGCATCGATCTCGACTTGCTGGCTCTCGGTCTCGAACGGGGAGCTCGGGATCTGGAGCTGCGCGAAACTCACGCTGCCGCGGATGAGCGGGCGGTCGTCCTCGCGCGCCAGCGCCTCGACCGTCGCGAGCGTGGTGGAGGCGGAACGCCAGAGCTTGCGTTCGCCGAGGCGGGTCAGCGGGATCGGTCGCGAAGGCTCGTGCTCGAGCCGCACGAGCTCGAGGCGTCCCTCGGCACCCGGTGTGGGTCGCTGTGCGCCGTCGAGGACGCCCAGGCGCAACTGGTCGAGGCCGCTGCCGGCGATCGCGTAGAGCGATTCGCGCTCGTCCTCGCCGGCGAAACGCGAACCGGGCAGTCCGATGAGGAGGGGCTCCTCGACCGACGACCAGCGCACGACCACGGTGTCACCCGGCGGCGGCGGAATCGAGCGCCAGCGCGGAGGATCACCGGCCACGGGCAGGACGATGCACAGGTCGTACTTCCCCGCAGCGAGACGCTCGGCCGCAACGTCTGGGGTCACGATGTCGCCTGGAAGCGCCGTGAAATTCTCGAGGAGCGCGCTTTCGAGTCGCGGCATCGCCGCATGCCAAGCGCCGGTGCGATCGATGCTCGCGGCGCCCTCGGCCGCGAGAACGGAGGCGCGCGCTTGCGTGAGTTGACCGACGAGGAGCACGCGCACGGCTCGCGCCAGACGGACGTCCTGCGGGAGCGCGACGAACGAAGTCTGAATGGTCTGCGTGTCGGCGCGCACGCCATCGAGGCCGGGCGAGAGCTGACGCCGATCCAAAGTCGCCAGCCGCAACGTGCCCTCGCCGGGTTCGACGGTGGCCAATCCCTCGGGAGTCTCGAACGCGAGGAACGGCATCGAGGGTCGGCGTTCCCAGGGCGACAGCACGAAGAGCGGCTTCGCGTCGGCGAGCAAGACGGGCAGCGCCAGCGGGACCACGGTCGCGAATGCGATCCAGCGCGCGCGCGAGCTCCGGCCCGGGACGGAGAGAAGCGCGAGCCCCGCACCGAGGACGACGACGAGGAGCCCGAAGGGCAGGAATTGGGCCGAAAATAGCTCGTTCTGTGCGGTCGAGGCGTCCGCATCGTGGCGCAGGAAGAGCGGCAACAGAGCGAGCCCGACTCCGGCTCCGACGAGCAAGCTCGCGATGTTCCCCGCGCCGCGCGCTCCGCGTAGTGCAAGGCCGAGCAGGAACGCGGGCACGACGAATACGGCGCCAGCCAAAAGCGCATCGACCGCCAACGTCCCGTGCCACGACGTGTCGAGGCCGTAGCGCGCGAGGAACAGGCCGAATTCGCGCATCTGCGCGATGCCCGCGAGCGTCGCGAGACTCCAGTACGTCGCCGCTGCTGTTGCAGCGACGAGCCACGGGAAGGCCCAACGCTCGAGCGGTTTCAGGTTCGCGATCCAGCCGAAGCACGAGCCGCCCAGCGCGACGAGCACCACGAAGACGCCCCCGAACACCGAGTCGTCCTGCGCGAGACCTCCGCCGAGGAGTCGGAGGTGGCGCGCGACGACCTCGAGCACGATCGCGGCACCTCCGCCGGCGACGAAGAGACCGATGCGCTCGCCGATGTGCGCGGTGGGGACCCGCGGCTCGATACGGCGCTCGTCCGCTTGGATCTTCCAGGTGAGCAGCCCGAGCACGACGGCTGCGGCGAGCACGTCGAAGGCCGGCTTCCCGAACGGACCTCCGAGGAAGAGTCCGTGGGCGAGGATGGTCGCCGCGAGCCCGACGAGGAACGCGACGCCGACGTCTCTTCCGATCTGGCTCAGCACGAGCCCGACGAAAACTAGCGCTGCGCCGCGGACGATGTGCGCGCTCTGTGCGTCGACGACGGGTCCGTCGAGCCACGCGTCGCCGGGGACGAGGCGAAGACGGGCGAGGATCCAGCCGCACACGAGACCGAGGAGGAGGCGGGGGAGCACCGACATGTCGTGG
>CAZKIY010000096.1:0-13392 GCA_964552875.1 uncultured Planctomycetaceae bacterium
TCGAAGGCGCCGTCGTCGGAGGCTTCCGCCTGTTGCGCCGGATCGGCGCGGGCGGAATGGGGAGTGTCTACGAAGCGCAGCAGACGACTCCCGCCCGCCGCGTCGCGCTGAAGTTCCTGCCCCCGCTTTCCGCGGCGCCCGAAGCGCGCACGAGGTTCGCGCAAGAGGCCGAACTCCTCGCGCGGATGAATCATCCGTCGATCGCGCGCGTCTACACGTCTGGCGTCGACGGGGAGACGCCGTACTTGGCGATGGAGCTCGTGGAGGACGCGCTCCCGATCACCGATTACGTCCATCGCAAGGCGTTGACGTCGCGTGCGACCATCGAACTCTTCCGCACGGTTTGCGCAGCCGTCGCGCACGGACATGCGCGCGGCGTCGTCCACCGCGACCTGAAGCCGAGCAACGTCCTCGTCGATGCTCACGGCACTCCGAAGGTCATCGATTTCGGCGTCGCGCGCGCGATCGACGCGACGGACAAGGACGGCCCGCGCATGACGCGCACGGGTGCCCTCGTCGGCACGCTCCAGTACATGAGCCCGGAACAGGCCGAAGGGCTCTCGAAGGACGCGCAACCTCAGAGCGACGTGCATGCGCTCGGCCTCGTCCTCTACGAACTCCTGTCCGGGCATCCCGCGCGTTCCGTCGACGGGAAATCGATGACGCAGACTCTGCGTTGCATCGCGGAGGAGACCATCCCGCCCGTGCGTCGCGTGCGCGCGGATCTGGAACCCGAGATCGAGTGGATCCTCGACAAGGCTTTGGAGACGGATCGGGCGAGGCGCTACGCCAGCGTCGTCGAGCTCGATTTGGACTTGGAGCGATACCTGGCGCACGAGCCCGTTCTCGCCGGCCCGAGGTCCCGCGCCCATGAAGTGCGTTTGTGGGTGCGGCGGCATCCGACGGCCGCCGCCGTGATCGCGGTCTTTTCGATCTCCCTCGTCACTGTCGCCGCACTAGCCGTGCAGAACATCGCGCGCAAGCGTGATGTCTTCCGACTCGCCGACGCGGAACGTCTGCGCGACCTCGAACGGCGCGCAGACGAGCTTTGGCCTGCGCGATCGGAGCGCTCGACCGCGATGAGGACATGGCTCGACGAAGCACGCAGCCTGATCGCGAACGTCGAGGATCACCGCGCCACGCTCGCGGGCTTGCGCGCGCGGTCCCAGCCGCGCAGTCGCGAGGAAGAACTCGGCGAAGCCTCGGTGCACCCACGTGCAAAGGAATTGGAGGACCTTCAGCGCAGTATCACGGCGAAGCGCGCCGTGCTCGCGAGACGCTGTGCGATCGAGCCCGTTGACTCCATCGAGCCCGACGTGCAGGCCTTCGACGGGATCGAAGACTGGCTGTCGCTGCAGAAGATCGCCTGGGAGGCCGTCGATCCCGACCTGCCCGACGGATCGGATCCCAGAGTTGCACTCGCACTGGCTCGTCGCGCGCTCGAAATCGAGGGCTGCGATCGAGCTCTGGTGCTCGACACGATCGCGTGGGCTCACTTCGCGCTCGGCGACGACGAAGGCGCCAACGACGCGGGCAGGCGCGCGCTGGAGCAAGGCGAAGCGGCGGAAGCGCTCTACATTTCGCAGGAGCGACTCCACATCGAGATCGACAGGGTCAATTCCCCTGAGGCCATCGCTCAGTCCGAGCGCGAACTCGCGGACCTGGAACGCCGGGCCGGCGAGCTTCACGCCGAGGTCCGTGAGCAACGGCGCTGGACGTTCGCGGATCCATCCGAAGCTTGGTGGCAAGAGCGCCTGACAGAACTCGTCGCGAGCCTCGAAGTCCTCGCCGATCCCGCGCACGGGCTCCTGCGCGGCGTCTCGCGCAAACACGGCATCGGCATCGAGCGGCGGCTCGAGCTCATCGAGCTCCAAACGCGTTCACTGACGGAGAACGCAGCGTCCTGGGAAGCGACGATTCACGCCGTCGCGATGGAACCACGCTTCCGAGGGCTCGTGCTCCAGCCGCAGATCGGACTCGTGCCGTTGGGCGCCGATCCGCTGTCGGGCTTGCAAGAATTCGCGGACATCTCTTCAGGGCTGACACCGGTCCGCAACGCCCTGGGTCGGCTCGTGATCAACCCGGACTCCGCCGTCGTGTTCGTGCTGATCCCACCCGGCCGCTTCCTCCTCGGCGCTCAAGCGGACGATCCGTCCGCGCCGCAATTCGATCCCAGGACGACGGCGAACGAGACCCCGCTGCGCAGGCTCGAACTCGATGCGTTCTTCATCTCGAAGTACGAGCTGACCCAGGAACAATGGGTGCAGGCGACGGGTTGGAACCCGAGTCTTTATTCCGAGCTGTCCATGGTCGCTGGCGGCGAGATCGTCGGGAAGATGCATCCGGTCGAGGGCGTGAACTGGCGCATGGCCAAGCAGGTCCTCGAGCGTTACGGCTGGCTCCTGCCGACCGAGGCGCAGTGGGAGTACGCCGCGCGCGCGGGCACGACGACTCCGTGGTGGACCGGGACAGAGGCCGCGTCGTTGGACGGCGCCGCGAACATCACGGACCGGCATTGCAAGAAGTTCGGACCGACGTACTGGTCCTACGAAGAATCCGTCGACGACGGCTACGTCGTGCACGCGCCGATCGGTCGCTACCGCGCGAATGCGTTCGGCCTGCACGACGTGTGCGGCAACGTCTTCGAATGGTGCGCGGACGTGTACGCACCGCACAGTTCTCCGCGTCGCAAGGGCGACGGACTCGTCCTCTCGGGCGGTGAAGACCGCCGTGTTCTGCGCGGCGGCAGCTTCGAGAACAACACGGCTTTCTACGTGAGATCCGCGTATCGAAATGCGGAACCGATCGATCAAGGCTCTGGGAACTCCGGAGTGAGACCGGCACGCCCGCTGACGAACTAGCACGACTCGAGCGCTCGGGCTCCTCCTGTCCTCGTCCGACGAACCGCGCGTAAGTGCGCTCGGCGAGTCGGACGGAAGCAGCTTTCTAGGAGCTTCCCGTGTCGTACCGAACGTTCGTTCGCAATTGCGCATCGATTTCCGTCCTCGTCGCCGCAGCGCTGGACCCGGCCCGTGCCGATGAGATCTGTCACACCGTCTCCGTGCCCGTGACGAAGACGAACTTCGACGTCGAGATCGCCATCCCCCGCTTCGACGTCGCATTCGGGACGTTGCAGATGGTCACGGTGACGATCGAGTTCCAGGCGGTGGTCGCCGTCGGAATCGAGAACCTCGAACCCACGTCGAAAGACGTCACGCTCACGCGCGGTGCGGAGGGTGACGCCTACGCGGAGGACGACGTCACGTTCGGACTGGTGGAGTCCTCGACGACGACCACGCACTCGCTGCCGGCCTACGACGGCGTGCTGGACTACGGCGGAACGTCGGGCATCTCGCTCGGGTCGGCGTCGATGCCGCTCGTGTCGATCACCGGTTCGCGCAGCGATTCGGGTGCGCTCGGCCTGTACGCCGGTCCGGCCGGGGCTCCCGGCACGTCGAGGACGCGCGTGCGCGCGGTGGACATCGGCGTGGGCGTCTCCACGGGTGGAGGCGAGCTGGGTATTTCGTTCGAGACCGACGCCACGTTCGTCAGCATCACGGTCTGCTACGCATACGTCCCGCGCGTGACGAGCGTCTGCGCGGGCGACGGGAGCGGGTCCGCGTGCCCGTGTTCGAACTCGGGCGGTGCTGGAGAAGGTTGCCTGAACTCCTTCGGCTACGGATCCCTCATGACGGCGACCGGCGGCGCGGCAGTCGCGGCGGACTCGCTGACCCTCTTCGCCACGGTTCCGGGCACGAATGCGGCCATGTTCTTCCAAGGCACGGCGCTCGAGAACGGCGGAGCGGGCGTCACGTTCGGCGACGGATTGCGCTGCACGGACGGAACCGTAGTGCGCTTGGTATCGACCGAGGCCGTCGGGGGCATCGCGCAGTTCCCGGCGAGCGGAGACCCGCTCGTTTCGGTCGCGGGATCGGTGCCGTCGGGGGCGACGCGCTACTACCAGGTCTGGTACCGCAACTCGGCCACGTACTGCACGAGCGACACGTTCAACCTGAGCAACGCCTTGCAGGTCGATTGGGGCACGTGATCGCGGCGTGAGTCGCGTGCGTGCGAGAACGCGCCGATGCACAGGAGCGAGTCGCAGAGTATCGCTGCGGCTCGCTCAACCGCAGGTGTCGAGGTCCATGTCCGCTTCGCGCGTCGCAGCCGACTTCGGTCCGCCGATCGCGCGGTGGAAACGCGCGATCAGATCCGGCCGCTCCGCAGCGCTGAGCGCTTCCTCGACGAGCGCGCGATTCTCCGGCGCTTTCCAGCGCACGAGCGCCTTCTGCATCCGTCGCTCACGCTCACCGCGCGGAACGTGGAGCTCCGCCATGGTCATCGGATCCTTGCCCGTGACGAACTGCACACAAGCGCGCGTCATCGGCAGCGGGATGAACTCCTGCACCTGCTCCGGGCTGTAGTTGCGCTCCAGCAACTTCTCGAAGAGCTCGATCGCCTGCGGCAAACCCGTGCCCGGGTGCCCGACGATGAAGTAGTTCACGAGGTGCTGGTCCTTGCCCGTCGCCTTGCACTCGTCCTTGTAGTCCTTCTCGTAGTCCTCGTAGACCGAGAAGCGCGGCTTGTTCATCGCCGCGAGGACCTCGTCCGACGCGTGCTCGGGCGCGAGCTTCATGCGACCCGGCACGTGGTGTTTCACGAGATCGTGGTGCAACGGCAAGAGCTGGCCCTTCTTGTCGCGCAGCATGTCGTAGCGGATGCCGCTCGACACGAACGCGTGCTTCACGCCCTTCGCGGTGCGGACCAGCGCCAACAACCTGCGATAGCCCTCGGTCGTCTTGTCCAGTCGCAACGCCGGACACGGATCGGGCGTGAGGCAGTCCCGCCCGAGGCAAGCCTCGCCCTTCTCGAGCAACTTGCAGCCGAGCCCCCACATGTTCGCGGTCGGCCCGCCGACGTCCGTGATCGTGCCGCGGAAGTCGTGATTCTCCGCGAGCGCCGCGACTTCCTTCATCACGGACTCTTCGCTGCGCGACTGGATCGAACGTCCCTGGTGGAACGTGATCGAGCAGAACGAACAGTCCGCCATGCAACCGCGGTGCGTGTTCACGGACCAACGCACCGGCTCGAGCGCGGCAATTCCGCCCGCCGAATCGTGCGCCGGGTGCCATGCACGCTGGTACGGCAAGTCGTAGAACGAATCGACCTCCGCTTGCGGCGCCGGCGGACTCGGCGGATGTTGCAAGACGAAGCGCGTTCCGTGCGCCTGCGCGATCGGACGCGAGCTCGGACTGTTCTCCTCGCGCACCGCATGGAACAGCGGGATCAACGCGTCGGCGTCGGCGCACAGGTCCTCGAACGACGGCGCGATGCGCGCGTTCGCGGGAACGTCCTCGCTGCGCACGACCTCGCACGTGCCGCGGATGCCGGACAAGTTCTCGCCGCGCGACAGTCGATCGGCGATCTCGAGGACTTGTCGCTCGCCCATCCCCCACACGAGCAGATCCGCCTTGCTGTCGATGAGCATCGACCGGCGCATCTTCTCTTCCCAGTAGTCCCAATACGCGAGTCGTCGCGGCCCGGCCTCGAGCCCGCCGACGATGACCTTCACGCCCGGGAAGTGATGCCGCGCGAGCGCTGTGTAGGCGATCGTCGCGCGATTGGGCCGACCGATCGCGCCGCCGGGTCGATACACGTCGACGCGACGCTTCTTCTTCGAGGCCGTGTAGTTCGTGACCATCGAGTCGATGGTCCCCGCCGTCACGCCGACGAAGAGCAGCGGCGCGGGCAGGCGCAACCAACCCGAACCATCGGGCTCCAGGTCGGGAGCATCGAGGATCCCGACGCGCCAACCGCGGGCTTCGAGAACGCGACCGATGACCGCTGCGCCGAACGACGGATGGTCGACGTAACCGTCACCCGTGACGAGCACGATGTCGAGCTCGGTCCAGCCGCGCAGGCGCATCTCTTCACGAGTGCGCGGCAGGAATCGTACGAGGTGGGCGTTCATGAGTGGAATCGGGCCCGTTCAAGAGGGCGCGGCGATCACGATCCTCGCTGCGCGGGCTTCCGCAGACCAAATTCGCCCCGGCGGCGCCGGACAGGAAGTCGCGACAGGCCGGTGGCGCGCGGGGAACCGCAGGTCCGGGGCGACCGCGCGTGTGGGGCGAGAGCGCGACCTCGGGCACGCGAGACCGGCGATCCGACCTCAGAAGCTGCCGTGACGACGACGCTGGCGACGGTTCGTCTTCCGCCCGCCCTTCGTCTGCTGCCGCGTGCGGTAGCCGGTCTTCTTCTTGTGCTTCGCGCTGCTCGAACGAATCTTGGTGTGCATGGCAGGAGTTCGACCGTACAGGTCGAGCCGCGGAGTGTAGCGAGCCCACCCCGCCGTCGTCAGGCCAATTCTGAGAGGACCCGCGGGCTCCGCGCGGGATGAGGCGGAGCTCGAGCCCTGCCGTCCGGATCGACCTGGTTCCCTTGCGTTCGCATTCCCGAGCGGATGCCGGAGGCGCAGGGCGCAGGCCGGGCCGGGCGCCGAGAGCGCGCCCGGAGGCCGAGCCGACCTACAACTGCCAGGTCACGGACAGACCATTCGACAGGTTGAACGTGTCGCTCGTGCAGAACGCGGCCGCGTTGCGGTACCAGATCTGGTACGTGCGCACATTGCCGGCGGCATTGGCGCCGCGCACCGACACGGTCTGGTCACCACCGACCGGGTACTGCGACCCGCCGCCCGCGTTGATCTTCGTGCCCAGACGGATCGTCGATCCCCCCGCGCAGCGCAGACCGTCGCCGAAGACAGAACCCAGTCCACCGTTCTGTTGCGCGGTGCCCTGGAAGTAGAGCGCGGAACTGTTCGGCATCCCCGAACCGATCAGCGCGAGCGTGTCCGCCGCGATGCTCGGCGTGCCGCTCGAAGCGAGGTTCGCCCCGTTCGCGTTGACCGAGCTCGCGCAACCGTTGCCCGCGAGCCCCGCGTTGGCGCACGGACACGCCGTGCCGCCGGTGCCGAAGCAGAACGCGGTGACGGGCGAACCGGACGCGCTCGGAACTTCCGCCGCGACCGACGCCGCCGTAGGCGAGCCCGGCTTGAAGTACGTGAGCGTCACGTTGCCACTCTGCGGCGCGACGTTCGCGTCGAAACGGAAGTTGTAGAGCGTGCCCCACCGGATCGCATTCGCGTTCACGTTCTGCGCGAAGGTCTGCGTCGACCACGTGAGCGAACCGCCGGCGTTCGTCGCGGTCCAATCCGTCGTCGAGTACGGCTCGCCCGAGTGGTGGTGCACGTCCTTGAAGCCGATGTTCGTGACGCTGATGCCGGCGCCGACGGGCACGCTGAACTGGTTCGCGGCGCGATCCGAGTTCATGTTGTAGGCCGCGTACTCGTAATGCCACGTGCCGTTGCCGTTGTTCGTCGCGCGACTGCCGACGACGAAGAGACCATCGGCCTGCACGTTCGTCAGCACGACGAGGGGATCCGCCGCTTGCCACGCACGAATCGCCGGTTGACGACGCGTCGTCGCGCCGCCGAGCGTCAAATTCCAGCCGCTCGAGAACGAGCCGACCGTGATCGGACGCCAAGACGTGTTGTTGTTCTGATTGCCCGCGGCCGCGTCGTCCGGCGCGACGTAGTGACCTTCGGCATACCAAGTCGCACCGACGTTCAGAGCCGGATCGAGATCGGCATTCGCGATCTGCACGCGCTTGTAGACGTTGTCGCCGGACGAACCTTGCGTCGTGTACGGGTACGGGAAGGCACCGGTCGAGGGGTTCACTTCCGAGCGCGGCCCGAGACCGCCTTGGCTGCCGGAACCGGCCTGATTCCCGTTCAATTGTGCGTCATACGGGTCGGAGCAACCGACACCGAGCACGGAGCCGCCACCAGGATTCTGGCACGTGCAGCACAAGCTCTGGTTCAGCGCGAGGAAGCCGTGCTTCAGCCAACCGAGTCCGACTTGCTCGAAGCGACCGTTCTTCAGGCGATACGCGTTCTGCCCGATGACCGGGTGTTGGTTCGTGGTCGCGACCCACGACAGTCCCGCGGTGCCGACGTTGCACGAGTCCGTGCCGATCGAATAGCCGCACGTCGAGCCGACGAGGCCCCATTTGTAGACTGCGGTGAGGTCGCCGACGATGACGTCCGGGCCCGTGCTCGGCGTCGCGCAGTCACCACCACCGCCGCCGCCGGTCGCGATCACGACGTTGCCCGTGCCGCCCACTGCGCCGGGGAACACGCCGAGTCGCAGCATGTAAGTCTGTCCCGCCGTCGCGTTCACGCTCAACGTCGTCTGCAACTGGCACGAGTCGTCCTGACAGGCGATCGCCGGCCCGACCGGGCACGTGCTCCCGTTGTAGAGCGCCATCTTCGTGTCGACCGAAGTCGCGCTGCACGTCGAGATCGTGTGCGCGCCCGTTGCTCCCGCGGTCCAGCGATACCAGACGTCCTTCTCGATCTGGTTCTGGGTGAAGAAGGTGCACAGCGCGTCCGCCACGCCGTCCGTGGTCGCCGCGGCATTGCTGAACGCGAACGTGCCGACGCCGCCGATGACGGTCGCCGAGGCGCACGCATCGTTCGCCGGGCCTCCGCCACCGCCCGTTTGGCTGACGGTGATCTGTCCAGCTCCACCCGCGGTGCCCGGGTAGTTGCCGACGCGGATCAGGTACTGGCTGCCGTTCGTGCACGCGAACGTGACGGTCGATTGCAGGCCGCACGTGTCGTCGTCGCAGTCGAGCGGCGTACCCGGCGGACACGAGACGCCCGCGTAGGCCGCGATCTTCGAATCGATGGACGTCGCGCCGCAGTTCGTGACGGTCGCCGTGCCCGTCTGCGTCGCCGTCCAACGGAACCAGACGTCGAGGACGATCTGGTTCTGACCGGAGAAGTTGCAGGCTGCGTTCGCCGGGCCGTCCGTGCTCGCCGCCTGATTGACGAAGTTGACGGTGACGTTGCCCGAGATGGCCTGCGCCGAAGCGCACGCATCCGCGCCTTGCGCGCGAGCCACGACGCCGAGGACGAGGAATGCGACGGAACCGGCCCCGAGGCGCCGGAGGAGTGTCGATTGCATGGCTTGGAACGGTCGTTTCGACCGCAGTGAGGGGTGGCGCGAGCCGACCCCAAGCCTACCCCGCGCGGACACGCACGCCAGCCCGCGCGCCCGGGATCGCACCTCACTCCAGTACGAAACGCCGGCTTCCGCGCGCAGCCGCGCCGTCACCGACGGACGAGCAGCGCGAGCGCGGCGCCGAAAATGGTGATCACTGAACCGGCGGGCACGGCGACCTCGCTCCCGACGATGCCGAGCGCGACGCCCAGGCCGAGGAGGACGGCGAAGCCGCACGCGATGCCGACTGCGAGCGCAACGAGACCGCGACGAGACGGAGGTGCTTCCGAGGGGCGAGTGCAGGCGTGGGACGACTTCATGACTCAAAGCTTCGGCACGGAGCGCGACCTCGTCGACCAGACCCCTTGTCAGATCGTCGTTCGGTTCTCGTTCACGACACTCATCCCCCGCCGGCTGCCGCGCCGAACGGCCCGATCATCTTCGAAGGTACGACCGCTTTGTCGAACTCGGGGCCGCTCATGAGGCCCATTTCGAGCACGGTCTCCTTCAAGGTCTTCCCCTCTTGATACGCCTTCTTCGCGACTTTCGCGGCGTTGTCGTAGCCGATGACGCGGTTGAGGGCCGTCACGAGCATCAACGACTGACGCATGAGCATCTCGATGCGCGCGCGATCGATCTCGAGCCCGTCGATGCACTTCGTGCGAAAGCTCGTCGACGCATCACTGAGCAGTGCGATCGATTCGAGCACGTTGTGCACGATCACGGGCTTGTAGACGTTCAGCTCGAAGTTGCCCTGCGATCCAGCGATGCCGACGACCGTGTCGTTCCCCATCACCTGCGCGCAGACCATCGTCAGCGCCTCGCACTGAGTCGGGTTCACCTTGCCCGGCATGATCGAACTGCCGGGTTCGTTCTGCGGCAGTTTCAGCTCACCGATGCCGCAGCGCGGACCGGAACCGAGCCAGCGGACGTCGTTCGCGATCTTCATGAGCGCGACCGCCGTCGTCTTCAGCGCGCCCGACAAGAAGACGAGAGCGTCGTGTCCCGCCAGCCCCGAGAACTTGTTCGGCGCCGACACGAACGGCAGGTCCGTTTCGGCCGCGATCTTCGCCGCGACGAGCTTGGCGTACTTCGGATGCGTGTTGAGCCCCGTGCCGACGGCCGTGCCGCCCAGCGCGACCTCGTACACGCCCTTCAGCGCGAACCCGAGTCCGCGCCGCGCGTCCTTCAACTGTTGAACATACCCCGAGAACTCCTGACCGACCGTGAGCGGCGTCGCGTCCTGCAGGTGCGTGCGCCCGATCTTGACGACGCTCTTCCACTCTTTCGCCTTCGCATGGATCGCCGCCTCGAGCGCGTCGAGCGCGGGCAAGAGCCGATGCACGACTTCCTCGGCGCACGCGACGTGCATCGCCGTCGGGAACGCATCGTTCGAGGACTGCGCGCGGTTCACGTGATCGTTCGGATGCACGGGCTTCTTCGAACCGACCTCGCCGCCGCACATTTGGATGGCGCGGTTCGAGATGACCTCGTTCGCGTTCATGTTCGACTGCGTGCCCGAACCCGTCTGCCACACGACGAGCGGGAAGTGCGCGTCGAGCTTGCCCTCGATGACTTCGTCGCAGGCTTGGAGCAGCGCTTTCTGCTCCTTCTTGCCGAGCATCGAAAGATCGCCGAGGTCGATGTTCGCGAGCGCTGCGGACTTCTTGACGACCCCGAGCGCGCGGATCATCGGCCGCGTGAAGCGGTGACCGCCGATCTTGAAGTTCTCCGAGCTGCGCTGGGTCTGCGCGCCCCAGAGAGCGTCGGACGGGACCTGGATGGGGCCGAAGGAGTCGGATTCGGTGCGGTGGGTCGGCATCGTCGTGGGTCGGTTTGCGGGATTCGAGGCGGAGATCCTAGCGACGCGGATCGCGCGGGCGAGAGCAGATCCTGTCGGAGTCCTCTTCGATCGAGTTCCCTAAGAGGCTCCGACGTTGCGCTCGAACAGCACGACCGCTTCATCACGAGTTTCGGTCACGATCGCGCCGTGAGGAAGCCACAACACTCCGGGCCCGGAGAGCTTCACGAGGATGCCGTCCGCGCTGTACTTGACCGCGGAGAACGAGCGCCATCGATAGTCGGTGCTCGCCGACCGGCTCACCACGGAGACCGTATCGTCGCGCAGGTCGACGCGGATCGTCTCGCCATAGTCGACCGACCGTCGGAACTGCGCGAGTCCCGAGGGAGTTCGCCAGCGCAGATACGCCATGTAGGCGACGAATGGCACACCGGGCACGAGGACGGTCAACCAATCGCCGTCCGCGAGCGCGATCGCGCTGAACAGCAGGAAAAACGCGATGGATCCACCGATGAGGAGCGCGGGCAACCATCGAAATGCGTGCTGAACGCGGTCGGTGCGCGCCGATGCAGCGCGATAGTACGCATCGTCGAGGGTCACTTCGTACGCGACGGCGTGGGATGTCATGGGCGCGAGCCGAAGCCTGGTGCCGGTGGGTCCGTCGCGATCTGGCGCGACGACGAGGACGAGTCCGTCGCGATGTCGCGCGACGATGAGAAGGAGGAACAGGCTATCCGGTGCGCTGGACGAAGTTCTGGGTGTCGAAGACGGCTCGACGCATTACGCTCCCGACATGGTTCTCACCTCCTCCACGCAACGGCTCGACCTCGGCACGCTCGCGCCGGACTTCGCTCTCACGGACACGAACGGCAAGACCGTGAAGCGCGCGGATTTCGCAGGGACACCGCTGCTCGTCGCGTTCATTTGCAATCACTGCCCGTTCGTGAAGCACATCCGCGCCGGGCTCGCGCAGTTCGGTCGCGACTACGGCTCGAAGGGCCTCGCGATCGTCGCGATCAGCAGCAACGACGTCGCGACGCATCCGGCCGACGGGCCCGAGATGATGATCGAAGAAGCGCGCGACGCCGGCTACACGTTCCCGTACTTGTTCGACGAGACGCAGGACGTCGCGAAGGCCTACGGCGCGGCCTGCACGCCGGACTTCTTCCTGTTTGATTCGGCGCACATGCTGATCTACCGCGGTCGCTTCGATGCCTCGCGGCCGGAGCAACCGACGCCCGTGACCGGCGCCGACTTGCGCGCGGCCGCGGACGCGGTGCTCGGCAAGAAACCGGTTGCCGCCGCGCAGCACGGCAGCCTCGGCTGCAACATCAAGTGGAAGTCGGGCAACGAGCCGGTGTGGTTCGCGCCGGCCGTGAAGCGCTGACGAGGGCGTGCGGAGCGCGGCTCGGGATCCCATCCAACGGAGGTCGTGCTGCGTCCGCGAACAGGGTTGCGCTTCGGCATCACGGGCATGTGCTCGCCTGCGACCGACGCACATTCACGCTAGCCTGCGGGAATGAGCGCACTCTCCTTGCCTGAATCGATCGCCGTCCTGGAGCAAACGCCCGCCGTGTTGCGCGCGCAGCTCGATGGGTTGCCCGAGTGCTGGACCACGTGCAACGAAGGGCCGAAGACGTGGTCCGCGTACGACATCGTCGGTCACCTGATCCACGGCGAGCGCGCGGATTGGATCCCGCGGATGCGGACCGTGCTCGAGCACGGCACTGCACGCGCGTTCGACCCGTTCGATCGGTTCGCGCAGGAGCGCGACAGCACGGGCAAGAGCCTCACGAACCTGCTCGACGAGTTCGCCCGCCTGCGTCGCGGAACGATCGCGGACTTGCGCGCGGCAAGGCTCGACGCCTCGGACTTCGATCGGCGCGGAATGCACCCGGCGCTGGGCGAGGTGACGCTCGGCAACCTGATCGCGACCTGGGTCGTGCACGACCTCGGCCACATCGCGCAGATCGCACGCGTGATGGCGAAACGCTACGCGCCCGAGGTCGGTCCGTGGCGCGAGTATCTGCCCGTGCTGACGCGCTGATCATTCGCTGGGGCCAGTTCGCGGATCGCGGGCCCCGACTTGCATCCCTGCTGGTTGCAGCGCGTCCTCCACTCGAGAGCCGGGCAGGATTCGGCTGGGAGCAACACTCCTGCTGGAGGCACCTGAACAGTCGCGAACTCGAGCTTCCGCATTCACGCGATCCGGTCGCGACGACGACGCACATGAGGAAGCCGAAGTGCACGTACCGTGCACGCTGCAGATCCCTGAGCAGCAAGAGGGACCTCGAGAAGCACGAACTCGCGTGCAGTGTCGCCGATCGCCCTCGCTCGAAGCGGGCGTAGATCGGAGCTACATCAGCTTCTTGTCACGCAGCAGCTGCACGTCCGCCAAGATCGCCCCCGCCGTCTTCTGCATCTGCGCGCGCGAATCGAGATCGAGCGGGATCTCCACGATGCGCTCCACGCCGTCCTTCCCGAGGATCGCCGGCACGCCCATGTAGATCCCCTCGAAGCCGTACTGCC
>CAZKIY010000097.1:0-13336 GCA_964552875.1 uncultured Planctomycetaceae bacterium
GCGCGTCCGCGCGTTCTCGTCCCATGCGCCCCATCCACGGTCTCCTCGCGCTCGCTGCCGTCGCCCTCCTGCTGATCGGCGGCCTCCTTTTCTGGACGAACTCGGATCCGGCTGCGGCCCCCGACGTCGACGGGCAACGACCCGTCACCGGCTCGACCGAGAAGCCTCCGATGGAGGACCTCGCGGCGGTGCCGAAGGACGAGCGCGATCGCACGGCGCAAGTCGGCACGGAGGGAGCTGCCCCTGGCCGCGCCGAATCACCGACGGGCGAAGGGAAAGCGCAGCGCGTCAGCGGTCGTGTCGTCGACGAAGCCGGCAAGCCCGTCGCGAACGCGGTCGTCTATGCGGCGGCGGGCGGCGGGATGGACGAGATCGCGCTCGACGAAGTCGATCCGGCGGAGATGTTCTGGTTCCAGCGCACGGAGACGAAGACGGACTCTGCCGGTCGGTTCGCGCTCGATCCGAAGATCAATGCCAAGGTCCGCCTCGCCGTGCGGGCCGGTGGTTTCGCGCCGCTCGACGTCGAGCGCACGATCTCCGAGACGCGTCCCGATGTCGGCGACCTCGTCGTCCAGGCCGGAGTGGTCGTCGAAGGCCGCGTGATCGATCACCTCGGGCGTCCCGTGCAGGGCGCCGAATTGCGCCGTCGGCGTCCTTCTTCGGGCCCGATGGCCTTCTTCGTGGGGCGTGGAGGCGCAGTCGCCGCGAAGAGCGACGCTCAGGGAAACTTCCGCGTCGACACGATTCCCGTGGGGACGTGGAACCTGCGCGTGACGAGCGAGATCGCCCCGGACAAGGACGAATCGGGCGAGACGAGTCGGGCGGGCGAAGTCGTGCGCGGCATCCAGATCCAGCTCGAGGAAGGCTTCGAGATCGCCGGTCTCGTGACCGGGGTGCCGCCGAGCGACGCGGGCAAACTGCGGATCGCGGCGCTGCCGCGCGGCAGCGATTTCGGCGGCGATTTCGGGCCTTCGATGGGCGGCGCGCAACGGCTCGCGCCCATTGCGGCCGACGGATCGTTCGTGGTCAAGGGCTGCAAGAAGGAAGCGAAGTACCGCGTCTCGGCGCGACTCGCTTCGCAGGGCTTCGGCGGCATGCTGCGCAGTCCGACGCGCTCCGCGACCGTCGATGCGACGGCGGGCGATCGCGGGCTCGAGATCGCGTACCGCGCCGAGACCGCGCTGACGTTCCAGGTCGTCGAGGCCGCGAGCGGAGCACCGATCACGACGATGACGGTGTCGGCCGGCGGCCGCATGGCGGCACCTCTGACCGACGACAAGAACCGCACGATCCGTGAGTTCCCCGGTGGTCGGGTGCGCTACGGCGGACTGCGACTCGGCGGAGGCGGCCCGATGTCGCGCGGCAGCGCGAACGACCTGCTGACCGTGCGCGTCGAGTCCGCGGGCTACGCGCCTTGGGAACGCAAGGATGTGCGCGTCACCGAGGGCATCGACAACGATTTGGGCATCGTGCGCCTCGAAAAGACTTCGATCGTGAAAGTCCGCGTGACCGCCGCAGGCAGCGGCGCACCCGTCGTCGGCGCGCGCGTCTCGGTCGAGGCCGAGGAGAAGGGTGACGGACGGATGGGCGGCCGCTCGTTCTCCATTCGCACCGGTGGAGCCGACGACGAGGACGCGCTCGACTTCGGCGGCGGTGCGGCGCACAAAGGCCGCACGGGTGAAGACGGCATCGCGCGCGTCTCGAGCATCCCCGGATCGAAGGCGCGCATCGTGGTCAGTCACCGCGACTTCGCCGCATTCCGCTCCGAAATCCTCGATCTGCCCACGGGTTCCGATGTCGAGCGCGACGTCGTCGTGACCGCCGGCGGGACGATCGTGGTCAAGGTGGTCGACGCGACGGGCAATCCCGTGCGCGACGAACAGCTCGAGCACAAGAAGCCGGACGACGAGGAGGACGCGCCCATGTTCTTCGGTCCGAATGGCCCGCTCGCGACGGACGCCGAAGGGCGCACGACGCTCACGAAGCAGACGCCGGGCGTGCACGCGTTCCGACTCCAGGTGTCCGGCGGTCCGCGAATGTTCGGCGGTGGCGGCATGCGCATGTCGATGGCGCGCTCCGTGAACGGCGGCGACCTGACACCCGAAGAACCGTGGACGGAAGTCACGGTCACCGAAGGCGGAACGCACGAAGTCGTCCTGCAAGCACCCGAACGCGCGCGCGTCGTCGGTCGCATCAAGGAAGGCGGACGCGCTCTCGCCGGAGCGACGGTGCGACTGCGCGCGAAGGACGGCGACGCCATGCCGTTCTTCGACGACGATGCGAAGGCAGAGACGGACGGCTCGGGCGAGTACGCGCTCGAGAACGTGTCGGTCGGCGAGTACGTGATATCCGTGACGCATCCGAGTCGCGCGATGGCGCACGAGGCCGCGCTGCGCGTGAGCTCGGGCGAGACGCGTGAGAACGTCGACCTTCCCCTGTCGATCCTCGAGGGTCGCGTGACCGACGAAGCGGGCAAGGGCGTCGCGGGATTGCGGATCCGTGCCGAGAAACAAGCGGGCGGCGACGGCGCCGTGCGCGAGTTCGTGTTCGCCATGGACGCCGGCGACGGTCCCGTCTCGTTCGGCGGCGGAGGCGGCGGGCAAGTCACGACGGACTCCGACGGTCGCTACAAGTTGCGCGGAGTCGTGGCCGAGGCCGACCTCGCCGTCGTCGCTTCGGGCCAGGGAATCCAACGCACGCAGAGCGAGATCGTGCGCGTGCCCGTGGACTCGACGCGCTCGGGTGTCGACCTCGTCGTCAGCCAAGGCGCCGGCCTCGAAGTCACGTGCCGTCGCGCGGACGGGTCCCCGGCGACGCCCTGCGAAGTGCGCGCCGAGTTCCAGGGTGAAGGCGACGCCGACACCAAGTTCGAGATCACGCGCGGCGACGGGAAAGCGCGTTTTCAGGGCCTGAAACCGGGCTCTTGGCGCATCACGGCGCGCGACTTGGGCACGGGTCCGGACGAGCGCGAGCGGGCTCCGACCGAGCAAACCGTCGAACTCGAGGTCGGCCCGACGAAGACCATCACGATGGAAGTCCGCGCGCCGTGAACCGCTGATCGGGCCGCGCGTCGAGTGCAGCCCTTAGACCTCGGACTAGGGCAGGACGCCAAAGTGGAGTTAGGCTCGGGTGGTGGCACTCCCCCCCGGCCGATCGAAGAAACGCACGCGCGTGCTCGCGGTGATCGTCGCCGCAGTCGGGCTGGTCCTGTTCATCGCGCTCGGCGGCGGCGCGGGTGTCTTCGCCGTCGGCCCCGAGAGGCTCGGCACGAGCGTCGAGGGTGTCGGGCCCGGCGGCGAACTCGCTGCGAGTGACTCACCCGGCGCGAGCAGCACAGCGACGTCGCAGACGCGTAGTTCGATCGCAGTGCCCGAAGTCGCAGCGGGAACGCCGAAGGCCCACGTCCGTTCGAAGCCGCGCGTCCGTGGGCGCGTCGTCGATCGCGCGGGTGCCGGCATCCCCGGTGCGCGCGTGTGGATCACGACGAGCGAGTTCTGGGCGAAGATCCCGCTCGATCTGGAAGTCGAGGCACTACCCGCGCGGTGGATGAAGGTCGAGCGCGCGGAGTGCGATGGCGAGGGACGCTTCGGCTTCGATGACCTCGAGCCGGGAGCGATTCGACTCGCCGCACGCAGCGCGACGTGCGCCCCGGCCTACCGCGAAGATCTCGAAGCTCTGCGCGAGACCGACGTCGCGCTGCCCGACGTCGTGCTCGAGCCCGGCGTCGTCGTCGCCGGCGTCGTCCTTGCGCCCGACGGCAAGCCGGCGCCGGGAGTGCGCGTCCTCATCGCAGCTTCGTCGCTGTCACGCGGCGGCGGGATCGCCGTTCCCGGTCGCGGCGCGAGTGCGGGCGCGACCGACGAACTCGGGCGATTCCGCGTCGACGAACTCGCAGCCGGACCGTTCCAACTGCTGTTCCTCGCGGAGGGGCTCGCGATCACCGAACTCAGCGGACGAACCGAGCGCGCGGGCGAAATGAAGGACGGTTTCGTGGTCCGCCTCGAGCACGGCGTCGAGATCGCGGGCCGCATCACTCCGAAGTCGGGAACGCTCCCGCCCGGTTTGCGGATCGTCGCGCGACGTTCGTCGCCGGACGAGGACGAGGATTCCGAGGGCGCCGACGCCGCGCTCCCCGACGCACCCGAGTTCGAGGCTCGTCCACGCACGGCGTTCGCGGACGCGGACGGATCGTTCCGCATTCGCGGATTGCGAATGGGGGAGTCCTATCGACTGACGCTCACGGTGCGGCGCGGAGAAGCTTGGAAAGCCGCGGGCTCGACGGGCGCCAAGGTCGTGCGTGCTCCGAACTCGGGCGTCGATCTACCGTTCGAGCCCGAGACCGCGATCCTCTTGCGGGTCGTCGACGACGCGACCTCGCTGCCCCTCGATGACTTCGTGTTGTGGGCCGGTCCCGGCCGATTCCGCGCGTTACGCGACGAAAAGGGCGAGGTGCAGCACGCGTTCCCGCTCGGCGCCGCGCGCTATGGCGATTTGCGACTGAATCAAGTCGCGAAGCCTGGATGGTTGCGCGTGTCCGCGGCGGGCTACCAGGACTTCGAGCGCAAGGATCTGACCCTCACTGCCGGTCGCGAACTCGACATCGGCGAAGTCCGCTTGAAGTCCGAGCGGAAGACCGTGGTCACGGTCGTGGATGCTGCGGGCGCGCCGGTCGAGAACGCGCGCGTCGTGATGACGACACAGACGCGCGAGCGGCTCGAGCAATGGTCCGATGTGCCGCTCTCCGTCGACGCGCTCGGCGAACTCGACGCCCGTTCGGCGCGCACGAATGCGGAGGGGAGGTGTGTGCTGTCTAGCTATCCCGGCAAGAACGTGCTGGTGCAAGCCGGTGCGCGCGGTTTCACGCCCAGCGAAGTCGTGGCGGCGTTGCTCTCGAAGGAGGCCGATCACGCGATCGCGCTGAAGTTGGAGCGCGGTGCCCGCGTCGTCGTGCGCGTCACCGACGGAGGTGGACAGCCGGTCGCGGGCGTTCCCGTGGGACATCGGCTTCCGCGGCGTTCTGCCGACGAGGGTGAGGACCGCTTCGCCGAAAACATGGTCACCGATCCGCGCGGCGAATCGCGCTTCGAGGCGCTCGAACCGGGGGTCCACGCGTTTCGGATCCAACAAGAAGACGGCGAATCGTCGTGGTGGGAGGACGATTCCGGCGCCGAGGCGCGCGAAGAACCGTGGCAGGAGCTCGTCCTCGCCAGCGCGGTCGAAGCTGCGCTCGTGCTCGTGGCCCCGCCGCGCGGAACTCTCTTCGGCGTCGTGCGCGAGGGCGGTCGACCGCTCGAAGGCGCCGTCGTGAAGCTCGTGCCCTTCGTGGAAGGACGCGAATCGGGCTGGACATGGGGTGGGAACGGCGACGACCCGTTCTCGACGACGACCGACCACCTCGGTGAATACCGACTGCTGAATCGTCGATCCGGACCGTACTTGGCGCTCGTGCACCACGCGGATCGGCGCATGGCGAGCGAGATGCGCGTCGTGCTCGGGACCGGCGAGCAAGCGCAGGACTTCGACCTCGATCAGAACGCGATCCATGGTCGCGTCACGGATCCCGAGGGTCGTCCGCTGGTCGGAGTGCAAGTCGGCGTGTCGCGCAACGAGGCCGGCATCCAAATGGAGCCGCCCCATTCCGTCGTGCTGTCCGAGGACGATCGCGGGAACCCGAACGTCCAGTGGCGGCAAGCGCGCGGCAGCCGTGAGGCGCGCACCGATGCGCAAGGGCAGTTCGTGCTGCGCGGCTTGATCGAGAACGCGCCATTGGTCGTCGCGGCGCAAGGCGACGAGGTCGAGAACAAGGCCCTGGAGCCGATCACGCTCGCGCCGGGGGAGATCCGCGGCGGAGCCGACTTGGTGCTGCGCCGCGCGTCACGCGTACGCGTGGACATCGCCGGGAATCTGAGTGACGACCGCTGGTACGAAGTCGCCTTCGTGTCGAAGTCGGACGACACGGAAACCGTCGCCCGACAAGCATGGCTCGGGAAGTGGAACACCAGCGAAACCGTCGGCTCGATCGTGCCCGGCATCTACGTCGTGCGCCTCACCATGCGCGATCAGCAGGGTGGCGAGACGCGAATCTCGGAGACCCCGCTCGAAGTCGAGCTCGGGAAGGTGGCTCGCTTGGACTTGCGCGTGCCATGATGCGCGCATCTTGATCCTCGAACCGTTGCTCCGCACTCGGCCGGCGCGCGTCGTGCCCGCGCGGGCGATCCTGCTCGACCTCGACGGCACATTGCTGGACGAGTCGAGTCGCGTTCACCCGGAGAATGCGCGTGCATTGCGCGAGCTCGAGGCCCGCGGCGGCCGCGTGATGATCGCGACGGGACGATCGACGGTTTCGACGACCGGCATCGTCGAGGAGATCGGGCTCAGGACGCCAGCGATCACGTTCAACGGCGCGGGTCTGTGGTGCCCGATCCACAGGCGCATGCTCGAGGAGCGCGTGCTTTCGACCCGCACAGTGGCGCGTACACTCGATTTCGCGGCGGAAAAAAGCCTGTTGACCGTGCTGATGACGAACGACGCGAAGTACGCGAGCCCGCCGCGGGACGAGCTGGAACGTGTGTCGATCGAGGGCCTGATGGGACTGCGTATCGTCTCGCGCGGAGAACTCGAGTCGGTGGAGTTCGTCGTCCGTGTGACGCTCTTCTCGACCGATCACGCAGGTTCGCTCGCGCTGCACGACGAGGTCGCGGCGCGCATTGCGCAGCCGGTGTACTTGACGCACTTCCCGCTCAATGCGTTGCCGATGCACCGGGCCAATCCCATGGTCGTGCTGGACTTGCACCCGCCCTGTCGCGGGAAGGCCGAGGGCGTGCGCGTGCTGCGCGAGCTCTACGGGATCGAGCCGGGCGCGGTCGTCGCGGTCGGTGATGCGACGAACGACATCCCGATGTTCGAGGCCGCGGGTCTGGCCGTCGCGATGGCGACGGGAATGCCGGAGGCGGTGGGAATCGCGGATCGGGTCCTGCCGCACAACGAGGGGACCGCGATCGCAGAGCTCGTCGCGGAGCTGTTCCCGGTGTGAGTCGCTAGCCCGCATCTCTCACCACGACCTGCTGCGGCCGAGCTATCACGCCCTCGCTACGATCGTGGTGAGAGATTCGGGCTAGCAGCCCGCGGTGAAAGTCACTACTGCGGCCAAGCACGCTCGAACGCTGCGGCGTCAGGCTAGGAAAGTCGTGCTCAGTGGCCGTGGAGGCCACCTCCGCCGTCTTTCCGTCGCCTGCCTGCATCGCTCGAGCATGCTCGGCCTCGCGACGTGACTTTCACCACGGACTGCTAGGACTTCCGCTTCTTTGGAGTCGAGCTCGGCGCGGACTTCTTCGCGGCGGACTTGGAGGGCGTTTCGCGCTTCGGCGCAGTGTCGGCCTTCGCGGTGGGCTTCCGATCCGTGGTGGGATTGGGATCCGACGCAGCCTTGGAATCCGACGTGGACTTGGACTCAGAGGTGGACTTGGAATCAGAGGTGGGACTTGCGGCGGGGGTTTCGGGCGGGGGTTGAGTACTCGTAGCTGACTTGCGCTCCGCTTCGCTTTGCGCGGTATACGCCTTCGATCGATAGTCCGTCAGATAGAACCCCGAGCCCTTGAACAGGAACCCCGCACCCGCGCCGATCCGGCGTTCCAATTTGGACTTCCCGCACTTCGGGCACTTCTTCTTCGGCGCCTCGGACATCGGCTGGAAGATCTCCAGCGCGTGTTCGCACGCGGCGCACACGTAGTCGTAGGTCGGCATGGATCAGCACTCCTTGCCGCTGTTCGGGGCTGCCGCGACGCGCACTTGCGCTGGACGTAGCACGGCACCTTGCCACGCGTACCCCTTGCGCAGCACCGCGAGGATCCGGCCTTCGGGCGCAGCGTGTGTCTCGACGCGCTCGGCGCAATCGTGCCACGTCGCATCGAATGCGCCGCTCTCGCGCACGAGCGTCACGCCTTCCTTCTGCAGCGCGGCCCACAGTTGTTGACGTGTGAGTTCGACGCCGGCGCGCAAGGCAGTCGTCTCGGCGTTCGTCGCGGGCGCGGCCAGCGCCATGTCGAGGTAGTCGAGGACGAGCAAGAGGTCGCTGACGAGCGCCTTCTTCCCGCGCTTGACGGCGTCGTCGACGTCGCTCGCGAGTCTTCGTCGTAGGTTCTGGTAGTCCGCCAGCGCGCGCTGCCAGTTCTTGTGGTGCTCGTCGCGCTCCAGAAGCGCCGAGTCGAGGCGTTCCTCGAGCGGTCGGTCGTCCGGAGTCGCCTGCGTTTCGGTGTTCTCGTTCATGGGTTCAGGCGAAATAGCTCGCGATCTTCTCGAAGAAGGACTTGTCGCCGGAATTCTTGCGCTCGAGGTCGGCGAACTCGCGCAGGAGCTCCTTCTGCCGCGCATCGAGCTTGGTCGGCACCTCGACGAACACGCGCACGAGCTGGTCGCCGCGCCCCGTGCCGTCGAGTTGCGGAACGCCCTGTCCGCGCATGCGGAACACTTTGCTGCTCGCCGTGCCGGGCGGAATCGACATCTTGGCGCGCCCGCGCAGAGTGGGGACCTCGACATCGTCGCCCAGCGCGAGTTGAGCGTAAGTGAACGGCAGTTCGCACAGGACATCCGCGCCGTTGCGCTGGAACATCTTGTGCTCTTTCTCGCGAACGACGCAGTACAGGCTGCCACGTGGAGCGCCGGGGTCGCCCGCGTCGCCCTCACCCGTGACGCGCAGTTGAATGCCGTCCTCGACACCGGCGGGGACGTCGATCTTGATCTCGACCTTCTGCTCGGTGCGCCCCTGACCGTGGCAAGTCGCGCAGGGGTTCTCGATGGTCGTACCTGCGCCGCGACAGCGCGGGCAGACGAGCGCCATCGTGAAGAAGCCTTGGTTGCGATGGATCTGACCACGGCCGCCGCATTGTGTGCACGGTGCGGAAGTCGTGCCCGGTTTCGCTCCGCTGCCCTTGCAGGGTAGGCACGATTCACGGCGCTTGATCTCGACGCGCTTCTCGACACCACGGTCCACTTCCTCGAGCGTCAGCGCGAGCTCGATGCGCAGATCGCGACCCGCCTGCGGCCCGGCGCGGCGCCGTCCACCGCCGAACAGGTCGCCGAAGATCGAACCACCGAAGGCCTCGAAGATGTCCTCGACGTTCGTGAACTGCGGGCCCGCGTTCGCGCCGCCCGAACCGAACGCCTGGTGGCCGAACCGGTCGTAGCGCGCGCGCTTCTCCGCATCGGAGAGCACGGAGTAGGCCTCCGCCGCCTCTTTGAACTTTTCCTCGGCGGCCTTGTCGCCCGGATTGCGGTCCGGGTGGTGAGCCATCGCTGCTTGGCGATAGGCCTTCTTGATGTCCTCTTCGCCTGCCTTGCGGTCGACACCGAGAGTCTCGTAGTAGTCGCGCTTTTCGCTCATCCGCGGGCGTCGGCCTTCGTGCGAGGGGGAGGCGGATCGGCAAGGTTCGTCGACTGAGAAGTGCCGAGGGCGGCGGTTCTGGCCGCCGCCCTCGCGAGTTCGCACCGGAGCGCGATCAGGACATCGAGCCTTCGACGCGCGGCTTCTCGTCCTTGATCTCCGTGACCATCGAGTCGGTCGTGAGGAGCAGGCCCGAGATCGACGCCGCGTTCTGCAGCGCGCTGCGCACGACCTTCGCCGGATCGATGATGCCGGCCTTGAACATGTCGACGTACTCGCCCGTGAGCGCGTTGAAGCCGTTCGACTTGCCCGCCTCGCGCACGTTCTCGACGACGACCGGTCCGTCTTCGCCGGCATTGGCGGCGATCTGACGCAGCGGAGCTTCGAGCGCCTTCTCGACGATCTTCGCGCCGAAGCGCTCGTCACCGTCGAGCTTGAGCGCGCGCACCGCGTCGGCCGCGCGCAAGAGCGCGACGCCGCCGCCGGGGACGATGCCTTCCTGGATCGCGGCGCGCGTGGCGTTCAGCGCGTCCTCCAGCAGGTCCTTCTTGGCCTTCATCTCGGCTTCGGTCTTGCCACCGGCCTTGATGACCGCGACGCCGCCCTTGAGCTTCGCGCGGCGCTCCTCGAGCTTCTCCTTGTCGTAGTCGCTCTTCGTGGCCTTGATCTGGACGTCGATCTGCGCGATGCGCTCGTCGATGGCCTTCTTGGCTCCCTTGCCGCCGATGATCGTCGTGGAGTCCTTCGTGATGCGCACGCGCTTCGCGGTGCCGAAGTGCTCGACCGTGATCTTCTCGAGCGGGAGACCGAGCTCTTCTGTGATCGCCGTTCCGCCCGTGAGGACCGCGATGTCGCCCAGGTAGGCCTTGCGGCGATCGCCGAAGCCCGGAGCCTTGACGGCGCAGACGTTCAGGATGCCCTTGAGGCGGTTGATGACGAGCGTCGCGAGAGCCTCGCCCTCGAGGTCCTCGGCGATGATCACGAGCGGACGGCCCGTGCGCACCGCGGCGTCGAGGACCGGCAGGAACTCGCGCACCGACGAGATCTTCTTGTCGTAGATGAAGATGTAGGGATCGTTGAACTCGCAGGTCAGCTTCGTGAGGTCCGTCGCGAAGTACGGCGACAGGTAACCCTTGTCGAACTCCATGCCCTCGACGACCTCGACCGTCGTCTCGAGGCCGGTGTTCTCCTCGATCGTGATGACGCCGTCGTCGCCGACCTTCTCGAAGGCGTTCGCGAGCATCTCGCCGACCGCCTTGTCGTTGTTGGCCGAGATCGAGGCCACGGAAGCCTTTTCCTCGCGCGTCTTGACCTTCTTCGCCTGGGACTTCACGGATTCGACGGCGGCCACGACCGCGGCGTCGATGCCGTTACGCAGCGCGATCGTGTTGACGCCCGTGGCGAGGTACTTGAGGCCCTCGTTGAAGATCGCCGACGCGAGGACCGTCGCGGTGGTCGTGCCGTCACCGGCGACGTCGTTCGTCTTGTTGGCGACTTCGAGGACGAGCTTGGCGCCCATGTTCTCGAACGGGTCCTCGAGCTCGATCTCCTTCGCGACGCTGACTCCGTCCTTCGTGACGGACGGGGCGCCGAAAGACTTCTGCAGGATCACGTTGCGGCCCGCGGGCCCGAGGGTGACGCGGACGGTCTTCGCGAGCTTCTCGATGCCGACGCGCATCTTCTGGCGCGCGTTGTCGTCGAACAGGATTTGCTTGGCCATGTGGGGGATTCTCGTGTGTGCGGTAGTGGGTGTGCGGGTGTTGGTGAGGAAGCGGTGTTAGGCGCGCGGACTCAGAAGTCCATGCCGCCGCCCATGCCTCCCATGCCACCCATTCCGTCCATGTCTTCGCCGCCCGGACCGCCCTTGCCGGACTTCTTGGGCTCGGGCTTCGTGACGATGAGCGCGTCGGTCGTGAGCAGCAGCGTTGCGACGCTGACCGCGTTGTTGAGCGCGGCCTTCGTGACCTTCGCGGGATCGACGATGCCGAGCGCGAGCATGTCGCCGTACTCGCCCGTCAATGCGTCGTAGCCCCAGGTCTCCTTCTTCTCGCGCAACACGCGGTGCGAAACGACCGCGCCGTCCTGGCCGGCGTTCTGCGCGATCTGCTGGATCGGACGCGCGAGCGCCGCGTAGAGGATGTCGAGGCCCATGTCGTAGTCCTCGTCCTTCTTGGTCTTCAGACCGGCGAGGACCGAGCGCGCGCGGAGGAGCGCCGTGCCGCCGCCCGGCAGGACGCCGCCTTCGATCGCGGCACGCGTCGCGTGGAGCGCGTCCTCGATGAGCGCCTTGCGCTCCTTGACCTCGGTGTCCGTGGCGCCGCCGACGTTGACCTGCGCGATGCCGCCGGTGAGCTTGGCGAGACGCTCTTGCAGCTTCTCGCGGTCGTAGTCCGAGGTCGTCTCCGCGACTTGAGCGCGGATCTGTTCGACGCGCGCGGCGACGTCCTTGCGATCGCCTCCGCCACCCACGATCGTCGTGTTGTCGGCGTCGATCGTGATCTTCTTGCACGTCCCGAGGTCACGAACCGTGAGGTTGTCGAGGTCGATACCCAGGTCCTTCATGACCGCCTTCGCGCCCGTGAGCGCGGCGATGTCCTCGAGCATGGCCTTACGGCGATCGCCGTAACCCGGCGCCTTGACGGCGACGGTCTGCACGATGCTCCGCAGCTTGTTCACGACGAGCGTCGCGAGCGCTTCGCTCTCGACGTCCTCGGCGATGATGACGAGCGGACGACCGCTGGCCTTGACCTTCTCGAGCAGCGGCAGGAGCTTCTGGAGCGAGCCGATCTTCGACTCGTACACGAGGATGAGCGGCTTTTCGTACACGCACTCCATCGTCTCGGGGGAGTTCACGAAGTGCGGCGAGAGGAAGCCGCGATCGAACTGCATGCCCTCGACGACCGTGACTTCGGTGTTGAGCGTCTTGCCGTCTTCGACCGTGATAACGCCGTCCTTGCCGACCTTTTCCATCGCGTCCGCGATGAGGCGACCGACTTCGGGATCGTTGTTCGCCGAGATCGTCGCGACCTGGCGGATCTCCTCGTTCTTGCCGACCTTCTTCGAGATCGAATCGAGGCGCGCGCAGACGGCTGCGGCGCCGTCCTTGATGCCTTTCGTGAGTCGTGCGGGATGCGCGCCGGCCGTGACCGCGCGCAAGCCCTGCGCGAAGATCGCGTCCGTCAGCAGCGTCGCCGTCGTGGTGCCGTCACCGGCCATGTCGCTCGTCTTGCTGGCGACTTCCTTGACGAGCTGAGCGCCGAGCTGCTCGTAAGGATCCGCGAGTTGGATCTCCTCGGCGACGGTGACGCCGTCCTTCGTGATCGTCGGCGCCCCCCAACCCTTGTCGAGGATCGCGTTGCGACCGCGGGGACCGAGGGTCGTGACGACCGCCTTCGCGAGCTTCTCGACGCCGCGGCGCACGGCTTCGCGCGCATCCGTCTCGAACACCATCTGCTTGGCCATGAGAATCTTTCTCAGAACGCGTGGACTGGGGAACGGCGCTCGCTCGTCGGACCCGCCGCTGGTGGCGGGGAGCGGAGAGGTCGCCGTGTCGGCGCGGGACAGCAAGTTCGGTGCCGATGTGGCTGGTCTACGCAAGTGTCTATTGTGCAAGAGGTTATGGGTGCTGACATCCTCCACCCTGTCTGCCGTTGTGGCGGGCACGAGAACGTGCCTGGAGACGTGCTGCCCAGTTGGCGCCCTGCTTGGGGGGGGCCCGGGAGGGTCGTTCGGCACTCTCCGACACTTCGGCAGCTCGTTCTCCGCGCAGTCAGAACGCAGCTCCTGGGTAGCGTCGCGACACGCCGACGCCCAGGATCCGCGCATGCTCCAGCGCTTCTCCAGACTCGCCGGCGTGCTCGTGTTCACCGCACTCACGGGCTCGGCACGGACTCCCAACGGCCCGGGTTCCGCGATCGTGCTGGCGACGGACCTCAGCGAACGCGCCATCCCGACTTC
>CAZKIY010000098.1:0-13280 GCA_964552875.1 uncultured Planctomycetaceae bacterium
TACGCGATTGGCGGGCACGAACAGCAAAAGCAGCGCAGGATTCACTATGCTCCCAGCGAGCGGCAAGCTGCAAGACTGCTTCATAAACCGTTAGATCGCAAGCACTTACAGATTCCTGGCTCCGCGGCGCCGCGGGCCCGTCTCAAGTGCTACAAGTGAGCAGCCCTGAAACTCTGAGCTGGAGAGCCATTCGTGATACTTCGGTCTTCGCTGCCTCGCTGCCTCGCTGCCTCGCTGCCTCGCTGTTGATGGTTGGCGCCTTACCTCGTCAAGCCGTTAGCGCCCCGCAGAGTTCGACTCTGCAAGTCAGAATTAGCGACCGCGAAATCGCGGATCTGGGCAGCCCAGTGGCCGATATCAACGAGCCCGATGTGTGCGTCAGCCGTGATCACCGCATCGCCGCAGCTCAGCAGATTCCGCCTCCCCTGATGCTTCCCGGTCGTTACACCGTGGGTACGAATCAAGCCAGCGGCTGGACATCTGGGGAGTTAACGGGCTTTCAAGGCTTTGATGTCTCTATTGCATTGGCAGACAACACCCCGAATGCCAACAAGTTAGTGACTGATGGCATGAGTGGCCCAAGTGGGAGCATCCGCTACTGCGTTTATTCACCCTCATCCACGCCGCAAATCGGCCCCTGGATCCTCGCCGCCAGTGCGGGGCCCGGCGCGACCGATAAGGTCGATAAGCCTTGGGTTATTCGACGCACCCAGAACGACTTGTTCCTGTTCTGGTACCGCGTAGGGGGATATCGATACCTGCGTACATCGGATGGCACGGATTGGGTGTCACCAGGCATCGCATCCGGACCCCACGATGTTGTCGACGCCTCGGGAGTGGTTGTAGGCGGCAACTTCTGTTGCCAGCCAGCGGTCGGTGGTGATGGCCTCATATGGCTTGCCCACGCTACTGGGGAGTACGGTCCTGTGACCGGCGGGACAATTAGGATCCTTGTGGGGCGTGATCCAGATATGGATCCACCGGGCAATGGCCAAGGGCCACGCGCGTTCGCGCCACTCCTGAAAGCCAACGGGCAGGCCGCTGAAATCGCACCGCGCTACACGCAGTCCGGACCGTGGCCAGCGACCAGCCCTCTTAACTCGATTTTCGGAAGAGCCGTGCCCTACCTGGCCTGCCATCCCACCGATCCTACGATCGCCTATGTCTTCTACACCGATACCGCGGAAGATGACCCCGACGACCTCAACGCTTATGTCGGCCGCTTCGTAAGAACCGGTACCGAAAGCAGTGGCTATTCCTGGTCGACCGACACCCGAATGATCCACCCGGAACACACGAGCCCAACCGGGGTCCGCTGCGATCAGTTTCAGCCGGTTGGGCTAGTTGACTCAGCGGGGAGAATTCATGTCGCCTACTACTCGAATCGACCCAATGACTTCCCCGGGTGTGACGAGGGTGGCCCCGAAGGGAGCCGAGGCGGCTACACCTCGAAGTACGACTACTGGTACTCGCTGTCGGTCGATCAAGGGCAATCGTTCACACACTACAATTTGCGGACAGATTGCGACATGAAGCGACCGCTCGATATGGACCTGCCCTTCGAAACCGATGGAACGGGTGCCTCCTTTTCCTCTCGAGAGTACAACGGCATTGACTGCTACGAGAGCGGTGATTTCGCGCGCATTCATTTTGTCTACACAGGTGCAGTCAATGATGCACTCATTGAGGACACCATAGGCAAACGCTCCTTGCTGTTCGGTCAACAGATCCAGGTCAAGCCGGTGCAGAATCCATGATCAAGCCCACGCACTCAATGGCGGCAGCAAGCCTGCTCCTATTCCTCGGCTCGAGCGCAATCGCTGGGTTGCCGGCTCCTCAGCAAGCCCAGCGTGGTGGCCTGGCGAACCTCCCGTCTCAAGTCCGGGTAGCGCGGTATCGTGCTCCGGGTGCCGTGCTCGGATTGGGAACAGAATCAATTGGCGCGGACGTGATCTACAACAACACGACGTCAACTGCGTTGTATGTACCACTCCTTCCCTACGAAACGCTCTGGGATTCTGGCTATCTTCCAAGCCCAACATTCCCATTCGTAGCAGTATTCAATGCTGGTTGCGCAACATCCTACACAGTCACCGGCATCGAGTTCGGCTATGTTACGGACCAGCCGACGGCAGATATCGAGCTTTCTTTCGCTCATCAGTACGACACTTGTCATCTCGATGCTCCACCTGCCACGGCCGTCTTGATGTTGAATGGTATGCCGGGGTCGCAAAACGGCTCGCTAGCCGGCTGGATCATGACCATCGACCTACGAAACACCCCGGGGCTGGCGCCGTTCGATCTTTATGCGGATGGTGACGGAACCTTCAACCCACCGAACTTCACGGGCGATCTTTTCGGATTCGGATTCCGTATCACCAATGGCAGTCCTGCAGGCCGCTCAGGGCCCATTGCGGCTGGGGGTGAGTTTGGCCCCTACGCCGGTGGAATCCGCTGGACTCTCAATGGTGTTGACTATTCTCAGGCTGCTGGCGGAGCCGGTCAGTATGGCACGATGACGCACTTCCCCGGCAATTTCTGTAACGACTACTATCCCTATGCATATGGCCCGCACCTCCGTCTCTTCGCGGATGCGTGCGGAGCACTTGCGGGCGAGACCCTCTGCATCGGGGACGGATCGGGCACCGCCTGCCCTTGCGGGAATTCTTCACCGAGCGCCAATCGAGAGGGGTGCCGAAGTTCGGTCAACGGCGTCAATGGGGCGCGGCTCGAGGGGCTCGGGACGCCCAGGATCAGCCAGGACACATTCTTCCTTAGAGCTCACCGCCTTCCGCCGACCACCACCGCGCTCTTCTTCCAGGGGACCTCGGTCGTCGGGGGCGGAGCCGGTGTTGCGTTCGGGGACGGACTCCGCTGTGTGGGAGGCACCGTGACTCGGCTCGCCACCAGGACGGCCTCGAATAGTCAGGTCGAGTATCCGGTTTCTCCCGAAACAGCCATTTCCATTCTCGGCGGTGTCGCCACTCCCGGATCGCGCTTCTATCAAGTCTGGTATCGAAACAGCGCGGCCTTCTGCACACCCGCGACGTTCAATCTGTCGAACGGGTCGCGAGTCGAATGGACACTCTGACTTGGATGGATCCGTCGACACCCAGTGCCGGGTTCATCTCCATTGTGCGCTCGGCAACCGTCTCGCGATGAGCATGTCGCGTCGCATGCTGGTTCCGTTTCGAGCTCACCGCTGGAAGATCGGCAACAAGCCTTCGGGCACGGCCAGCACGAGACAGTTCATCGCCGTCGCGTAGGCATCGCCGAAGCGCGCATCGCTCCACGATCCGTCCGCGCGTTGCGACGTGAGCACGCGCGGTCCTTCGCTGCGCCACCACGTGCTGTATGTCGAGCTCTCGAGGTGCTGCCACATCGCCTGCGCGACGTAGAAGCGCTCGTAGTACGGGCACACGACGAGGTCGCCTTCTGCGCCCTCCGCGCTGTCGCGTAGCGCGAAGCGTCGCGCGAGGAAGTCGTAGCCTTCGTGGATGGGTTTGCCCTCGTACGTCCCCGTCATCTGGAACGTGGAGATCGCGGCGGCCGTCAGCGCGACCGACGAGGTCGGATCGCCGAGCGCGTAGCGGAACGATCCGTCGGGCTTCTGCGTGCGGCTCACGTAGTCGACAGCGCGCGTGATGACGGCGCGATCGACTTCGACGCCCGCTTCCTTGGCAGCGCGCAAGGCTTGCACGGCCGTGATCGTGATCGAGTTCTCGTGCGCGAGACCCTTGCGCGGTTCGTAGTCCCAGCCGCCCTCGACGCCTTGGCTCGTCTCGATACAGCGCACGGCGAGGATCAGCGCTTCGCGAATGCGCGCGCCGCGCGGCGTGCGCGGTGAGAGCACGCAGGCCTGTGCGAGCGCGAGCGTCGCGAATCCGTGGCCGTGCATGCGGCTCAGGGCGTCACCCGTGCGCGAGACATAACCCGCGCGCTCGGACCGCGCATCGCGATCGGTGCGCTCGACGAGCCAATCGATCGCGGCCGAGCACGCGCGACCGTTCGGTCCGCGATCGGGTGCGCTGCCACCGGCCATCCACGCCAGCGCGCCGAGCGCTGTCACGGCCACGGGAGCGAAGCCGCCGACCTCCGCCGCGGGACCGGTGCCTGCGCTCGTCGTGCGCGCACCGCGCGCCGTCAACGCGCCATCCGGCGCGCGCTGGGCATCGTCGGCGAGCCACCGCAGTCCGCGCTCCAACGCGCGACGCGCAGGTTCACCCGCGAGACCTTCTACGCGCGGATCGCCATCCGCCTTACCACGTTCGGAGCTTTGCGCGCCACGCTCGCCAAGCGGCTCGAGTCCACGCATCGGCTGGAGTTCACGCGCGCTCACAGAGAATGCGAGCGTCACGACGAGCGTCATCGCGGCGAGAAGCGTGCGCCACACGCTGCACGGCACGATGCTCGTCACTGCGCTCGTCACTGCGCACGTCACTGCGCAGATCCCCGCGCAGATCCCCGCGCAGATCCCCGCGCAGATCCCCGCCGCGAGGCCGGTGCGCATCAGGGCGTCTTGTTGAGCCGCTTGTAGTAAGCGTCGATCCAATCGCGGTACAGCGGGGGCATGTCCTTGCCGCCCTCGTTGCGGAACACTTCACGCGCATGCACGGGGAGGTCGCCCCAGCGATCGCGGCCATCGCGCGTGGGATTCGCCGCTCCGCGCGCGCCCGCCGCGGGATCGCCACTCGGATTCTGCTTGGGATCGTCCTTCGACCCCTGCGGTCCATCGGGACGCTCGCGACCCTGTCCCTCGGGCTTCTGACCGCCCGGCTTTTCGCCCGGCTTTTCGCCAGGTTTCTCGCCCGGTTTTTCGGGCTTCCCTTCACCAGGTTTCGGCTCCGCGCCGCCCGGTTCCGGTGTAGAAGGGGTTTGTTCGCGCGAGGTCGATTGCTCGCCCTGGCTGTCGAGCGGACTTCCACTTTGGCCAGGCTGAGGCGGGCCCGGCTGCTGCGACGAGCTGCCCGACGAACTCTGCTGCTGGCTGGCTGCGAGTTCGAGGATGCGGTCGATGTCCTTGCGCACCGCTTCGCCCGCGGTCTGCGCGTTGCGCAGTTCTTCGGCGAGCGAGGAAGAGGCGCCCGAGCTCGGCGCGCGCGCTGCTTCCTGGAGCAGTTTGTCGATCGCGCGCAGTTCGCGCTCGACCTTGCCGAACAGCTCGATCATCTCGCGCTGGGTGTCGTCCTGCGGCGGACGGATCTGCATCGGCTTCGGTTTCTCCGGACGCGGGGGCGACGTCTCCTCCTCGGGCGACTGTGCGCGAGCGGGGACGAATGCGGCGGCGAAACTCAGGCAGACGAGAAGCTCGATCATCGTTCTCACGGGTTCTCCTCCGCAGGAGCTGGGATGCCGAGTCGCGATCGGAATTGACGGAACAAGTCGCTGACGCGTTCGTGGCGGAAGCCGAGTCGGCCGATGTCCTCGCGCAAGAGCGGATCGATCTCGCTGCCGTTCTCGATCTCCGGATTCAGGATGCGCAGGCGTTCGATCTCTTCGGTCACATCGACGCCCATTCGGCGCAGCAACTTGAGCTCGGCGACGTCGGGCACCAACCGGTTCTGTGCCTGTTGTTGCTGTTCCTGCGGCTGTCCCTGTTGCTGTTCCTGACGACGCTGCTTTTCCTGTTGCAGTGCCTCGCCGAGCCAGATCCAGGACTGTTCGACATCCTGCTGGCGCGCTTGCACGCGCTCGCCGCTCTGCCAGTCGCCCGCTTCGGACATGTCGCGGCCGATCGAAGTCAGGTCGCGCGCGGCCTGATCCAGAACTTCTGCGAAGACGACGCTCTGTTCTTCGCGGATCGACTTGCCGATGTCCGTCGCGCGTGCGGCGAGCTGCTCCTCGGCTTTCGCGATCTTGCGCAGGCGCAAGCGCGAAGTGTGACTCGGACGCTCCCCGGGTTTCCGTTGTGCGTCGATCTCGACCGTCGCACGCATCTGCACTTGATGTTCGTCGGTGAGAGCTTTCACCTGCTCGGCGATCTTGAAGAGCAACTCTTCCTGCCGCAGCCGTTGGTACTGCTCCTCCTCGGCCCCGAGTTCGCGTTGCGCCTCGCGCATCTGACGTTCCGCATCGCTCTCGGCTTGCTCCGCCTCCTGGAGCTCCTCGTCACCCAGCGCCTCCTCCGCGCGTTTCGCCGAGCTGGCCGCACTCTCCATCGAATTCGACGGCTTGGCGCCTTCGCGGTTCTTGTTCCGTTGCGCGAGCTTCAAAAGCTCCGCGCGAATCTGCGCTTGCTCCTTCTCGAGTCGCTCCGCTTCGGCGCGGTCGGCCTCGGACTTCGGTTTCGCCCCCGATCGCACGGCCGCGGCCGCGGACTCGAGCGCTTCGGCCGCGCGCGCTTGCGCTGAGGAGGCTTCCGAGGGTTTGCCCGAAGCCATCGACGAAGCGGCCTGGCTCATCGCCTCGCTCGCCTGTTCCAGCGCGTCCTGCGCCGCTTTCTGCGCTTCGGGATCGAGACCAGCCTTTTCGGCCGCATCCTTCAACGCTTCCGCTTCGCGCGCTAACGCCTCTTGCTCCTGGCGGAGACTCTCCAAGCTCTTGTTCTCGGTCTCGCGCGCGGCGGCACTCGCAGCACGCGCAGACTTCATTGCGGACCGAGCGCGTTGCAGAGCTGCCTGAGCCTCCGCCGCAGCACTTGCGGCACTCGGAGCGTCCTCGCGCTCCGCAGCTGCCGAGGCTTGGGCCTGCGCCGCGGCCGCGGCTTCGAGCTCGCGCGCCGCAGCTTCGCGCTCGGTTTCCGCGGGACCGGGGACGTTCCGCGCGGCGCTCGCGGCACGTTCGGCGCGTTCCGATGCGTCGCGTTGGGATTCCGCGAGAATGGGGCCCACGCGACGTTCGTCCTGGAGCGCGCGTTGGAGCTCGCGAGCGGCTTCGACCGCCTCGCGCTGGTCCTCCGCGGCTTCGCGGACGGCGGCTTCGGTGGCGATCGGTGGGGCTTCACCCGGCGGCGTCGCACCCGGCGGCGTCGCACCGGGCGGAGTTGCACCCGGCGGCGTCGCACCCGGCGGAGTTGCACCCGGCGGAGTTGCACCCGGCGGCGTCGAACCGGGCGGTGTTGAACCAGGCGGTGTTGAACCGGGCGGTGTCGCACCCGGAGGTGTCGAACCCGGAGGCGTGGCCCCGGGAGGCGTCGGCGAGGACGGCTTCCCGCCCGAAGGCGACGCACTGGCCGCGCGGGCCTCCGTGGCGGCGCGCGACTCGTTCGCGGCCTCGGCCTCCAAGCCTTGGGCTTCGGTCTCCAGCGCGCGCGCAGCGTCTTCGCGCGGCGTGCGTCCGAGCGCGCTCTCGCGCAGTGCCTCCGCGCCTTGCTTCAGCGCATCCGCGGCGCGGCGCGCGGCGGGATCCGAGGACGCGCGTGCGTGGCGATCCTCGCGTTCTTCGGCGCGTTGCAGCGCGCGCTCGGCCTCGCCCAGATCGCCCGCCGCGTCGCGCGCCTTCGCGGCCGCTGCGCGGAGTTCCGTCGCCGCGCGCAAGAGGCGTTCGGCGCGCGCCGCCGGCGCCAAGGCACGTTCCGCGGCGCGCGTCGCGTTCTCGAGCGCCGCGCGATCTTCGGGTTTCCAGGCCGCGAGCACGCCCGCGTCCGCGCGCTGATCGCGGAGCATCTCCTCGATCTCGCGCTCGAGCGCGGCCAAGTCGAGATCGTTCGACGCGCGCGCTTCGGCTTCCGTCCTCTCGAGGATCGATCGCTGCGCCGCACGCGCTTTGTCGAGTGCTTCGGCCAGCGCGCGCTGCTCGGGAGTGCGCGCGCGCTCGGCGAGCGCCGCCGTCTCTTCGCGCAGCTTGGATTCCGAGTCGGCGAGAGCGCCCAAGTCCTTGCGGATCTGCTGCAAGCTCTCCAAGGATTTCTCGAGGTCTTCGAGCCCGCGTCGGTCCGTGAGAATCGAGTAGAGCCGTTCCAAGCTCTTCACCGCGGCTTCTTGTGCCTCGATGGACTGCACGGAACGACCGGTCTCGAGGTTCTCTTGCGCCGCCGCCATGAGTTCCTCGATCGTCTTCGCGCCGAGTTCCTCGGCGCGCACGTCGAGCTGCTTCAGGCCGTCGCGCAACAACGTCGCGGCGTGCGTCCGACCTTCGTCCTCGAAGCGCTTCGCCAGGACTTCCATCGTCTGCCGCAGTCGCTGGAGCTGACGCTTCAAGAGCGCTTGGTCCTCGGCGAGCTGTGCTTCGAACCGCGACTCCTGCGCGATGCCGAGCGACGGCGTCACCGCCCCGAGGACGAGGAGAGTTGCGACGAGAAAGTACGAGGTCTTCCGCATGTCACTTGTCCTTCGCGTTGTCGCGCGTGCGCTCGCTCAGCGACTTCTGGCCGTTCAAGATGTCTCGCGTGAGGCCGAGCACGGATTGGAAGTTGTCCCACTCCGCCAAGCGCTCGAGCAGCCGCTCGAGGCGCTCGACGACCGCGGAGTGCGACGTTTCCGCTGCCTGGAGATGCGTGCGCACTTTGGGCAGGTCCGTCGCGTCCACGGCGCGCGCGAGCTCGACCACGGCAGCCGTCGCATGGTCCTCGCTGATCTCGAGGGACAGCGTCGCGATGTCGATCAGCTTCGCCGTGAGTCCCGAGCCGGCGATGTCGCTCGCGCGGGTCGCGCGAGCGAGCTCGCGCCAAGGTTCGGGATCGAAACCGCGTTGGACGGAATTCGAGGAAGCCGTGTCGAAAGCTTCGAGGGCCGCCGTCGCGCGTTCGTCGATGCGCGCGTAGAGCACGGATTCAGCCGATCCCGCGAGCTCCCGAGCCAGCGCACGCGCGTCGCCTTGCACGCGCCTCGCGCCGGTCAACGCGAGAGCCAAATCCTGCTGCGCGTCGTCGATGCCGGGCGCGTCGCTCGCGAGCGCCGTGAGCATCTCGAGCGCGAGCCGTTGCTTCTCGCGTTGGAGCGCCAGCAAGCCCGTCGCCTGACTCTGCGCGCGGGCGAGTCGGTCTTGGATCCGCCGCAAGAACTCCTCGGGCTGCACGACCCGCACGCGGAGCGGGCTCGATCGTCCCTCGTGAGCGAGGGGTTCGGCCGCGTCGAATGCGCGCACGACGATCTGGAACTGCTGACCTTCGATGGCGAGGGCACTCGCGCCCTCGACCGCGGGTGCTGCGAGATCCGCGATGGCGATCCGGTCGCGCGCGAAGACGACGGAGCGAGCTGCGCCGACGCGTTCCGGCTCGGAGACCGAACGTTCCTCGGGCGTGAGGTCGCGCGTCACGAGTTCGCGCAGCGTGCCGCTTCCGAGTTCCGCGCCCGGTGCCGTGACTTCGAAGCCGACGCGCGCGACGCGGAAGTCGTCCTGCGCGCGGATGCGCAGCGGGAGCAAACCACCAGCGATCGTGTCGAAATCGCCGCGGCCCGGCGCGAGGACCTCGACTTCGGGCGCGCGATCCTCGACGACCGTGATGCCGTACAGGCCGGGGTCTGGATTCGAGAGCCCGCGCGTGTCCACGATCTCGAATCGGTAGCGCACGCTGCGTTCGGCCTCGAACGTGAAAGCCAGGCCCGGGATCTCGGCCGCGGAGCCGTCGGACGGGAAGCTCAGCGGAACGAGATCGATCACGCGATCTTCCGGCAGGATCCGCACCTTGCCGGTGACGTCCGGCGGCGTGGTCACGACGTGGACGACGAGTTTCGATCCGCGCAACACTTCGACGTCGGGATCGGTTTCGAGACGGGCGGGCAGGCCACTGTACGTCGGCGGTTGGATCGAGACGGCGATGCGCGTGACGTCCGGTGGTTCGAGCACGACGAGGCGAGCGCGCGGCTCGTCGTCCTGATCGTCGCCGCCGGTCGCGTGGAAGGTCGTGTCCTCCTGCACCGAGCGCAGGAGCGTGCGGAAGACAGGACCGCCCGATGAACCGAGGACGGATCGATGACCGCCTTCGAAATGCAGCACGACCTCGTCCGGGATCTCACCCTCGGCGTGAACGATCACGGGCACGTCGGCGCCGCGGGCCACGCGCACGACGAGTTCGCCGTCGCGCGTGGTGCCACCGAGGGCGGACTCGACGCTCGCCGCGCTGGCCGTCGCCGCCGGGATCTCCAGCGTGAGGCGCGTCCTCTGCGGCCATTCGGTGGCGCCGCCGGCCATCCGCGCCACGAAGATGCCCGCGGCCGACGCGTTCACGAAGAAGAGCACGAGGACCAGGACGGCGGCGGCTCCTCCGAGCAACGCGCGCCGACGCGGACCGCGAGCATCCAAGACGATCGTCGGATCGAGGCGACCGGCCGCGCTGTCGGCGTCGCGCAAGACGCGCTCGACGTAGCCGCGATCGCCACTCGGTGAGGACGAGGTCGCGAGTTCGACGGCGCTGACGAGGAGTTCGGCGTGACCTGGATGCGCCCGCTCGACCAGCACCGCGACGCCTGCGCGATCGGGTCGCGCGCGCAACGGGCGCACGAGGGAGCGGACCAGGACGAAGATCGGCAGGCCGACGAGGACCGCCAAGTGGAAGACGCGCACCGGCGCAGGCACGTGCAGGATCCAGTCGGCGAGGAACGCGAACGCGAGCCAGCCCGCGGTGAAGATCACCGCCGTTCCGAGGCCGTGGATCACGACGAGCGCCCCCATGCGCGCACGCACGCGCTCGATCAAGCGATCGAGCGCGGGCGTCGCCGGCAACGGCGAAGTCGGTCGTGTGGAGTCGCGTTCCGAGGTCATCCGTTCACCGCTGGAAGATCGGCAGGAACCGATAGGGGATCTCGAGGATCAGTACGGCCACGGCAGTTCCGAATGTGGTGCCCGGCCCGGTCTGGTTCGGCCACGAACCGTCCTCGGTCTGGAGGTGGATCAAGTCGCGGCGCAGCTCCTCGAAGTAGGGCTCCCAGTACGGACTGCCGGCCGTGTACATGGCCTGCACGCCGTAGTAGTGCCCATACCAGAAGTAGTAATGCCCGCGCTCGCGGTGACCGTACTGAGCGTTGAAGCTCGTCAGGTTGCTGGCCAGGTAGTCGAGACCCTTCTTGATCAAGTCGTCGGAGTAGATGCCGAGACCGTGCAAGGCCGTGACGCCGGCCGCCGTCAACGGGAACGACGAGCGCGAGTGGACTTGCCGCTGGTAGTGGAACGTCCCGATCTCCGTCATGCCGGGCATCTCGAAACCCGAATCGCGTGTGACCGCGGAATCGACGACGTAGCGCGCGGCGCGATCGACGGTCGCCTTCGGCACGCGGATGCCGATGTTGCGCGCGGCGCGCAGCGCGATGACTTGGCACACGACGATCGACATGTCGGACTCGGTCGCGTACGGCTCGTAACGCCAGCCGCCCTGTTCGTTCTGCGAACGCACGATGAAATCGACGGCTTTCTGCAGACGCTTGCGGACTTCCTCGCGGTGCGTCATCCCGCAGATCTCAGCGAGGAAAAGGGTCGCGAAAGCGTGGTCGTACATGCGCGACCCGCCATAGGTGACGTAGCCGTCCTCTTGCACGTTGGCGAGGACGAAGTCGAGCGCGCGTTCGACGTTGGGGCCGTACTTGCCGCGGCCGGGGAGATGACCTCCGGCGAGGAACGCCATGCCGGAGAGCGCCGTGACGCCGAGGTGTCCCTTGTCGTCGGCCGTGTAGTTGTAGCCGTTGTTCAGCTTGTAGCCGATCTTCGCGACCCAACTGCCGTCGGGAGATTGCGTGCGCGCGAGCCACGCGAGGCCCTTGTCGACAGCTGCTTCCTGCGCCGGCGTCACGACGATGGTGAGGGAGTCGTCGCCGCGCGGCCCGAGACCTTGCGGCGCACTCGCACCGACCGAGGTGGAGAGCATCAGGGCCAAGGCAGAGAGCACGAAGGTCATCGCAGGATCTCCAAAGTCTTCGGCCTACGCAGCAGGAGCACTTCGCCGAATGCGAAGAGACGCGGTTGGTCGGCCTTGTCCAGTCGCTCGACCTTGCGGGTCTCGCGGATGGCACCCGTGGCGCGGTCGTACACGGAGATGAGGGTCTTCATCTCGGGCGGCCGCTGCTTGCCATCGTACAAGGGCAGTGCGACCACGACGGTCGAATCGCTCCACGCCGCTTGGGGTACGCCGCTGACGCGCAGGTCGTCGAACGAAAGCCCGAGTCCCTGAACCCAGAGCTCGCCGCGCTCCGGGTCGATCGCGCGCAGGCGACCCTCGCGCAGCGTCCCATCGCGCCCGCCGCGCGGCGACAGCACGAGCAGCGGACCCTCGGGAAGCCGGACACGCGTGTCGCGTGACAATCCGATGATCACGTCCTCGGGTCCAAGGCGCACGGAATCGAGCGGAGTGGTCGCGCCGATCCCGGCGACGAGTTCGAGCAATCGCGGCGTGGGCAGGGCGGGATCCTCGCCGCGCGGAACGCTCGCGATGCGCAGCCAAGTTCGTGCACCTTGCTGCACGATCCCGGAAAGCATCTGTTTTTCAGCACTTTCGAACGGCACACGCCAAGCCAGCGTGCCGCGCTCGAGGTCGAAGGCGACGATCTGATTGCGCTCGGCGAGCCGCATTTCCTTGAACCAAGGAACGACGACGAGGCCGCGCTCGACCCATGCTTCCTGATCCACGGCGCCGACCGCCGGTGCTGGGAGTTCGAACCGTGCGAGGAGCCGCCCGGTGAAGAGTTCGCGCGCGGAACCGCGCGTCTGTCCTGACGCCGGCAGGAGGACGACGTGTCGATCCGAGACGAGCGGCGTACGGTGCAAACCGCCTTCCGAAATCGCGCTACGCCACAACAGTGCGCCACCCGTCGCGTCATAGGCCTCGAGCCGCGGTCGCTCTCCGCGCGCCGAAATCGATACGAGGACCACCCCCGAGGCCGCGTCGACGGAGAGCGAATCGAATTCTCCTTCGGGGTTCTTGGACCAAGTGACCGCGCCCGTCGCCGCGTCGAGAGCGCGGATCTCCTCGCGCAACGCGAGGACAACGCGCCCCGGCGCGAACGCTGCGCGACGCGACCAGGGCTCGAGCCCCGACAGGCGCGGCATAGCGGCGGCTTGGATCTCCGCGAGCCAGCGCGGCGAGGCCGGCTCGTCGGACGCGAGCAGGCGGACGATCGCGCCGCGACCGTCACGACTCGGCGTCGCTTGAAGGATGACGATCTCGCGCGGAGCACCGGGGGGGGCTTCACCGGAGGCCGCCTCGGGGAGGACGAGGCCGAGCACTTCGAATTCGCCCGGCCAGACCTCACGCTCGCGGAAATCACCTTGGAAACGGGCGACTTCCGTGACACCCGGCCAGATCGGGAAGCGCGGTTCGGCCTGGCTCAGCTGCGTGAGCGTTCGGCCGTCGAACGCTGGGGCACCGGGGACGAAATCGGGACGCGCGTCGGCCAGGCTGGCGAGCAATCCCG
>CAZKIY010000099.1:0-13271 GCA_964552875.1 uncultured Planctomycetaceae bacterium
CACTCACGATCTTCGTGTCCTGCGCCGAGGCGAGCGGCGAGATCCACGCCAAGAACGCCGTGCGCGCCATGCGCGCATCGCTCTCACGACACGCAGCTCCTTCGCCGCGGTTCGTCGGGCTCGGCGGCGCTCACCTCGCGCGCGAAGGCGTCGATCTCGTCGACGACGTCGTGCGCGACGCTCGGATGGGATTCGTCGGCGTCGTCTCGGCACTCCCGCGGTACTTGCGATTGCTCGAACGCACGGTGACGTGCATCGAACGCGAACGGCCCGACGTCCTGCTCGCCGTCGACTCGCCGGCGCTGCACGTTCCGCTCGGGAGGATGGCGCGCGCGCTGGGCGTCCCCGTCGTGCACTTCGTCGCACCGCAGTACTGGGGTTGGGCGCCGTGGCGCGTCGCTCACTACGCCGAGGCCGTCGATCTGCCGCTGACGATCCTCCCCTTCGAGCCGGCGTGGTACGCGTCGCGCGGCGTGCACGTCGCTCACGCCGGACATCCTCTGCTCGACGAACTCGCGGAGGTTCCGCGCGGAGATCCGGAAGCGGGCTCGAATCTCGTGCTGCTCCCCGGAAGTCGTCCGGGAGTCGTGCGCCGAAATCTCGAGTGGATGTTGCGTGCGGTCGAGCCCCTGGTGCGGAACGGCATGATTCCGCGCGTGCTCGTGCCGGCCGCGCGCGAAGACACGGCGGCTCTCGTCCGAACGGAGGTCGCGCGTGCGGGGGCCGGCGAATTCGCGCGCGTCGCACCCGGTGATCTGCACACGACCCTGCGCAGCGCGCGCGCCGCCTTCAGCGTCTCGGGAACGGTTCTCCTGGACCTTCTCCACCACGATCTGCCGACCGTCGTCGTGTATCGCCTGGAGTCCCGCATCGCGGCCGAGGGGAAAGACCATCTGCTCACCGCACCGTGGTTCTCGGTCGTGAATCTCCTCGCGAACGCGCCCGTCCTGCCCGAGTTCGCCTTCCAAGGCGACGGGCCGCTCGAGCGGGTGCGGGACGCGCTGCGCGCGCAGTGGCAGGACGCCGGCACGCGCGACCGTTGTCGAGCCGGCCTGGCTCGCGCACGGGCGAACCTCGGCCCCCCGGGAGCGGCTGGACGGGCGGCGGCGCACGCGCTCGCCCTCGCGTGTCGGCCGAGGCCGGAGTCGAGCCTGTGAGCGAGACCGATCCGGTCGAGGACGAAGACCCCGGGATTCCCGCGGATTTCCCGGTCGGCGCGCTGAAGGATTTCCCGGACCCCGAGTACCGGTCGGAGCCCATGGGTCTCGAAGCCACACGCTTGATGCTCCAAGTCCAGCGCGGCGACGACCGCGCGTTCGACACGCTCGTCGACGGACTCCGCACGCGCGCATTCCACGTCGCGCGGTCGATGGTCGGGTCACCGGACGACGCGCTCGAACTCACGCAGGAGACCTTCCTCAAGGTCTACAAAGCGCGCGCGACGTTTCGCGAGGGCGAGCGATTCCTGCCCTGGTTCCACCGCATCCTGCGGAACACATGTTTCAGCTTCCTCCGCGGCTCGAAGAAGACGCGGTCGCTGTCGGCACCTGGAGGATCCGCGCGCGAGGACGGGTCCGACTTCGAGATCGCCGACCTCGGCATGGAGCCTTCGGTCGACCTGCTCCAGAACGAGCGCGCACTCGCGTTCTGGAACGCCTTCAAGGGACTTCCGACACGCGACCGTGAGATGCTCGCGTTGCGCCACTTCCAAGAGCTCTCCTACCTCGAGATCGCGAGCCATCTCGGCATCCCCGAAGGCACGGTGATGTCACGGCTCTTCCACGCGCGCAGGCGTCTCCGCGAGAAGCTGTCGGTGGACCTTTTCGACGGATTTCTCGGAGATATCGGCCGGTGACATCCTCCGCGCGTGCACCGACGACGGACGAGCTCCTCGCGATGGCCTACGCCGATGGCGAACTCGCTCCCGAGGCCGAGCGCGCGTTCGAGGCACGGCTCGCCGGTGACCCTCGCTTGCGCGTGTTGGTCGCCGATCAGCGACGCATCGCCGTGCTCGCACGCGAGGCGGCGCCGAGCGAACCGCTCGAGCTGGCCTCGATCGCGATCGAGCGCGGTGCGCCGTTTTCGCTCCTCGCGTTCGCGGGACGCGCGCTCCTCGTCCTCGCCGGACTGTGGACGATCCTGTGGCTGTGCCTCGCGTATTTCGAAAGCGCGCGTCGACCCCCGATCGCCGGCGCAGCACTCGCGCTCGCCCTCGGACTCGGCCTCCTCGCGCTGCGCGCGGTGCTCGTGCGCCGCGCTACCGTTCACCTCGACCCCTACCGCGATCTGCGCCGATGATCGTCACGACGACCGACGTCATTCCGGGCCGCACGATCCAGGACACCTTGGGCCTCGTTCGCGGCAACACGGTGCGATCAGCCGACGCGAGTCGCGACCTCACCGCTTGGATGAAGAACCTGACCGGGGGCGAGATCACCGAGTACACGGCGCTCATGGCCGAAAGTCGCGAGCAGGCTCTCGATCGCATGCGCGAGGAGGCTCGACGTCTGGGCGCCGACGCGGTGGTCGGAGTCCGGATCGCGAGCTGCGAAATCGCCGAAGGCGCGGCTGAAATCCTGGTCTACGGCACTGCGGTCCGTTTGGCTCCCGCCGGCCCCAACCGGCCTCTGCCGTAGAGCGCACTGTCGCGGCGTGCCGCCAAGACAAGATTCGGGGATTGCCACGGCCGCGAAGTCGCGCACGGTGAGGGGTTTCCTGCGTGTTCCGGAGCACTAGTATCCTCGCCATGTACGCCACGATCCGAGCCCTCCTTCCGACTTCCGCGGCGCTCCTCGCGTTCGCTTCGACCCTCGGTCTTGCGCTCGCGCAGGGCACGCCAGCTCCCGCGGCGGCCACCACGGCTCCCGCGCAGGCAGCACCCATCGACCTCGGGCGCGAGATCGATCCTTCGCTGCGCTGGCTGCGTTACGCGCAGGACGTCGAGTCGGGCGCCTACGGCGCCAGCGTCGAAACCACGGCGTGGACTCTGCGAGCGATGATCCAATCGCCGCGCAAGTACCAGCGCATCGACGGGCCCTTCGTCGAGCGCGCGTTGCAGTTCCTCGTCGGCCGCCAACAGCCCGACGGATCGATCGCCGACGCGAACTCCGCGGGTGCGGACCTCGTGCGTCAAACGCGCGCTGCAGCTGGAGGGCTCGCTCTGCACGCGGACGACACCACGAGAGGAGCTTTCCAGGCAGCGATGGCGTTCCTGGCGAAGAACGGCGGCGAAGCGCCGCCGTTCGAGGATCCGACGCTGCCGGAGTCGAGCGAGGAACTCTCGGCGCGCGTCACGGAACTCCTCGCGAAGCGCGCGAAGGACGGCGCGTGGGACGGTCCGCTCGGGAAGGTCGGCGAGACAGCGCGGAACGTGAACGTGCTGATTCGAGCCCTCGCCGTCCTGAAGCCCGCGGTTCCGGCGCCCGCCGTGCTGAAGGCGCTCGCGCCCGCCGAAACCGCGGACGCGGCGAAGATCGCAGCCGCCCTCGAGCGCGGCGCGCGGTTCCTCGCGACGCAGGGCGACAACGGCAAATTCGGCGCGCCGGGCAAACCCGACGCGGGCCTCACGGCGATGGCGATCGGGGGACTCGTCGCGGCCCCCGTCCCGCGGTCGAAGGAAGTCCAAGCTGCGATCGACGCGGGCGTCGCGTGGCTCGTTTCGCTCCAGAAGCCGGACGGTTCGATCCACGACGGCAAGAACGCGAACTACACGACGTCCGCGGTGATCCTGGCGCTCGTGCGCAACGGGAATCCCGAGCATCGAGCGGCGATTCGCAAGGCTCGCGATTGGCTCATCGGCCTCCAAGTCGACGAGACGGACGGCTACTCCGCCGACGACCCCTACTACGGCGGCATCGGTTACGGATCGGGTGAGCGTCCGGACCTCTCGAACCTCCAGTTCGCGCTCGAAGCGTTGAACGCGTCGGGGCTGCCGAAGGACGACGCGGCGTTCCAGCGCGCGTTGAAGTTTCTCCAGCGCTGTCAGAACCGGTCGGAGTCGAACGACGTGCGCATTCCGGACGGCGACAAGGTCGTCGTGTCCGGCGACGACGGCGGTTCGGCTTACCTACCGGGTCAATCGTTCGCGGGCACGATCGAGCTCGAAGGCGGCCAGAAAGTGCCGCGCTCCTACGGCTCGATGACGTACGCGCTGCTCAAGGGCTACATCTTCGCCGGACTTCCGAAGGACGATCCGCGCATGAAGGCCGCGTGGGGTTGGATCTCGAAGAACTGGACGCTCGACGTCAACCCGGGGTTCCAAGCGGGGCCCGATCCGACCGCCGCGTACCAAGGCCTTTTCTACTACTTCCACACGATGGCGAAGGCGCTCGACCTGTACGGCAGCGAGACCGTCGTCGATGCGCTGGGGAAAGAGCATGCGTGGCGCGGTGAACTCGCCGGTCGCGTACTCGGACTCGTTCGCAAGACCGATGGCGCGTGGATCAACGAGAACTCGTCGCGCTGGCAGGAAGGGAACCCCGTGCTCGGCACGTCCTACGCGTTGCTCACGCTGGAGCTGACCAAAGCTCCGAAGTGAACGTCGGGCGCTGAATCGCGCACGGCCCTTGGATCCACCTTCCCGCTGCCCGAGTCGTCGCCGACCCCAGCCCTCGTGCTCCGCACCACAGCCAAGTCGACGCACGAACGACGCGCCTCTCCGAAACGCGCGCGCCTCGCCGAACTCAGAGCGTGTGAAGCATTCACACTCTCGCGACGCGCAGCGTCGCCACTTGAATCCGAGAGCCCGTAGACTCGATTTGTTCACGGGCTCTCGGAGCGTGTGAAGCATTCACACGCTGTCGCGACGCGCAGCGTCGCCACTAGAGTCTGAGAGCCCGTACGATCGATTCTTCACGGGCGACGCGCCGCGCAGCGGCGCAGATGGTGCCCGAGAGCGTGTAGGCTCGATTTCTTCACACGCTCCGAGGGTTCGGCGCGGTGCGCGCTCCAGCGCGAACGCGCCGGCTACTTCAACTTCTCCCAGAATTCCGCGGGCATGTCGTGCGCGATCTTCAGCGCTCCGTTCGCGCCGCCGTACACGGGCTCGTCGATGCGCATCACGCGTCCTTGACCGAGCCGGCGACGCATCTCCTCCTCGACGGCCGTGTCGAGCCCTTTGATTTGACTGCCGCCACCCGCGAGGAGCACGCGGTTCTTCAGCTTGTGCTGGAACTCGGGGTCGAACGTCGCGATGAGCTGCGAGAGTCCTTCGACGATCGGCGCGACGATCGAGCGACACGCCGTGCGCAGATCCTCCGTCACGTCGAAGGGAGTCGGCTTGCCATCGACCGGCAGATCGACCACGACCGACGGCATCGCGTCCGACACGTTCCCGTGGCGCTCCTTGATCGTCTGGATCATGCGCGTCGTGAACTGCGCTTTCGGGTAGCGCTTCCGCACGAGTGTCGCGAGCTGATCGTCGACGTAGTCGCCGGCGAACGTGTTCGTGAGTTGGTCCGAGTCCTCGGGCATCGTCCCGTGCATGCGGCACAGATCCGTCGTGCCGGCTCCGATGTCGATCACGAGGACGTCCTCGAGCATGTCGAGCCCGTAGGCGACGGCGAACGGTTCCGAGCACAGCATCACGGAGTCGAGGGACTCACGCGCGGCCTTGAGGATCGCATCCTTGTGGTGGATCGCAGCCTGCGCCGGGACGCCGATCACGCCGTAGACGAGCTCGTCCGCTTTCGGCTTGCCGAGGCGAATGATCTCGCGGATGAGATCCGCCGCCGCCTTCATGTTGCCTTCGACGTCCTCCGACGTGCGCTGGCTGGCCTTGAGCACGCCGGCCGCGAGCGGTCGATAGAACCTCAACGAGAGCCGGTGGTCGACGGCGTCGTCGCCGTAGAGCACCTCCTTCCCGAGCAGTTTCCGCGCCACGACGTCTTTCGGATAGCCGATGTGCGAACTCAGCGTCGTGCGCACTCCGTTGCTCGCTGCGACCGAAGTCCGCGAGGTGCCCAGGTCGATCCCCATGTAAAGGAGGCCTTTTTCCTTCGTCGCATCGCCCGTTTTGCCATCCGCGCTCATCGTCGTCCTTCTCCGTCTCGCGCCGCGCGCGCGACCCGCTTCACTTCTCGAGCTCGCGTTTGAGGGCCAAGTTGGCCTCGAGAATCGTGAGCATCATGGCCTTCTTCCGTTCGAACTCGGGTTCGCCGCCGGTGAGACCTTGCACGTTCTTGTAGACGGAGGGCAGACCTGAGTCGATGCCCTTCATCGCCATCACGCGCGCCAAGTCCTGCTCGGTCATCCCGAGCGCCTGCGTGAGCTTCGCGATGCGACGCTCGAGGATCTCGATTTGGCGCTGCTTCTCGAGGATCTCCTCGGGACTGGCGGGCACCTGCTGGACCTCGGGCAGCGCCGCGGTCCTGGCTTCCTGCGCGCGGCGGATCGCGGTGGCGACCATCTCGGGATCGATATCGACGAAGTTGCCGCCCTCGAAGCCTTGCTGCGCGAGCAACTCCAGCAATGCGAGCCCGATCGGATCCTCGGCCGTGAGTCGCGGACCTTCGCTCTTCTTCGCTTCGGGCGACGGCACCGCGGCGACGATGCGCGCCGGTGCTTCGGGCGCGAGACCGGCCGTCTCACGCGCGCGCGATCGAGATTTGCGCTTCTTCTCGTAGAGCTGGTAGAGCTCGGTCTCCACGAAGCGATCCCCACCCGCGCCGTCCGCGACGGAGAGTCCGTCCTCCGCAACCGCGACGAGCGTCTCGAACGAGAGCTCGCTCGGCTGTTTGTTGTTCGACACTCCGATCGAGAGCGAGATGCGCAGCGAACGACCGTCGCGATCGAAGCGCAGTTTGCGCGCGCCGGCCAACATTCGTCGCGCCAACAGGCCTGCGGATTCGGGCGTCGTGTGCGGGAAGACGAGCAACAGCCGATCGTCCTGCGTCAACCCGAGCAGGTCGCTGTCGCGCAGCGAACCGCGCAGCATGGACACCACGGCCCTCAAGATCTCGTCCTTCGAGTCCCAGCCGTACAAGTCCTGCAGCTGGCCGAGCCGGTCCACGCCGACGAGCATCACGACGAGCGAGAACTTGTGTCGCAGCGCCCGGTCGAACTCGGCCCGCATGAGCCGCTCGACGTCTTCGGCGGAGAAGAGGCTTTGGGCGGCCTCGCTCAGCCTGACGACCTGGAACTCGGGCATCGTCTTGGGTCTCGATCCGTGAGGGGGAAGCGACGCGCGCGGTCTGGCTCCCTGGCTGGACACGGAACCCGCCACGACGTCCGGAGTCAACCACCGGGGTCGGCGGATCGATCCTAACGCCGCGGTTCGGGCCCCGGCATGCGCGTACGAGAGCCGAATCGGCTGGCCGGGCCAGCGCTCTTGAGCGCGTCATGCTTGTCCTAATCCGGGATCGGGCGTCCAATCGAGGACTCGAGGCCAGGCGGGCGATCCGCGGCCCTGCTCCAGCTCCAGCGATTTGCCCATGAAGAGCTTCCGTCCGACCCTACTCCCGATCCTCGCCGCCCTGACCGCCGTCCCCGCCTTCGCCGGCGGGGCAGAACCCGGGAGCTTCCTCCTCTTCCCGGAGTTCGACAATCGTCCGGGACAAGTCACCTACCTCACGATCACGAACGTGAACAGTTCTTCGAGCTCGGGCACGGTCCGGCTCCACTTGAACTACGTCGATGCAGCGTCGTGTCAGATCACGAACCGAGTCGCGACGCTGACCCCGCGCGACACCCTGACGGTTGTGGCCGCGTCGCACGCCGCCGGTGTCCAGCGCGGTTACATGTGGTGCTACGCACAGTCGCTGACAGGCACCGCCATCGACTTCGATCATCTCATCGGAGCGTGCTTGCGCGTGGACGGAGTGGCCGCGCTGGACTACTCGTTGCCCCCGCTCGTCCTGCAGGGCGTGCCCGGCGCAGGACTCCCGACGGACGTGAACTCGAACGGCAAACGCGACCTCGACGGCGCCGAGTACGAGCGCGGACCGCGAACGATCTACGTTCCGCGCTTCTTCGGGCAAGGCGTCGACCCCCTGCCTCGCGGAACCGCCTCGAGCGAGATGGTGCTGCTCAACGTGCTCGGCGCGACGAACACGATCACGAACACCGCTTGGCTGGTGTGGAACGACAACGAAGAGGCGTTCTCGTGCGAGTCGTCCTTCACGTGTTGGACACGCGTGCCGCTGCTCTCGATCTCGGGCGTCTTCAGCGGCGCGTTCCTCGCCGGATCGAACGACGACCCCAACGAGGTGCTGGGGGTGCCGATCCTGGAGTCGGGCTGGTTCCAAGTCCGCGGAACGACGGCGGTGGGGCCGGGGGGCACGCAGAGTTCGCCGCAGGTGTTTGGGTTCCTGGCGGAGAGACGGCCGAACAGTGCGGCGGACCTGCCCTTCACCGACGACGGAAGCTGACCCGGTTCGCTGCGCCTTGGCCCACGCGAGTCTTCGGCGAAAGTCATGGAATCCCCGCTCGAGACTACTCAGCAAGCCGGTGGCAGGATTCGCCTCCACTGAAGCAGCTCACGGGCTGTCATCCTGCGCCGAACGACGCCCGCGCTCTGCGCCGACGACACATTGCGGTGGAAGTGGCTGCGCTCGCGGACGTAGTTGCGATACAGCATCCAAACGGCGAGGTGGAGTTTCAGACGGGACTCCCTCTTCGAGTGCCCCCAATTCCTGCGCACCAGCCGGCTCAAGTTGTCTCGTGCCTGGGCCGACACATTGTTGATCGGGAACAGCAGGTTGCCACGGTTCCGTTTCGCCCGCGAGTTCACCCATTGGTGCTGGTACCCCGCACCAAAGACCTGGCGGAGGATCACGGGATACGCGGACTTCTCATCGGTTTGCACGTGGATGGACGCACTCGGCGCGAGACAACGCGAGAGCACGCTGAAGCAACGTGTCACGGCGGCTTTAGACTGATTCAGGCGCTTGCCGAACAATGCCTCGTAGGCGTTCTTGCGGCACCTATCGACGACGGAGAGTCGGCCTCGCGCGGGCAGCGTGCCGGTATCAGCGTGCACTACGTAGCGCGTGTCTCGATGGATGAGAACCGGCACCGTGATCGGGAAGAGCCGGCGATCACGCTCGAAGGTCTCGAGCTCATCGAGCTGGAAGGCGCCCACGTTCCAGCCTCCGGAACCCGCATGGCGCTCGAGGAAGCGCTGGTGGATCTCGATCGAATGGGTGGCGATCAACCGCAGGTGGTGCGCGATCGTGTCGAGCTTCGAACCCAGGTTTCGCGAGGTCTGCCGAAGTGTCGTCTTCGATACGAGTGCCTGGAAGACAGCGAGAGGTAGCCAGGGCTTGTGAAGACGGTAGTCCACGCGAAACGTCTGCGAGGAAAAGCCCTTGCGGCAGACCTTGCAGCGAAAGCGTTGGACGATGCGCAGATCGACCTTCCGATCGAAGCAGCCCTTGCGCTGGTACTCAAAAGGGACACTCGTGTGAGAAGGGCATGCCGGCGCGGGGCATTTAGCGGGTCGGAACCGCAGGTCGACGCGGTGGATTCGAGAGGTCGCGAGGTCGGCATAGGGCAGCTGCATGGGTCTCCTGAGGTGGGAGACGCGCTCCTCACCCTCGTGCATGACTGCGCGGAGGCCCGGCGGTCGCGGGCCAGTTCGAAAAAAAGGTGCAGCGAACCGGGTCAGCCTCCGGTCAAGGCTGCCAACCTCCTGCCACCGGCAGGTCCACGCCGGTCACGTGCCTAGCATCCTCCGACACCAAGAACTCCGCCGCCGCCGCCACGTCCTCCGGTGTCCCGGCATGGCCCAAAGGAATGCGCGCGATCCGCCGCGGATCGTGTGACTCGGGGGACGCGCCGTCGTGCGGAATCACCCCGGGCGAGATCAGGTTCACGCGCACGCCGTAGGGGGCTTCCTCGAGTGCCCAGGAGCGGACCAGCACGAGGAGGGCGCTCTTCGCGGCGGCGTAGGCGGCGGACTCGCGGCGGCCGCGCAGACCGTCGAGGCCCGCGACACCGAAGAAGAGTGCCGAACCTCGCGTTGCGCGCAGGGCCTCGCGCACGGCGTCGAAGGCATGCACGGCGGACAGCACGTTGTTCTCGAGCAGCCGTCGGACCTCGGCGGCACCGGTCGTCGCGAGCGGGCCCGAGCTGAAGTCCCCGACGGCGTGCACGAACGTGTCGAGCCGACCGTCTTTCTCCAAGACGGCCGCGACGAGGGCGCGCGCTTCATCCTCGTCCTCGAGATCGGCGCGGTGCACGCGACCCTCGAAATCAGGAACCAGCACCGCGGCCCGCGAGGCCGAGCTACGCCAGGTCACGTGAACCAGCGCACCCGAACGCGCGAGGCGACGTGCGACCGCGAGACCGAGTCCGCGTACGGAACCCGAGACGAGAACGATGCGCTCGGTTCGGGGCTCCACGGACGAGGACGGTACGCGCGCCCTGGAACTCAGTAAAGCAATCCGACCCGCTGCGGCGGCCACACGCGCACGTCGACCTTGCCCACGAGGTTCTCACGGGGCACGAGGCCGAACTCGCGACTGTCCGAGCTGTGCTGCCGATTGTCTCCCATCACGAAGTACGTCCCCGCCTGCACCTCGATGTCGAGATGCGTGCGCGGATCCGGCGCCGCGACGTACGGTTCATCGATCGAGCAGCCGTTCACGACCACGCTGGTACCTTCGATCCGGATGCGATCGCCGGGCAATCCGATGACGCGCTTGATGTAGTCGACCGTGGGGTCGAGCGGATACTCGAGCACGACGATGTCGCCGCGTCGCACGTCGCCGAGGACATAACTCAGATGGTCGATGACGATTCGATCCCCGTCGTGGATGCCGGGCGACATCGAACTCCCGCGCACGATCGAGAGGTTGAAGAGCAATCCGTACGCAGCCAGCAGCAAGACGCCGAGTTGCAGCCCGGTGACGAACGCCGTGCGCAGACGCGACGAGCCTCGCCGAGCGAGCCGACGTTCGAGTTGGCACGCGATCGCGACCTCGTCCAGGGGCGGCGACCAGCGCTCGAGCACGGGGCCGGCACGAAGCGCACGCGCTCCGAACCCCGCCGGCGGAGTTGCGCCGTGCGACAGCACGGACGAAGTTCCGCGAAGCCCTCCCATCCTCCTGACGGCGATCTGACCCATCTCGAAAGAAGGGATCGGCGCGAGTCGGGTCCGCGGTTGAGTCCTCCCCCACCTTCCTCCTGAGCTCGGGCACGGCTACCTTCACGCCAACGCCGCGAGCGGTCGCGCTCCGGGGCGCGATCAGGCTCACGGGGACCGACGAGACATGGCACGACGATTCAAGGCATGAACCGCAGAGCCCTCCTCCGTGGGGCGGCGCTGGGCGGACTCGCCGGGCTCGCCGCGCACGCCACCGGTTGCGCCGCGAGCAGGTCGGCTGACGCTCAGGGACGCACGGGGTCCGATGCGGACGCCGGAGCCGCCGAACGCGAGCTCTTCGCGCACCTCACGGACCAGCGCGGCAGCGTGGAACCGATTTCTTCGGCGGAACGACTCCAGCGGCGCCAACGACTCGCGCGCGTGCTGGTCGATAACGATCTCGACGCGATCCTCGTCGAGCCGGGCGCGACGATGAGCTGGCTCACCGGCGTCACGTGGGGAAAATCGGAGCGCTTGTTCGCCTTCGTCGGCACGGCCGACGGCGATCACCGCTGGATCGTGCCCGCATTCGAGGAAGGCCGCGCGCGTCTTTCGATCGACGCGCAGGACGGCCCCGGTGGCGCGATCCTTCCGTGGGAGGAGCACGAGCGTGCCGAGATCGTCCTAGCAGCACATCTCGCCGACCGACGCATCGAACGCATCGCGATCGAGCCTCAACTGCGCTTCGTCTTCGCCGATCGTCTGGCCGCCGCGCACGGAGCATCTCGAATCCGATCCGGCCATTCGGTCGTGTTCGCGTTGCGCGCGCGGAAGGATGCGCACGAACTCGCGATCCTGCGGCGCGCGAGCGAGTTGACGCAGATCGCCATCGGCGCCGTCGCCGAGAGCTTGCGACCGGGGCTCACCGGCGCTCAGATCGCTTCGCGCATGGCTGCGGCACACGAACGGCTCGGCATGCGCAATCCGTGGGCGCTGTGCCTCGCGGATGCCGCCGCCGCGCTGCCTCACGGTGAAGACCACGAGATCGCGCTGCAGAAGGACTCGACGCTGCTCGTCGACACCGGTGCCAGCCTGCACGGCTACCAGAGCGACACGACGCGCACGTGGAGTTGCTTCGGTCCGCCGCGCTCCGCGGTCGAAAGGGCTTGGAACGCCGTGCGCGCTGCGCAGGCGCGGGCATTCGAGGTGATTCGTCCCGGCGTTCTCGCGCGCGACGTCGATGCGCGAGCGCGAGCGTCACTCGTCGAGAGCGGGTACGCGGGCGGCTACGCGTCGTTGACGCATCGACTCGGACACGGCATCGGCATGGAAGGACACGAGGATCCCTATTTCGACGGCGGCAGCGACGTCGCGCTCGCGCCCGGGATGACGTTGTCGAACGAGCCGGGGATCTACGTCGTCGGCGAGTACGGAGTGCGCATCGAGGACATCATCGCCGTCACGGACTCGGGTGCCGACCACTTCGGTGCCTGGCAGAGTTCGGTGCGTTCGCCCGCATGAGCGCGAAGCGCACGGATCGCACGCGCACGATCACGCCTTCGGTGATGCGCGCCACGTGGCTCGTCGCGCGCCACGAACTCGTCTCGGCGTTCCGCGACCGACAGACGACGCTCTACGCCGTCGTGGTTCCCGTCGTCCTGTACCCGTTCCTCTTCTGGGCGATGATCCAAGGCGCCTTCTTCCTGCAGGGCGCGCGCGAGCGCACCGAGGTCGAGCTCGCGCTCGTCGCCGACTCTCGGGCCGAGGTGCCGAACGAACTCGCCCATGCGCTCTCCGAGGATCCGGGACGCGAGGGGCTCGATCGCATCGACGTCGCACCGCTCGAGCGCGTGGCCGATGCGACTTCGGCGCGCGCGCGCGTGCGTCGAAATGGGGAGGACGCTCCGGAAAAGTCCGATGCCGTCCTACTCGTCGAAGACGGCGGCCGCGCGGATTCGCCGGGAGAAGGCGTCGGTTCGAGCCTCTTCTTCGACAGCACCGATCCTGAATCGGAGCTGGCGCGCACGCGCGTCGAGCGCCGGCTCCCTGAGTTCGCGGCCAGCTTGCGCGAAGCTGCGGCCGAGGCACGTCGCACGGATCCCGAGGAGTTGGCCCCACTGCGCGTCGAGGTCGCGGTCGACGTCGCCGCGAATCGCGAACGCGGTGCCTATCTGCTCTCGTTCCTGTTACCGATGTTGCTCGTCGTGATGACGGTGCTCGGAGCGTTCTATCCGGCCGTCGACATGAC
>CAZKIY010000100.1:0-9400 GCA_964552875.1 uncultured Planctomycetaceae bacterium
CTAGCGCGCAGGAGGGTGACTCCCGCGCGTCTTCGACCCGGCCGAGACGGGACCTCGTGGCCCCGCTGGATCACGCGGGGACCAACTCCGCTTCCATCTTCGGCTCGTACTTCCCACTGCGTGCGAGACCGTTCAAGCGCGCGCGCGCCGCGAAGAGCTTCTGGCCCTTGCCGACGTTCTCCGGCTTCCCGCCCCACGCCTTGAGCGCTTCGTCCTGCAGCGCGCGGCCGTAGGAGAAGCTGACTTGCCAGGGCAGCGGGCCCTTCGCGTTCATCAGCGAAAGGTGATGTGTCGCTTGCGCAGCGCTCTGACCACCCGAGAGGAACACGATGCCCGGCACGGCGGCCGGCACCGTGCGTCGATAGCACTGGAGAGAGAGTTCGGCGACGAGCTCCGGAGTCGCTTGCGCTGCGCACTTCTTGCCCGCGATGACCATGTTCGGCTTGAGGAGCATGCCTTCGAGCACGACGCAGTGGTCGTAGAGTGCGTCGAACGTCTCGTGGAGCGTTTGCTCCGTGACCTCTAGGCAGCGTTGGATCGTGTTGTCGCCGTCCATGAGGACCTCGGGTTCGACGATCGGCACGATGTCTTGCTCCTGGCACAGCGCGGCGTAGCGCGCGAGCAGGATCGCGTTCTCGCGCAAGTTCGGCAGCGTCGGGATCGTGTTGCCGATCGTGATCACCGCGCGCCACTTCGCGAAGCGTGCGCCGAGCTGACGGTACTTCGCGAGGCGCTCGCGCAGTCCGTCGAGGCCCTGCGTGATCTTCTCGTCCGGGCTGCCGGTCATCGCGACCGTGCCGGCGTCGACCTTGATGCCGGGTATCGAGCCGCTTTTCGCGAGGACTTCGGGAAACGGCGTCCCGGACAGACCCTTCTGCTGGATCGTCTCGTCGAAGAGGATCACGCCGCTGACGTGGTCGCCGAAGCCCTTCGCGGTGAAGAGCATGTCGCGGTACGCACGACGGTTGTCCTCGGTGTTAGCGAGTCCGATCGACTGGAAGCGCTTCTCGATGGTCCCATGGCTCTCATCGGCGGCCAGGATGCCCTTGCTTGGCGCCACGAGGGCCCGTGCAGTCGTCTCGAGTTCTTTCACGTTCATGAGGTGAGTCTGTCTCTCAGCGGTCGCCGTGCGACCGTTCGGCCTTCGCTCCCGTCGCCCCGCGCAACCGCGCGAAAGCGCCGTATTCATCGAGCACGCCGCGCAGGACCGCGCGGATCGTCTCTCCCTCGGCGGCGAGGGTCGCACCGCGGGCGACACCGCGCTGGTACATGGCTCCGTCGCGCGTGCACTCCGCGACCCAACCGCCGAGGAACTCCTTCCAGCCTGCGGCGTTCGGCAACCGGGCCCCGAGCTTCGTCGGCGTCGACTCGCTGACTTCCCACAACGCGTGGAAGTTGTCGATCGAGCCGCCGTAGCCGCAGCACAGTTCGGGTGCTGCTTCGAGGTAGGTCGCGGCGATCGCGGCGCGCAGTTCACGCTGCCGATGCGCGGGTTGGAAGAGGTCCGCGATGCGGGCGTACAGCGACGCCTGTCGATCGCCCGGCACGATCGAAGTCCACGTCGTCCAATCGTCGAGGACCGTGTTCACGATCCCCAGGCAGTCGACGTCCGGCATCTCGATCTCGTCCCCCGAGCGCCAAGCGTCGTAGAGCGTGATCCCCGTGTAGGCGTTGCCGGAACGGTCGGTGTAGGCGTGCGCGAACGCCGCGTGCGACTTCCTCTCCGAACCGTCGTCGAGAGTGCGCTCGACCAGCGCTTGGACGAGATCGGCGTTCGGGGGCAGACCGCGCAGCGCGAGTTCGAAGACGCGCTCGGGCGTGTCCTGCTCAGCGTGATGGAGGACCGAGCCCGACGCGTAGTCGTAGATCCACCCGCGCGGGTCCAGGGCGACGCTCAGGGACTTCCTTGCGGTGGCGACGCGCGGATCGTCCGCTGCGAGACGTCGTCGAGGGATGGGCTGCGCGGGCGCGTGTCGTTCCGGGTCGAACCAGGGAGCATCGGTCGCCTCCGGCCAGGCCTTCGGATCGCGGTCCTGCGTCGCCACGACGTGACGCGCGAGGTCGAGTTGGAAAGTGCGGACGCGCGCGAGTTCGCTCTCCAAGAAGTCGGCGACGTCACGCCGCTCCTTCGGTGACAACAGCGCGAACGCGGCCCGAGGATCCTCCGCGCGTCGGTCCTGGGGCGCGCCTGCAGAGGCGGTCGCCAGAAGAATTACCAGCGAGGAGAGCACGGCAGCGGCATCCTAGGGGGAGCGTGCGGAGTTGGCCACCACATGTCCTCGAGCCCGCGCACGAAGGTCGAATCGATCCCGAGCAATCCATGCGTACCACCTCCGCTATCCTCGTCGCCCTCTCCGGAATCGTGGCGATACCCGCGCGGGCGCAGGTCATCGAGCGCATCGGCTTCACGACCGCAGGGCAGGAACCGAGTGGTTCCGCTACGCCGCTCGGGAAGGCTTCGATCGGCCCCGATGGTCGGTTCGTGTGCTTCGCCTCGAAGGCCGCGAACTTCGTCGCGGGCGACGGCAATTCGACGTTCGACGTGTATTTGCTCGATCGCGCCACCGGCGTGTACGAGCGCATGAGCTTGACCGCGGCGGGAGCCGAGGCGCCCCAGGGCGGTCTCGAGGGTCAGGCTTCGCCCGACGGATCGCGCGTGCTCCTGCGCACGTTCGCGAAGCTCGTGCTCGATGACGGGCAGGGATTCGCGGACGTGTACCTGCGCAACCGGATTCTCGGCACTCTCACGCGCGTGAGCATCGGGTGGGTCGGCCAACCCATCGACGCGGACATCGACGGTTGGGCGGCTTCCAGCGACTTGAACGTCATCGCGTTCCAAACTCGCGCCTCGAACCTCGTGCAGGGTGACACGAACGCGAACGTCGACCTGATCGTGCGCGACCTCTCAGCGGGCACGGTCACATGGGTGACCGTGGGGAACAGCGCACCCTTCCTGGCGTTCGACGATGCGACGTCCGTCGACATCACAGCCGACGGAACGGTGATCGCATTCGCGAGTCGGGCGGATCACCTCGCGCCGGGCGACGCGAATTCGTCCGCGGACATCTTCGTGTGGACGCGCTCGACCGGGATCTTCGAGCGCGTGTCGGTCGCGTGGAACGGTGTGGAAGCGATGGGGCATTCGTCGCACGCGACGATCTCCGACGACGGCCGCTTCGTCGCTTTCCAGAGCACGGCTCACAATCTCGTCGCGTCCGGCGATGGGAACGGCGTGCCCGACGTGTTCGTGCGTGATCGCGTGCTCGGCACGACGATTCGCGCGAGCCAGGGCTCCGGCGGGCTCGAGAGCGCGAGCCCGTCGCTGCGACCGGTCATGGCGCGCGACGGCAGCTTCGTGGCGTTCGAATCGGAGGGTGCCTTCCTGCCGTCGGAAGTCGCGGGGAATTGGAAACTCTTCCGACACGATCTCACGACGGGCAACCTCCAGCGCCTCGTCGTCCCGACGGATGCGCAGCCCTTCGGCTTCGTGCAATCCGTGATCGCCGCTTCGCCGAACGCGATGCTCGTGGCCTCGGTCGCCCAAAACCTCGTGCCGTACGATCCCAACGGACTCGCCGATATTTTCCTCGTCGATCTGAGTCCGGCCACTGCCCGCACCGTTTGCACCGGGTTCGGCCCGCTCGCCGCGTGCCCGTGCGGGAACTCCGGAGGCATCGATCACGGTTGCGCGAGTTCCTTCGGCGGTGGAGGCCCACGCCTCGTCGCACTGGGCGAAGCGCGCATCGGCGCGGACACGTTGACTCTCGGCGCCTCGATCCTGCCTCCGGCGACGAGCACGCTTTTCCTACAAGGCACGGCCCTCGCGGGAGCGGGACACGGCTCAGTGTTCGGCGATGGACTGCGTTGCGCAGCCGGGGTCGTGGTGCGTCTCGGCCAACGCCACGCCGTGAGCGGATTGGCGTCCCTCGGTGCGCGGGTCGGTGATCCGCCGATCTCGACGATGGGCGGCGTGCCGGCCGTCGGTGGCACGCGCTACTACCAACTCTGGTTCCGCAACAGCGCCGTGTTCTGCACGAGCGCGACGTTCGGGTTCACGAACGCGGTCGAAGTGACGTGGGGAGCCTGACGTCGGCCTGCGTCGCGCGTTCTCGACGTACCTGCGACCCAGGCCTCGCGCGGGCAGAGCGCGCGCGCAAATCCGCGCCGTAGTCGGCGCAGCGCGGGTTCACTACAAGGAAGTGGTGACGGAGAGGAAGCGCGCGGAGGTCAGGGTCCACGCCACGCCGAGTCGACTCGCGAGCCCGCGAGTGTTCACGCGCGGGCTCTTCCTGTGCGCGGGCTTCGTTCCGATCGCGCAGAACCCGCCCACCGGAGGCTTGCGTCTCCCGCCGGCGGCCGAAGCCGACATCCTGGCTCCGAGCGACCGTCTCGCCGGCCGCGACAACGCGCGCGAGGAATCGGATCTCGGTCTCGCGTTCGTGGAAGTCCTCTCGCCGCGCGAGAGCGCGGTCGTCGGCGAGGTCGTCACGTTCGAGATCCGCTTCGGTCTCGACGCGCAGTTCCTCGAGCACGAAGCCGTGCCGCTCTTTCGCCGTCACCTCGATGTGCCCGTGCAGATCGAGGCTCCTTGGATCGACGCCGGCGACTCAGCCGAGCTGACGCGTCTCTTCGTTGCCGTGGAGCCGGCGCAGCGGGTGCTCGTGGCGCGGAACGACCTCGTCGGAGAGGCGCGTCGCCTTCCCGATCGCAATGTGAACGGACGCGAGTTCCGCGTGTTCGCACTCGACGTCGCGCGCATCGAGACCTCGGTCGGCACTCTGCGGCTCGGGGCGCCGCGCCTCTCCTACGCGGCCGGCCTCGACTTCCGCGATGACTTCCTGACCGGAGGTCGGACGCCGAGGGAGCGACGCGACGCGTTCGTGCTCGGCTCCGAAGTTCTACTGCGCATCGAACCCGTGCCGGAGAACGATCGACCGACCACGTGGAGCGGCGCGGTGGGGAACTTCGAGATCGCGGCACGTGTGCTCGCGACGGATGAGCACACGCGCTCGAGCGTGCGTTTCGAACTCGTGATCGCGGGTCACGGCGATCTCGGAACCGTCGACGTCCCGGGAGCGCGCGACTTTCCGGGGTTCGCGCTCCTCGGTGTGCTCGACGACTCGGGTCGAGCACGGCGCACGATCGTCTACGACCTCGAGCCGACGGGTGCCGGGACGCGCGAGGTCGCGCCGGTCTCGTGGAGCTTCTTCGATCCGCGACCGCCGGCGCGCTGGCGCACGCTGACGACGGCGCCGGTCACGCTTTCGGGGAATCTCGCGGCGTCGACGCCGGACCGACCTTCGAAAGTTGGAGGAGACGTCGACACTTCGTCCCCGTCGCCACTCCTCGATCGCGTGCTCGTCGGGGCCGGCATCCTGATCGCGGCCGTCGTCGCGGTCCTTTGGACCCTCGAGATCTTCCGGCGCACTCGGGCTCGCCCGCGAAAAGAAAAGAGGGCGGCTCCGCGTCAGGAACCGCCCCCTTTGGGTTAGGGGCCGGGCCGGACGGGGAGTTTCACCCCGCCGGCCTGGCGGCTCGTCCAGTCACCTGGGCGAAGGCTCCGAACCCTCCCCGCGCGGGGACGCCAGCCACACGACCTTCACCGGGCTTCTCGCGTACCGCAGCCACCGCATTGCTGCAGCACACCCGGTCCCATGGGCCTCGAAGGTCGGTCGTCGTCCCCGGAGGGTCGGGAGCCATCCGAACCGGTCGAAGACTACCCCTCGTTCCGGGAGCGGGCGGAAAAGTCCGCTCGAGCCCCGAGATCGACCCACAGAGAATCGTTCAGGGACCCGAGTTGCCGCCCGACCCGCGACGGCGGCGGCTGCGGCGGCGCGGCGGCGCTTTGGGCTCCGGGCCGAACTCGGCCTCGATCTCGTCGGGCGGCGCCGAGAGGAGGCGGTTGTAGCGATCGCGCCAACCCTCGTAGAGATCCCATCCTTGTCCACGCGCGGCGACGCGCAGGCGGAAGAGATCGAGCGCCTCGACGAAGTCCTCGCTGCGCAGGAAGAGCAACGGTCGGAACCGCTTCGTCGCGACTTGCGTGAAGCGTCGCTGTTGGAAAACGATCCGCCGCGCACGAGCCGTGTCCTTGCGCGGAAGGCGCGTCTCGAACGCGATCGGCTCGAGCACTTCGCCGGTCACCGTGAGCAGGTCGGGCGGCTCCCCGCGTCCTTCGCGCGTCGCCGGATCGGCTTCGCGCTCGATGATGCGCAGGTAGAGCAGTGCGATGCACACCCCGGTCGAGGGCAGGTAGCCCTGGTGCACGTCGCTGTCGAGCGCTTCGAGCAGTCGCCAGAAGGTTTCCGCGCGCGGCTGGACCGTGGCGTCGTCGGGCGCACCGAGGAAGTGATCGACGGCGGGCAGAACGACGCGCAACGCACCGCACGCGCGCAACATGCGGAACGATCCCAGCGCCGTTCCGCTGCGCATGAGGCGCAAGATCTCTTCGAGCACGCGCGGCGGCGCCGAACGCGCGAGGCGCGGCGCGTTCGCGATCATGGCTTCCCACGTGCGCTCGTCGATGCGGAAGCCGAGGCGCGTCGCGAACTTGATCGCGCGCAAGATGCGCACCGGATCCTCGGCCATGCGCTTCTTCGGATCGCCGATCGTGCGCAGAACGTTCTGCTCGAGGTCGTCGATGCCGCCCACCCAATCGAGGATCACGTTGTGCAGCGGGTCGAAGAACAGACCGTTCACCGTGAAATCGCGGCGTCGCGCATCTTGTTCGGCGTTCCCGAACTCGTTGTCCTCGGTGATCAGGAGATCATCGAGTTCCTCCGCGTCCGTCAGCTCCAGGGCATCGGCCTCGGGCTCGGCCTCCAACGGGTCGCTGCGGAATGTCGCGGTCTCGACGATGTGCTGGCCGTAGACCACGTGCACGAGCTTGAATCGTCGGCCGATCACGCGCGCATTGCGGAAGAGTCGCTTGATCTGGCGGGGATGCGCGCTGGTCGCGACGTCGAAGTCCTTCGGGGTGCGCCCGATCAGGAGGTCGCGCACGCAACCTCCGACCAAGTAGGCCTCGTAACCTTCGCGCTCGAGTCGGGACACGACGCGCATGGCGTCGGCATCCAGCGCATCGCGCGGGATCGAGTCGGCCGGGATCACGCGCGGCGGCGCGCTCGCGGGCCCTGGGCGCGGATCGGCCGGTCGGTCGTTGAAATCTTCGTGTTGCGTGCGTCCGGAGCGGTGAGTCATGAACGCGCGCACTGTAGCGATCGGGAGCATCCGGAGCCTACGGTGCGCCTTGTCCTCTCGCGGCGCGCCGAGTACCCTCCGTCGCCTTCCAGAAGGCCAGTAGCTCCAACGGTTAGAGCGACTGATTCCAAATCAGTAGGTTGAAGGTTCGAATCCTTCCTGGCCTGCCAGTCCGACCTTTTCGCCTCTGCGCGCGGTTTTCGGCGCGCAGTGATGCTCCGCAGTCGCGCTCCCAATCCGACGTCACGCTCCCCCCCGCAAAGCTCCCGATGACGAAGAGAGTCCGCCGCGGCGCAGGTGAGCCGGATCCCGAGGAGAAGCCGGTGCCTTCCGACAACGACGCCCCCGAGGTCGCGGCCGTCGCACCCGCACCGGACGCGACGCCGGAGGTGGCCGAGGCCCAGGAGCCGGAAGTCATCGTCGACGAGCTGGCCGGGAAGCCCGACTCGCCTCTCTCGAGCCTCGATGAACTGCGGGCGGCTTTGGCTTGGGCGTTCGAGGGGATCGACATCGAGCCGCGCGTGCTCGATGCGTATGCAGCACACGCGCGCTTGGTCCAGGAAGCGAACCGCGAGGTGAATCTCACCGCGATCGTCGAGCCCAAGGACATGGCGGCGAAGCACTACCTCGATTCGTGGCGCGTCACCCAGTACGTGCCGCTCTTCGGGAAGACGGTGCTCGATCTCGGTTCCGGGGCGGGATTCCCGGGCGTTCCGATCGCCTTGGCCGAGCGCGAGACGCGTATGACCGTTCTCGACTCGACCAGGAAGCGCGTGGACTTCCTCGAGGCCTCGCTGGCCAAGATCGGCGTGAAGAACGCCAAGGCGGTCTGGGCGCGGGGCGAAGATCATCTGCTGAAGTCCCATCACGACGTCGTGCTGATGCGCGCCGTCAGTTCCGTGCGCGAGAACGTGCGCACGTTGCGGAAAGTCCGTCACGCGCTGAAGGACCTCGTCATGTTGAAGGGACCGTCATGGTCGCGTGAGGTCCGCGCGGCGGAGCGCGAGGCCGAGCGGTTGGGATTCAAGTTGGACACCGTGTGCGAACACACGTTGCCGGGAGAAATGGGCGAGCGCGCAGTACTCATCTATCGCGCGCCGGGCGGACAAGGACGCTGACGATGATCGCACTCGGCTTGCTCGGCTGGATCGGGATCGGCGTCGGCGTGATGCTCGTCGTGATCCTCGTGATCTCGATCGCGGCCTACCCGCGCGACAATTCGTTCTGACGCGCGACGGGTGCCCTCGCTCACGCGCATCAGGCCGCGTCGTTGACGCGCATCAGGCCGCGTGGTTGACGCGCATCAGGGCCGCGTTGTTGACGCGCATCAGGGCTGCGTGGGCTGCCCGACAGCGATCGTGCCGCCGGCCCCGCTGCTGATCGGACCGGTCGCCCTCGTCGCGAGCCCGGTCCCCGCGGCGCCGCTTCCGATCATGCGCATGGTCTGCGTCGGGAACGCGAACTGGATGCCTTCTTGCGCGAAGTGCGCGAGGATCTCGACGTTCACGGCCTGCTGCATGTCCATCATCGCGCCGTAATCGAGCTTCTGCGCGAAGTAGACCAACTCGAACTTCAACGCGGAGTCGCCGAACCCCGTGAAGTGCGCCCGATCGAAGCGCGTGTCGGGCACGCGGCCCACGATCGCTTTCAGCATGTCGGGGATTTGGCGCACGGTCTCGACGGGCGTGTCGTACTCCACACCGATCTGCGTGATCACGCGGCGCTCCTCGAGGCGCTTGAAATTGCGGATCCGGCTCGAGATCAGGTCACTGTTGCCCATGACGATCTCCTCGCCATTGATGCTGCGCAGGCGCGTCGTCTTGACGCCGATCTTCTCGACCGTGCCGTTGAAGTCGCCGACCTGGATGCCGTCGCCGACGACGAACGGCTTGTCGAGCAGGATCGCGATCGAAGCGAAGAGGTCGCCTAGGACGTTCTGGGCCGCGAGCGCCACCGCGATGCCGCCGACACCGAGGCTCGCGATCAGCGAATTCACGTTGATGTGCATCGCTTCGAGGCACAGCAACAGGATGATCGACCACAGGATCATCGATCCGACGAAGCCGAGCACCGTGACGCCCATCGTGCTGGCCGGATCGTCCGGGCCGGTGCCGCGGACGAGTCGCTTGATGGCGAAATCGATCAGCCCTTTGCCCCACATCCCGGCCTGGATCCAGGCGCCGAGGTTGAGCGCGATGCG
>CAZKIY010000100.1:9500-13137 GCA_964552875.1 uncultured Planctomycetaceae bacterium
AGTGTGGTGCCCGAGGGGGGGGTCGAACCCCCAAGTCCGGTAAAGGACACTAGGTCCTGAGCCTAGCGCGTCTGCCAATTCCGCCACCCGGGCCCCGGATGCGAGGGCGGGGACACTAACGGTCGGCGTGGGGACGGTCAACGGTTCGGCGAGACCGGCCGGACCGTGCTCAACCCGCTGTCACGTTGACCCCGTCGACGAGCGCCCAGGGTGCGCGTGCTCCGCCGTCGACGCGCTCCGCCCGACTGCCCAGCGACACGATCCGCGCGAGGAGCTGGTAGGCGTTTCCCGAAAGCAGCGTCTCGCGCACGGGCGCGACGACGCGGCCGCCCTCGACCCAGCGCGACGACTTCGCGACCCCCGAGAAGTCGCCCGAGGCCGGATCGACCGAGCCCGAGAACCGCTGCACGAGCAGTCCCTTGCCGAGCGTCGCGAGCATGGCCTCGCGCGTACCGCCACTTCCCGCGGCGACGTGGATCGCATGCGTGCCGAGGCTCGGGACGCTGCGAGCCCCGCCGCGCGCGTGACCGGTCGAGAGACGGTTCTCGACCGCTGCGGCGTAGCCGTTGTAGAGCCAACCTCGGAGCCAGCCGTCCTCGAGGAGCGCGAAGTCGCGCGTCGGTTGCCCTTCCCGGTCGAAGCTGCCTGCTCCGGCGAGGTCGACGTCGTGCGGGCGGTCGTGGATCGAGAATCCCGGCGCGCCGATGCGTTCGCCGAGTCTCTTGCCGAGCGCGCTGCGGCCGCGTTGTACGGCGATCGCGCTCGCGGCACCGAGCACGGGCGCGACGAAGAGGTCGAGCAACGCGTCGGGTGAGAACAGGACGAGCCCCTGATAGGAACCGCGCGCACTCTCCGCGCCGAGGTTTCCGACCGCAGTGCCGGCGAAGTCGTCGACGAGCGCCGCGAGGCTCGCCTCGATCCGTGCCGGATCGCGCACGGCGTCGCTCGCGTAGTGGAATCCGCCGACGTCCGTGCCTTGGATCGCCATGCCGGAGATCGAGAGCGAAACCATCGCATCCGACTCCGTTGCGCGCACGCCGCGGCTCGTGTGGATCGCTTGCGCGACACGTGACACGGACGAGTTCGCGCCGTCGACCGAAATGCGCGCGTCGTGCTTCTGCGCGCGCGTGACGAGCGCGTGACCGTAGTCGACGGCTTCCTCGATGCCGAGACGCGCGAGGCCTGGATGCACGAGCGGCGCGAGCATCTCGAGTCGCTGCACGTCGGGCAGCCGGTTGGCCGGGTCCGCGGGCGACGCGGTCGCGAGGGCGACGGCGTTGCGCGCGACTTGCTCCAACGACTCGAGGTCGAATTGATTCGTGGCCGAGAAGCCGAGTCGCGCATCACGGAAGACGCGCAGTCCGATCGAAGAGCCTTCATCCACGTGCGCGAGCTTCAGGTCGCCCTTCTCGAACGACGCGGACGACTTTTCGGCGCGCGTCGCGAACGCTTCCGCTTCGTGCGCACCGGCGCGCAAGGCGAGGCCCACGAGCGCTTCGCACGCCGAGAGCAACCGGTCTTCGTGCTCGCGCGTCGTCGCGCCGTCCTTCACCGCGGCGCGGCCCAGAGCTGTGCCGCTCACGACTTCCTCCCGCCGAGCACGACTTCGCAGGAGAGCCACGGTCCGCCGGCGTCGACCTTGGCGGGTTGTCCCTTTCCGCAGTGCCCGGAGCCCAAATCCCAGCGGAAATCGCGCCCGACGGCGTCGACGGTCTGCAGCACGTCGAATGCGCTCCCGGAGATGTTCACGCCGCGCATCAGCGGCCCTTTCTTGCCGTTCACGATGCGGTACGCCTCGCGCGTGCCGAACATGAACTCGCCGTTCGCGTCGGCTTGACCGTTCGAGGCGCCGTCGAGCAGGTAGCCGTCCGAAACTCCGGCGATCATCTCCTCGAGCGTCGACGTGCCCGGCGCGATGTAGGTGTTGCGCATGCGGATCAGCGGCTCGTCGTCGTACTCCCAAGCGCGCGCGTTGCCCGTCGGCGCGACACCCGAGCGCGCGGCGCTCTCGCGGTCGTGCAAGTAGGAGCGCAAGAACCCGTTCTCGATCACGGTCGTGCGTCCGGCGAGCACGCCCTCGTCGTCGACGGCCATCGTGCCGCCCGCTCCCGCGTGATATTCGCTCGCGCCCGAATCGCACAACGTGACGAGGTCCGACGCGACGCGCGTGCCGAGGCGTCCCGCGGCGCACGAACCCGAAGCGACGAAATCGGCCTCGACCGTGTGACCGACCGCCTCGTGCGTGAGCAGTCCGACGAGCGCGGGCGAGAGCAGCACGCGCGTGCGACCACCCTCCGGATAACCGGCATCGAGCAGATCGACGGCCTGTTTCGCGGCCTTCTCGCCCAGCTCGTTCGCGCTGCGGCCGTCGAACAGGCATTCCCAACCGCCGGTCACGCCGACGGCTTCCGCGCCGCGCTGCATCTCGCCGCCGCTCGCGGCGACGGCGATCACGCGGAACTCGGGACGCACCGTGCGCGTCCAGACCTTCGCGCCGTCGCTCGTGACGATGCCCTTTTCCTCGTAGATCTCGGCATAGCCCGTCGAAGCGCTGGTCACGCGCGAGGAACTCGCCCGCGCGCCGCGCTCGACCTCGAGCAACATCTCGAGCGCCGCCTCGATCGGTCGCGCGAGGGTCGCGTCGACGCCCGGCGCGTCGAAGCGACCGCGCGCGAGTGCGACGCGCGGCAGATCCGGCACGCGCTCCCGGCGCGCCCGAGCCGACGCGCGCGCGGCGGTACGTGCTTCACCGATCGCGCGCAGGATCGCGCCCTTCTCCAGCCGATCCGTGCTCGCGAAACCGAACGTGCCCGACTCGAGCACGCGCACGCCCACGCCCGAGTGCTCGGACGCCGTCGCCGTGTCGACGCGCCCTTTCTCGACGGAGAGTCCGCGTGTCGTTTTCTTGTGCCAGCGCAGCTCGACGAATCCCCCGGCGGATTCGTTCAAGGCGTCCTGGAGGAGGTCGGTCGGATCGGAGGCTCGTTGCATGCTTCCGAGCATCGGACTCTGGCGCTCGGGACTCAAGCGCACGGCGCGCTTCACGCGTCGAACTCGCGCGTCGGCCTAGGGGCGCACGCCGCGATCGTCGGCGTGCGTGCTAACCTGCGCGCGAGTGTCGGAAAAACCCCAAGAGATCCGCCGGATCGCCGAGAACCGCAAGGCGCGCTTCGAGTACGAGCTGCTCGAGGAGCTCGAGTGCGGGGTCGTTCTCACCGGCACCGAAGTGAAGAGCTTGCGCGGGGGCGGCGGGTCGATCCAAGAGGCCTACGCCATGGTGCGGGGCACAGGTCTCTGGCTCGTGAAGTCGCACATCCCCGAGTACAAACAGGGGAACGTCCACAACCACGAGCCCGGACGCGAGCGCAAGCTCCTCGCGAACGCGCGCGAGATCGCCAAGTGGCACGCAGCGGCGAAGGAGAAGGGGATCACGATGGTCCCGCTCATGCTCTACTTCCGCGGGAACCGCGTGAAGCTCAACCTGGGCCTCTGCCGGGGCAAGAAGGTCCACGACAAGCGCGCCGCGACGCGCGATCGCGAAGACCGGCGCGAGATGGACCGAGCGATGTCGCGCAAACGTGATTGACGTACGGAGTCAGGCTCCCCTCCGCCGTTCTCGCGGTCGCGATGAACGCCG
>CAZKIY010000101.1:0-9821 GCA_964552875.1 uncultured Planctomycetaceae bacterium
TCGCGTTATGCGCGCGAGTCCGCCGCGCACACGACGGCGTTGCTCGGCATCGGTCACGTCGGCACGCGCTACGCGACGGATGTCGTGTTGCAGTTCCAAGCGGAACTCGCCGTCGCGCACGAAGCGGTCGCCGCAGAGCTGCCCGATCAGTGGGCGACCGAGAACGGACTGATCGGTCTCCGCAGTCGCGTCCAGGATCACCGCGAGTTCCTGCTGCGCCCCGATCTCGGTCGCAGGCTCGACGAGGAGTCGCTCGCGCGCTGGAAACAGGCCGGAAAACGCGGCGTGGACGTGCAACCCATCCTCGCGGACGGACTCTCCGCGACAGCGTGCATCCAGAACGGTCGCGCGCTGCTCGAGTCGTTCACGAAGTCCTGTCAGGCCCGCGGTCTGACCGTCGGCGTGCCCGTCGTCGCGCGCTATGCGCGCGTGTGGCTCGAGGACGAGATCGGCGCCGTCGTGGGCGCGAAAGTCGCGGCCATCCTGCTCGGCGAGCGGCCCGGACTCGGCACGGGCGACGGACTCTCCGCGTACCTCGTCTACGATCCGAAGGTTGGCAACACCGACGGCCAGCGGAACATGATGTCGAACATCCACGCGCGCGGCACGCGACCCGAAGTCGCCGGCGAGCGCCTTGCGGTGCTGGCGCGCGCGATGGTGGATCAGAAGAAGAGCGGCGTCGACCTCGATCTCAGCCGACTGACTGCGGAACTCGGCGAAGCGGCTTCGCGCGTGCCTCGCGCTCCACAGGTGCGCGTGCGACTCGTGGAGGTGGGGAAGTGATCCTGCAACCGCTGCCTCCGCGCATCCTGTCCGTGCGGCGCTTGCCGAACGCCGATCCGGCGCTGCTCGTCGCGTACGGCGCCGATCCGACGCGACATCGTTCGCTGGGGCTCATCACCGTGGATCAAGACGATCCGACCTACGTCGCGCTCGACGAGGCGACGAAACACGCGAACGTCGACGTCGTCTTCGCGAAGAGCTTCTATGCGGGAGCGAATCACGCATCGGGCCCGCTGTCGGGCGAGATCCTCGGAGTGCTTGCCGCGAGCACGCCGACCGAGATCGACGATGGCCTGCACGCGCTCGTGCGCTGCCTCGAGTCCGATGCGTGCTTCTACGCGGCGGACGAGGCGAAGAAGACCGCGGTGTTCCCGCACGTCGTCTCGTCGCTCGGTCACTACTTGAGCGCGCTCGCCGGCCTCTCGCCCGGCGATGCGATGGCGTATCTCGTCGCGCCGCCGATGGAAGCCACGATCGGACTCGACATGGCGCTCAAAGCAGCCGGCGTGCGCGCCGTGAAGATCTTCCCGCCGCCGACGGAGACGAACTTCGCGGCCGCGTGGCTGACGGGCCCGCTCGAATCGTGCGAAGCCGCGGCGGTCGCGTACTGCGAAGCCGTCGTGCGCGTCGCTGCGAATCCGAAGGGCGAGGTCTGGGGCTCATAGGCGAGCCGCAGCCGTCGAAGCAGCGATTCACGTCCAAGGCAACGTCGTGACGCCGGCGTTCGTCCTTACCAGGTGCTGTATCGCAACACGGCCACGTTCTGCACGAGCGCGACGTTCGACCTGACGAACGGCATCGAGATCCGCTTTGGGCTGTGAGCAAAACCAGGGGGCACCGTCCACCGTGCGGACACTCCGAATCATCCGTCTGGGGGATGAAAGCGGCGCTCCGATCGGGGTACCGCGATTCGTTCGGCCTGATGTGGACCTGCGCGGACCGGCAATCCTGGATCCGACGCGAACGATGGGGCCCGACGTCGCTACCCTGACCTCATGACCAAGATCACAGTGAACGACAACGGCCCTCTCCGCCTCGAAGGCGATTTCACGATCACGGATGCGACCGGAAAGCTGTTCGGCCTGGCGGGCCGACAGGTGATCTCGCTGTGCCGCTGCGGCCAATCCGCGAACAAGCCGTTCTGCGACGGCCAGCATGCGCGCCAGGGTTGGCAGTCGGCGTGCGAGGCGCGCGACCTGCCGCCGCCGAAGCCGAGGATCTGATTCCCGAACGCTTCGACGCGTGGCAAGTTCGCGACGTCGAGCTCGGCCCGTGATTCCTCAGCGTTTCTCGCCGTTCGGGTGGCACTTGAGGCACGCCGAACTCTGGTAGGTGTACCCACGCACACGATCGTGCTTGCTGTTCATCTCGCGCGGGGAGTGTGTGTGACAGCTCACGCACGTGAACTGCCGGAACATCCCCGGCGCCTCGTGGCACGCCAAACAATCGAGGTCGCCGTGGTCGCCGCCTTGGATCGGGAACTGTCGGTGTTCGAACGATCCGTCGCCCCACGAGCGCGTCGAGTGACAGTCCAGGCAGCTCGTGCCGATGCCGTTCGCCCCGTGATCCGGCTGCGTCGTCGCGTCGTAATCGTCGGCGTGGCAAGCGATGCAGGCGCTGACGATCCCTGCATGATCGAAGTTCGCGCGTTCCCAACTCTGGATGGTGTGGCAGCGTTGGCAATCCGTCCCGAAGTTCTGCGCTTCGTGATCGCGCGCCGCAGCGTAGTCGTCCGCGTGGCACGCGAAACAGCTCGAGTCGAGGCCGCTGAAATCGTTGCCCGCGTGACAGGCCGAACACTCCAAGCCACCGTGACCGCCCTGCAGCGGGAAGAAGCCGTGCGCGAAGCCAGCGCGCGACCAATCCGTCGGTAGGTGGCAGCGCTCGCACGAATCCGTCCAACCTTGGATCTGGTGATCGGGCTCGGTGGCGACCGCGAGGTCCTTCGCGTGGCAGTCGACGCAGCGCGTGCTCGTCTGCACGAAGTTCCCGACTTGCGCTCCGGGATGACAGGCCCAGCAGGCGGTCGTGGTGTGCGCTCCCACCAGGGGAAAGCGAGTCTTCGCGTGCTCGGCGATCGCTCCGCGAGGCGACCAATCCGGCGCAGATTCGTCGTGGCACACATCGCACGAGGAGCCCAGCCTTCCTTGGTGGATGTCCTCGTGGCATCCGACGCAGCCGCGAGCGGCGAACTCGGCGACGTGACCGCGATCGTTGTGACAGCGCAGGCATTCGGCCGCGTCGTGCGCGCCTTTCAGCGTGACGCCCGTCGCGCGCGCGTGGTCGAAGTTGAAGTCGTCGCGAATCTTCTGCCAGGTCGAGCCGGCATGACACAGCGAGCAGTCCCGCGGGAACGTGTCGTGCGGCACGACGGGACCGCGCGCGTGCTGCCATTCCTGGCGCGCGACGGGTTCGTACGCGCGGCGACCCGCGACGCCGACCGCGCACGCGAGCGACGTCAAGGCGAGCGCGAGCGCCGCGATCGATGCGTGCGCGCGTCGGATGCCGAAGATCGAGGCTGTGGCCATGGCAGTCCTCAGTATCTCGCCTGCAGGAGGAAGCCCGCGGTCCACCCGTCGGCGCCGTCGCCGAACGATCGATCGACCACGAACGAGAGATCCCAATCGTCGGACAGCGCGACGTCGAGCGAACCGAAGGCCGCGTGCTGCGCGATGTCCGCGTCGTCGCCGCCGTAGTCCTTCTGCGAATACCACGCCGAATGCCAACCGAGGCCGGCGCGCGTCGAACCGAAGGCCATGTTGGCCTGAAGCCGCCCGCCGGGGCCGCTCGAGTACGAGCCGTCGGCCCACGAGGCCGCGGCAGTGAGCGAACTCGCGTTGCCGAAGACGCCTTCGAAGCCGACGCCGAGTTCGCCCGTGAAGCCCTCGTCCTCCTCGTCGCTCCAGCCTTCGAGACGTGCATCGAGCCGCGTGGAGTTCCCGACGCGCGTCCAACCGCTCACGCCGACGCGGTCCAGGACCGAGTTCATCACGTCGTCCGCGCGTCGCGCCAGGAACTCGTCCCGCAGGAGCTCGGGGATCCGCCTCTGTGCGACGAACGCGCGCAGCCCCGATTCCGAGTTCGCCCGCCACGTCGCGGCGAGCCGTGCCTCGGTCAGCTCGAACCCTGTCGACTTCAGCGTGTCGGACGAGTCGTAGAGATCGACCCATGCCGTCGCTCGCACCGACCACGCGTCCGACGGACGCACGCCGGCTTCGACGACGGCGAGATTCCGATCCGCTTCGCCGTCGTGCCACGTGCTCTGCCATCCGACGCCGATCTCGGCCGCCTCGTCGGCTCCGAAGGCCTGGCGCACGTTCACCGCCGCTTGCACGTCCTCGAACGACGATCGATCGGGAGTCGGCTCGGGCATCCAACCGACGGAAGCTCCGAAGCTCGTTCCACCGCGCGTTCGTCGGTTCCACTCGAAGCCGTCGAGCACGCCGAACTCCGGCACCGCCTCCTGGAGGAATCGACCGACGAGGAACTGGTTGGGCCGATCCTCGGTCCCGCCCACGGAGTACGCGAGGTGATCGAGCCGCAGCCCTGCATCGTCGTAGTCGTAGAGCCCGTCGTCGCCGTCGACGTCCGCCGACCTCGCGAAGATCTCGCCCGCGACGCGCACCGCGCCACCATCACCGAACGGATTCTCGAGCGTCGTGTCGGTGCCCACGGAGAAGAGGCTGTACGTGTCGCCGCTTTCGTCGTTGCGCGAGCCGTCGAAGCGGAACCAAGCGCGGCCGTGGACGTTCGCTGCGCGCGCCTCGGGCGGGAGCCCGAAGGCCGGTGCGAGCAGGGGACGATCGTTGTTCCATTCCTCGGGTGGATGCGTCCAGGGCGCGTGATCGACTGTGTCGTGGGCGCGCGGAGTGGGATCCGCATGCGGCCTCTCATCGGGTACGCGCGCTTCGCCCCGGGTTCCCGTCGGCGGACGTTCCGAGCCGGGATCCAGCTCGACGCGCGCGCTGTTCACGGTCGCCGAGCGCACGATACCCGTCGCGACGGAGCCGGATTCCAAGCGGAATTCGACGCGATCTCCTTCGACGAGCCCGCCCGCGGATCCGCGGTCGACGTAGACCGCCGCACCCGCCGTGCTGGTCACGCGCAGCTCGAGGCGGATCTCTGCCGCGGACAGCGTGCGCGCGAGGATCGCGAGAGCGAGGAGCGGCGCGAACTTGGAACTCATCGCGCAGTGCCTCCCTGTGCGTCGTGGCAATCGGCGCACTCGACCCCCAGCGGTTTGTAGCGCACGACACGCGCGCCGCCGGGCGCGCGCCAGGGGATGTGACAGTCCGAGCACGCGAGCCGCGCGTGCGTCGCGTCGAGCGCGAACCGCGCATCACGTTGGTGGTCGAAGTCGAGCGTGAGGAAGTCCGGCGACGTCGAGTGGCACGCCGCGCAATCGGTCGAACCTCCGCTCGCGAACTGGCCGGCGTGGGGATCCGCGTGGCAATCGGCGCAGCGCGTGCCTTGCGCGCGCTCCGTCATGCGGCCGTTCTGGTCGCGTTCGGTTCGTTGCGCGTGGCAGCTCGCGCAAGCGGCCGCGGCGTGCTTGCCGGAGAGCGCGAATCCCGTCCACGCGCCGTGATCGAACGATCCGTCGCGCACCGGCGCGAACGAATCCTCGCCGTGACAGCTCGCGCAACGTGCAGCTCCTCCATTCACACGATCGAAGGCGCCCGCGTGAGGATCTGCGTGACACACCGCGCAATCGTCGGATCCGGCGCCGGGGTGCGGCGTCGTGCGAACGCCGTCGGAAGTCTTCGAGTGGCACGCCGTGCACGTCGCACGATCGTGCGCGCCGGCGAGCTCGAAACCCGTGTGGGCTCGGTGGTCGAACGCGTCCGCCGCCGCATGGAAACTCCCCGGCGTGTGGCAAGTCGCGCACGTCAAGCCTCCGAGTCGTCGCGCGAAGTAGCCGCCGTGCGCGTCCGCATGACACGTCGCGCAGTTCGCGGTGTCGCCCGGGAAGCGCTCGGCGACCATTCCGAAGCCGCGACCGTGCACGTCGGGGCTCGATCGCGGCCGGTGGCACGCTTCGCAACCGGCCGCGGCGTGCGCGCCCTCGAGCGGGAACGAAGTCCAACGCGCGTGATCGAACCGCTCGACGTCGGCGAACTTCGTGCTCGTGTGACACGTCGAGCAGTCGCTACCCGACTTCTCCTCGTTCGCCGTGATCGCCTCGCGCGAGAACGCGCCGTCGTGCGCGTCGGAGTGGCAACTCGCGCAGCTCGTGTCCGTGCCGCGGAACATCCGCGGAGCTCCAGCGTGTTGCGCGTGGCAAGCGTGACACGACGCCTCGGCGTGGGCTCCATCGAGCGCGAACCGCGTGCGCGCGTGCTCCGCCGCGCCGAACGTCGGTGGATCGAACTGCGCGCGTTCGTGGCACGCGAGGCAATCCACTCGGTCCGCGCTGCCGCCGAACTGGCCGGCGTGCGGATCCGCGTGGCACGCGGCGCAGTCGTCGGGCGATCGGCCCGGATGTGCGGCGGCGTACTCCGCGAAAGCCGCGACGTGCGGCTCGGGCGTAGCGAGCCGCGAATGGCAGTCCGTGCACGCAGCGCGATCGTGGGGGGGCACGAGTTCGAAACCGCTGGCGGCGTGCTCGATCGCGGAGATCTGGCGCGGTTCGCGGAACGAAGCGTGCTCCGCCGCGTGACAGCTCGCGCACGACTCGCCGGCGCCGACCGCGAGTCGCGCGGCGACGGCGGTCACGAACGGCGCCGCATGCGGAGAGGCATGACACGCGGCGCAGTCCCGAGGCTCCCGGGTCGCCGCCGCGCTCCCGCCGGCTTCGATCGCGAACTCGCTGCCGCGCGCGTGGCAGTCGACGCAGGCCGCGCGTGCGTGGGCTCCCGCCAACTCGAAACTGACGGGATGCACGAACGCCGCGACCCGGGCGAACGGTTCCGTTTCGCCGTGGCACGATCGGCAGTCCGCGAGGCGTCCCGCGTGCGGATCGTCGTGACAGCTCGCACAACGCTGCGATTCGCCCAGGAATCGACGCGTCGATTCGGCGAGGACCGCGTCGTCCGCGTGCTCGTGACACGCGCGGCAATCCAGGCCGCTCGTGTGTACGCCGCCGAGCGCGAACGACAGACCCTCGTGCGCATACGCTCCTCGATCGGACACTCCCGCCAGCGCGAACGCGCCGACGCCGGCCAGCTCGAAATCGGATCCGTGGTGCTCCCCGTGACAACGTCCGCAGCGTGCGACGTCGGCGAGCCCGCCGTGAAAGCCGGCGGATTCGGTCACCTGACGCCCGATCTCGGCGTGGCAGATCGTGCAGGCTGCGGTCATGCCTTTGGGCCCGTCGCCGTGGCAGGCCGCGCAATCGGCCTCGTCGATTCGCGCGGACTCGGCATGCACTCGGGTGATCGGGCCCGGCGAGTCGGAGCGCGAGACGAAGAGGACCAGCGTGACGACGAACGCCGCCGACACGATGCCGAGCACCCATCCACTGCGTCCGGTTCTCATCCGAGGATGTCGGAGTACTGCACCGCGAGGACGACGTGTCTCACGAGGACGAGCACGAAGAACAGCGCGACCCAGCGGTGGAACCAGCGCCAGGAGGCCAGGATTCCGCGCAGATCCTCGAAGTGCGCGGCCGTCATCGCGGCCCGCTGAGCGCGACTGGCGAGATCGATGAGCCGTTCGACCTCGTGCGGCGCGATGCCCTCGGAGCGGGCTCGATCGCGCATCGCCGCGAGTCGGATCCGCGCCGATCGACGCGACCGCGCCAACGCGAGGAGACGCGCCGGCAGTGATCCGCGCCAACGATCCTCGGTCGTCGATCGGTCGACCTCGGCGCGGAGCGCGTCGGTGAAACCACCGCGTCCGGCGTCCCACTCGGACGAAAGCGTCGCGATGCGCGCGCGAACCTCGTCGAGCTCCAACTCCTGCCCGTTCGCGGCGCGCGGGACGAAGCTGTAGAGGTACCGACCGATCGCTCCCGTGAGGACCAGGAACGCCAAGGCCCAGGCGGCATGACCTCCGACCGTGCTGCGCGGCGCCATCGAGCCGTGCACGAGCACGAGGAGCAACGCTGCGATCCCCGTGGCGACGTGCGCCGTCATCCAGGCGCGCAGGGAGCCCGGGATCCACGGGAAGCGCCGCGATCGGCGCGCGAGGTACGTGAGATTGGCGCAGACGCACGCTGTCGCCGCGATGCCGCAGGTCAATCCGAACGAGCCCGTCGGCGAGAGCAGCGCATGCTTCGCCGAGAAGGGCCGCTCCGTGAGCGGCGCGGCGTAGTAGTCGGCGTGCGCGAACGTCCACACGACGACGCCGAGCGCGAGGACGAAGGCGACGCCGAGCGCAGGCAGGAGTCCGGTGCCGAGCTCTGCGAGGATGGGTTCCGCCGCGCGTTCGCTCGGATCGAAGGAGACGCCGGAAGCTTCGAGGACTTCGGTCGGCGGCGTCCCGCCCGCGAAGATGAACACCTCGTCGTTCGGCAGCGCCTCCACCTGCCCGTCCCTCGTGCGGAGGAGCACGTCGGCTTCCTGGATCGCGACGACCTCGCTCTCGAACAACGCCGTCAAGGTCCCGGATCGGAGGGCCTGTGCGACGTGCGCTTCGTTGCGCGATTTCAATCGGAAAAACGCCTGCTTGCGGTACGAGATCGAGACGACGTTGCCGGGTTGCTCCGCGAGGCCGAGGGCGGCCTCGACCGCGCTGTCGCCGCCGCCGACGACGAGGATGCGACGGTCTCTGTAGCCGTGCGCGTCGAGCAACGAGTACGAGACCTTGGACAGGCCCTCGCCCGGAACTCCGAGGCGCCGTGGGCTGCCGCGACGGCCGAGCGCCAGCACCACCGTGCGCGCGTCCTGCACGTCGGACTTCGTGTGAACGCGCAACGTCCCGTCGTCGCGTTGTTCGACGCGCGTGAACGTCGCCCCGGCGCGGATCGGGAGGTCGTGTTCGCGCGCGACGCGTTGCCACAGCTCGACGAGTTCCTCCTTCGAGTAGCTCGTGCGCGACAGTCGGCCGACGAGGGGGAGGTCCACGGGCTGCGTCATGACCAGCTTCTTGCGTGGGTACTTCGCGACGGTTCCGCCGAGCTCGTCCTGCTCGAGCGTGGTGAACGAGAGCCCCAGTTCCTTCGCGCGCAGCGAACACGCGATGCCCGCCGGCCCGGCTCCCACGACGATGAGATCGAGGACCGGCGGCTCGTCCGCGAGCGCGACACCGCCGGACTCGCGGCCGACCCGTGCCTGACGGATGGCCGGCGCCGCCGCGAGCCGCGCGCGCTTCAGCGCTTCGTCCGCCGCAGCCGTGCCGTGCGCGATGGCCGTGCGGACGAGCGCATAGCCCGTCACCTCACCGGCGAGGAACAGTCCGGGCACGTGGCTCGACTCGCGATTCGCGCGCAGGACGGGCAGGTCTCGCCGCGTGCTGATGTCGCCCAACGTGAGGGCGATGGCCCCGACGGGGCACTCGGCCGCGCACCGCCCGTGGCCCACGCAGCGCGCGCCGTGCACGACGATCGCTTGACCGTGGACGAGTTCGAGCACGCCTTCCTCGGGGCACGCGGCCACGCAGGTCCCGCACCCGATGCAGCGCGACAGGTCGATGTGGGGGTGCTGGAGGCGAGCCCGATGGCTTCCGGTCGAGCGGGCCTCGACGCGCGCATCGAGGAGCCCGCGCAAGCGCTGACGCTCCGAACGGCGGACGCCGAGGATCGCGAGCACCAGAGCCAGCGCGAGGACGACGAGGGGAGCGAGGATCCAGACCACGACCGAGTACGAGTGCAATCGGGATGCCATGCCCGCGCGAAGACCCAGCGGGGCGCGAGCCACGGTCCGGAGGTCCGGTCGTTCGGGGCGCGGATCGCGCGGATCCGCGCAACGTCCAGCGAGAAATCGCTGGATCGGAACCTTCGGGAGCGATCGGTCGCGCGCGCCTCGCAGCGCGCACGAGCGCCGAGTGCGCGCGTACTCTGTCCTGATCCTGGACGATCCCGTCCGACTTCTGGAATCGCGGCACGACGCGAGCTGCCCGGTGCGGGCCGCTCATCGAAGGCTCGAGTCGTTCCAGGT
>CAZKIY010000101.1:9921-13130 GCA_964552875.1 uncultured Planctomycetaceae bacterium
ACGACGCGAGCTGCCCGGTGCGGGCCGCTCATCGAAGGCTCGAGTCGTTCCAGGTGCCGGCGACTCGCGGTCTCGAATGGAGTTTCCTAGCGCGTGCCGGAAATCCGGTCCGAACGCCGGCCGATCAACGCAGGCGCTTGACGAAACCGGCCAACAGGACGTCAATACGCATCGCGCTGCCCCCCCCCGCCCGCAAGCAAGGACGAGCAGCTCTTTTCCGAATTCACTCTCGCACCGAGGTACCCCCATGCTTCGTCTTTTCGGTTCAACGCGTCTCCTCGCATTCGCCGCGCTATCGACCGCTGCCTTCGCGCAAGGCACGAAGGTCTACGAGCCGGCTGGTCCCGTGCAGGAAGGCACCTGCAATCTGGGCAGTACTGCCAACCTCTGCATTCCCGTCGACGGAACGCACACGGTCGTGGTGTTCGACGGGATCGGCGGCAGCGGGCCGGCCAACCCCGGCGATCCGTGTCAGCGCAACGACGACGACACGACGCTGGCGATCAATCTGCCGTTCAACTTCGACATGTTCGGATCGCCGCAGAATCAGGTCTTCATCAACAACAACGGCAACGTCTCGTTCGGCGCGGGATTCGACACTTTCACATCGACGGGATTCCCGGTGAACGGCTTCCCGATGATCGCGCCGTTCTGGGCCGACGTCGACACGCGCAACAGCTTGAGCGGCGTCGTCTACTACAAAATCGAATCGAATCGACTGACCGTGACGTGGGATCACGTGGGTTACTTCTTTTCGCAAGCCGACAAGCTCTGCACTTTCCAGCTCATCATGAGCGACGGTACGGATCCGCTGGTCGGCATTGGGCAGAACGTGTGCTTCTGCTACGGCGACATGCAGTGGACGACGGGCTCGGCCTCCGGCGGCGTCGGCGGCTTCGGCGGGACGCCCGCGACCGTGGGCATCAATGCCGGCGATGGCGTGAACTTCTTCCAGATCGGTCGCTTCGATCACGAGGGCAACGACTACGACGGTCCGGGCGGTGCGGCCGACGGCGTGAGCTTCCTCGACAACACGCGCCAGTGCTTCTTGACCGGCACGATTCAGAACACGCCTCCGATCTTCCTCAATCCGCCGACGGGTTGCTTGATGGCTTCGGTCGGCGTTCCGGTCCAGTTCACGGTCCAGTCGATCGGCCCCGAGGCGAACCAGATCGTGAACATCGTCGAGACGACGAACACGCCGAACCTCGTGTGCGTGCCGACGCCGGGCAATCCCGCTTCGATCACGTGCACGTTCACGCCGAACCAGTTCCAAGTCGGCGTCACGAACCTCGTTTTCGTCGCCACCGACAACTTCTCGCCGTCGGCCAGCTCGACCATCACGGTCTGCCTGAACGCGGCCGAATGCCATCAGCTCGTCGGCCGCGGCGGCACGGGCAGCGACCTCACGCTCTTCGGTCACCTCTACCACTCGCACCTGACCTCGGTGCGTTACGCGTGGCCGGTGACGATGACGGACCGACCCAACTTGCGCGTGCCGAACCTCACCACGGGCCAGCTCAACTTCTCGGTGCAGACCGTCATGTACAACCCGAGCGCATTCCCGACGAATCCCAACCAGTGGTCGCAGCGCTTGCGAGTCACGGTGATGCCGGGCTTCCTCGTGCAAGGCGAACTGTTCGACACGCGGAACGGCATCCACCAGTTCCTCGCGACGTTCAGCGACCCGGTCGGTGATGTCTACATGACGTTCCCGTTCGGGATCGACGGGATGTGACGGGCGCGCGGGCTCACGTCGAGCCCGTGACGTGGACATCGAGCGGACCGTTCGCGGGCTTCGTGCTCGCGGACGGTCCGCGCGTTTCACTCTCAGAGGCCGTGGAGAAGTCACGGCCTCTCGCGCTGCGGAGCGGCGGCACTGGAGTCTGAGAGCCCGTGAAGAAATCGAATCTACGGGCTCTCGGATTCATGTGGCGACGCTTCGCGTCGTGAGAGCGTGTGATTTCTTCACGGGTTCTCAGCGGCGCGCCGAGATCAGTGCCACGCAGCTCGCGCCGATCTCGACCTCGACCGGAGCGTCGTCGTCCAGTCGTGTGCGCACGCGGACCTCCTCGAAGCCCACTTCGCGCAGCACGTCGACGATCTCCGGGATCGACCACAGTCGCCAGCGGTACACGAACGCGTCGGGGAAGCTGGCGACGACTTCGCTCTTCCGCACGACCCGGAAGGACAGCGCGTTCACGACGCGAGCCGTGCGCGGGTCCGCGCTGCGCTGCTCGAAGCACCAGCGGATCTCGACTCCATCCGCGAGGACTCGGCGGCGTTCCAGGGCGCCGACGCGCCAAGCGGACTCGCCGCCGTACGTGTCGAGCGCGACGATCCCACCCGGCGCCAGTCGCGAGCGTGCGTTGCGTGCCCAGTCGAGGAACTCGGCGCGGACCCCGAGTTCGCCGATCGAGAAATTCCCGGCGTGGACGACGTCGCAGGGCCCTAGCACGCGGATCTCGGACGAGCGCACGTCGTGGACGTGAGCGGTGATCCGCGGATGGGTGCCGCGCGCCAAAGCCGCCCCGTCGACGTCGACTGCGAACGCACGACGATCCGGACCGCGCGCGACCCAGGCTCTCGAAAGCGCGGCGGACCCGGCGAAATCCTCGCCCAGGATGCGCGGTTCGGCGCCGTGGACCGCGTGGAGGAGCTCCACGGTGCGATCCGCGTCCTGTACGGTTCGCTCGTACAGGTCGAGCGCGTCGAACGTCCTCGATTCCATGGTGGGACGCGAGCGTAGTAGGGATCCCGGGTGCGCGTCACGGAGTAGACTTCGCGGATCCCCATGCTCCGCGCCGCCACGGCTACGCTCCTCTCTGCACTCGCTCTCGCTGGAACTGCCGCGTCGAGCCAAGCGCCGCCCACCCGGTCGCGCGTGTTGGCCTTCCTCGCGTCGCCCTCCGCGCAGGATGCGGCCGATCCGGCCGTGGTGCTGCCCTTCGACACGTTGGACGTCGTGGATGGCGACGTGCTGGCGTATCGCTTGCGCTCGGCCGACGTCACGGACGGCCCGCGTGGTCTCGAGGTCATCGACACCGATGGTCGTCGCTCGTTGGCGAAGGACATCGGAGCTAACGACGCGTGGTCGGACATCCGCGTGCCGTTGCGCGCCGGGTCGACGCTGACGCGACTCGAGGCCGTCGCTCGTCGCGTGCGCGGCGTTCAGGTCGCCTACGAACTCGATGACATCCGGATCGAGC
>CAZKIY010000102.1:0-3426 GCA_964552875.1 uncultured Planctomycetaceae bacterium
CGCGATCCCCTACAACGGCGGCCCGCCATGCAGATCTTCTTGGATGCGATTCGCGCCGCGCTCGCGCGGGCCACGGGCCTGAACGAAGCCGAGGTCAAGCTCGAAGCGCCGCGCGACTCGGCCATGGGCGATGTCGCGTTCCCGTGTTTTCAGGCCGCGAAGCTCGCGAAGAAGGCCCCGCCGGTGTTCGCGGCCGAACTCGCGACGTCGCTCTCGAGCACGCTGCCGTCGATCCGCGCCACCGCCGCGGGACCGTATCTGAACTTCACGATTCCGCGCGGTCCGCTCGCGCAGGCCGTGATCGGCGAAATCAGCGCGCGCGGCGCGAGCTACGGCGGCTCGAACGAAGGCGCCGGGAAGACGATCGTCATCGACTTCTCGAGCCCGAACATCGCCAAGCCGATGCACGTCGGGCACCTGCGCTCGACGATCCTCGGCGCGGCGCTCGGCCGGATCTTCAGCGCGCTCGGCTACCGCGTCGTCGGCATCAACCACATAGGCGACTGGGGTTCGCAGTTCGGCGGACTCGTCGTCGCGCTGCGTCGCTGGAAGAGCGAGGTCGACCTCGAGACGGATCCCGTGCGCGGGCTCCTGGAGCTCTACCAGCGCAGCAAGAAGGCCGCAGAATCGGATCCGACGTTCGCGGCGGAAGCGCGCGCGGCGTGGCAGGAGCTCGAGAGCGGCCGTGACGGCGAGGTCCGCGCCACGTGGCGCTGGGCCACGGAAGCCTCCTTGCGCGGATTCTCGAAGACGTACGCGCGCCTCGGGATCCACCACGACCTCGTGCGCGGCGAGAGCTTCTACGAGCCGTTCATCGGCTCCGCGATCGACGCCTGCGAAAAGGGGCAAATCACCGAGGTTTCGAAGGGCGCGCTCGTCGTGCAGCTCGGAGCCATCGACAAGGGCCTCGAGGAGACCCCGTGCCTCCTGCGCCAGACGGATGGCACGACGCTGTACGCCACCCGCGACTTGGCGGCGCTGTTCCATCGCTACGAGGAGTTCCACTTCGAGCGCGCGCTCTACGTCGTCGGCGCCGAACAGAAGCTGCACTTCCGTCAACTGAAGGCCGTGCTGAAGCGCCTCGGACTCCCGTGGGAGTCGCGCGTCGAGCACGTCGACTTCGGATTGCTGCTCGGGCGCGACAAGAAGAAGCTCGCGAGCCGCAAGGGCGACGTCCTCGTGCTCGACGACCTGCTCGACGAAGTCGTCGAGGAATCGACGCGCATCATCGCCGAGAAGAACGCTCTCCTCGAGAATCCGAGGGCCGTCGCCGAGCAGATCGGCATCGGTGCGATCGTGTTCAACGACCTGAAGCGCGAGCGCATCAAGGACGTCCTCTTCGACCGTGAAGAGATCTTGTCCTTCGAGGGCGAGACCGGGCCGTACTTGCAGTACACGCACGCTCGTCTGGCCTCGATCGAGCGCAAAGTGCTCGCAGCCGGCGAAGGTGGCGCGGCACCCGACTGGTCGAAGCTCGAGGACGCCGGCTCCGTGCTCACGCGCCTCGGTCGTTTCCCCGAGGTCGTGCGCTCTGCGGCCGAGCACGCCGAGCCCTCGCTCGTCGCGAACGCGCTGCTCGCCCTTGGACGCGATCTGAACGCGTGGTATGTGCAAGCCCGCGTCCTGGGTCAGGAGCCGGCCGTCACGGCCGCCCGTCTGGCTCTCGTGCGCGCTTCTAAAACAGTGATCGGCAACGGTTTGCGACTGCTCGGCTGCGTGGCTCCCGACGAGATGTAGGGTCGCCCTCAAGGCCGGGAAGGTTCGCGCCGAAAGACGTCGGGCACCCCCCACGCTTGGATGTGGAAACCCTTTCCACTTCGGGGCACGAGCGGGTGGTCGGCGCAGGAAGACGAAGCCTCGTGATCCAGAGCTACATCCGCGACGTCCCCGACTTCCCGAAGAAGGGCATCCTCTTCAAGGACATCACGCCGCTGCTCGGCAGCGCGCGCGGGTTGCAAGAGGTGATCGCCGGCCTCGCGGCGAAAGTCGACCCGCAGAGCTTCGACCTCGTGTGCGGCATCGAGTCGCGCGGGTTCATCTTCGGGACCGCGCTCGCGCATCACTTGCAGAAAGGCTTCGTGCCGATCCGCAAACCCGGGAAGCTCCCGTGGAAGACGGCGGCCGAAAGCTACGACCTCGAGTACGGCACGGACAAGCTCGAGATCCATCTCGACGCATGCAAGCCTGGCCAAGGCGTGTTGCTCGTCGACGACCTGCTCGCGACAGGCGGGACGATGGAAGCCGCGCTCAAGCTCGTGAACCGCATCGGAGGCAAGCCCGTCGGTGCTGCCTTCGTGATCGAACTCGGATTCCTGGACGGCCGCAAGCGTCTCGCCGGCGTCCCGGTCCATTCGTTGATGACCACCTGAACCGCTTGTACGCCCCCGCCACTTTCGGAGAAGGATCGAGGATGCCTCAGAAAAAGTCCGCAGCCGCCAAGAAGATCGAGACGCCCGTGGAGGCGAAGACCGAGACGCGACTGCGTTTGGTTGGTGACGTCCAGAAGAGCCGGGTCGAGGCGCTTCCCAGCGCACCGCAGCGCAAGGGATTGTCCGGCGCCGGCGAGCCGGGCGAGACGACGACCGAGGACATCTGGCTCGCCTACCACAAGGCGCGCAAGGCCAAGAAGGCCGATGAAATCGAGGCGTTCCGCAACCTGCTCATGGAGAGGCACCAGCCGCTCGTGCGTTACATCGCCGAGCGCCAGCTCCAATCGCTGCCGAAGTCGATCGACGTCGACGACCTGATCTCGTGGGGCAACTTCGGTCTCATGGACGCGATCCGCGGCTTCGAGCCGGAGCGCAACATCAAGTTCAAGACGTACTGCACGATGCGGATTCGCGGGTCGATCCTCGACCATCTGCGTTCGCAGGACTGGGTGCCGCGCCTCGTGCGCCTCAAGGCTTCGCGGATCGAGCGCGCCTACCAGAAACTGACCGGTGATTTCGGCCGCGAACCGACGCACGCCGAGCTCGCGTCGGAGCTCGACATGGAGCACGACGAACTCGCGATGGAGATCACGAGCGCCAACGCGAAGGCCATGTTCTCCCTGAGCGAGAAGTGGGAAGACCGCGAGGACGACAGTTCTGTCGAGAAGGTCGACGTCCTCGAAGACCGCCGCGCGACCGACCCGATCGGCGAACTGAACAAGCGCGACATGATGCACTTCCTGACGCGTTCGCTGACGCACAAGGAACGCTTCATCATCGAGCAGTACTACCAAGTCGGTCACACGATGCGCGAGATCGGCGAGATGCTCGCCCTGACCGAAAGCCGCGTGTGCCAGATCCACTCGAACGTGATGCTGCGCCTGAAGGACCTGCTCGGGCAGAAGTCCGGCACGCTGCTGATGTGAGATCGGTTGCGGCTGGTGACGTTGCGGATGGTGTCAGTTGAATCCATCCACGTCGCCGGGGAGTACGGAGT
>CAZKIY010000102.1:3526-5388 GCA_964552875.1 uncultured Planctomycetaceae bacterium
CGGAGTGGAGCCTGACTCCGTACTCAGTAGGACGACTTCGCGCTGACGTGCTCGCGCCAAGTCCCGCGTTCGCGCAGCTCGACGATCGCCTCCACGAACTCGTCCATCTCGTCTTCCAGCGTGTACAGGTGCGGGCTGACGCGGATCCCCGCGTTCGGCCGGTGATCCACGAGGATTCCGCGCGCCTCCAGGGCTTTCACGAAGGCCGGGCCGTTCTCGTCGGCGTCGAGGCCGACCGTGATCGTCCCGCCGCGCTGCGCCGGATCCGCGGGGCCGTGGATGCGGAAGCCCTTGGCGAGCAGGTTCGAGCGCAGCGTCGTCGTGAGTCGTTGCGACCAGCGGCGCACATTATCGATGCCGCATTCGAGCAGCACTTCGTAACCCGCCGTCGCGCACCAGAACGCGGCGACGGATGGTGAGCCGTGCAGCATGCGGCGGATACCGGTAGCGTAACGCTGCGGCCCCGACTCGAACGCGAACGGTGCGGCGTGCGCGGCCCAACCCGTGATGCGCGGCTCGAGCTTCGGCAGCAGATCGGGTCGCACGTAGAGGTATCCCGCCCCCGGACCTCCGCACAACCACTTCACCGATCCGCCGCACACGAAGTCGACGCTCAGCGCCTGCACGTCGATCGGAACAGTGCCGAGCGACTGATACGTATCGAGCACGACCATCGCACCGACTTCCTTCGCCCGCGCACAAATCGCGGCCGCGTCCTGCAGGAAGTGGCTCTTGTAGGTGACGTGACTGATCGGGACGACGAGCGTCTCGTCGTCGATCGCCTCGAGCAGGCGCGCCGTGTCCACGTGCACGCCGTCGGTGGGAACGACCTCGATGCGCGCGCCCTGCCGCCGAAATCCTTCCCACACGTACATCACGGTGGGGAAGTTCTGATCGGTGTAGACGACCTTGTTGCGACGCCCCGAGAAGTCGAGCGAGCTCGCGATCGACGACTGCACCACCGATACGTTCTGGTGCATGACGACGGATTCCTGCGGCGCATTCATCATCCGCGCGAGCACGTTCCCGGCAGTGACGGGCATGTCCCACCAGCCCTCGCCCCAAGCTCGCACACCGCGCGTGGCCCATTGATCGAGGAACTCGGCCATCTTGTCGCGCGCCCGCGCCGGCATGGCGCCGAGGCTGTGGTTCACGAGGTAAGTCGTGTCCTCGACGATCGGGAATTGAGCGCGCCAACGCTCGGGATCGTGAACCACTCCGGTCTCAAGTCTTGCGGGCACCATGCTTCACTCCCTCGGGCGCGAGATCGATGCCCAGCGTCGATACGTCGGGCAGGGCCAGGTGATAACTCTCGCACCACGGCCGTACCTCGCTCACGAAACGGCGTACGAGCTCGTCCACGCGAGCGGATCGAAGTCCCAGCGAATAACTGCGCTGATCTCCGACTGTTCCGGGCCGACCGAAGGCAACGAGCGCGATCGCGATCCAGCGATTGACGAACTGCTGCGCGGTCGAGCGATTGCCGGGCTCGGAGCAGAACTCGGCGAGCTGCATCTCCAGCATGCGAGTGCCCGGTCGCTCGAGATCGTGGATGCGGCGCGCGATGCCGGCCATGCCGAGGCTCCGGCTTTCGAGATACGTCGAAGCGACGAGCTTCTCCGCTCGACCGACGAGGGCCAAGCAGACTGCGAGCTCCAGGCGTGAATACGGGTATGGAATGCGATCCATCGCGTCGCGCACGGACATCGCGAGCGCTTCTCCGTCGAGTTCGGCATGCAGACGCTCGACGTGTCGCAGGATCTCGAGCCCGACCTCGAGATCGCGCACGACGAGCTCTTTCTCCGCCACGTCGAGCACGTATTTGAGCCCGTGGCCGCGGATGTTCGCGACCATGATTTGCC
>CAZKIY010000102.1:5488-9266 GCA_964552875.1 uncultured Planctomycetaceae bacterium
ACGTCGAGCACGTATTTGAGCCCGTGGCCGCGGATGTTCGCGACCATGATTTGCCGATACGCCGTGCGCTCCAAGATGCGGCGCAGGAGCGCTTTCGCTTCCTCGTCCAAGGGGCCTTTCACGGTGCTTTGCCCGTCAGTTCACCGTCCGGGATCACGAGACGAGCGACGGGGATCCCACGGAGGATGTGCGACTCCACGATTTCCTCGACGTCCGCGGCCGTCACGCCGCCGTACCAAACCTGTTCGGGGTAGACGACGACGGTGCAACCGCGCGCGCACTGATCGAGGCAGCCGGCCTTGTTCGGTCGAACGATGCGCTTCAGCCCCGCGTCGTGAATCCGCTTCTTGAACGCGTCCGCGACTTCGTGCGCGCCTTTGGAGGCGCAATCACCGCGCGGATCGTCCTGACGCGAGTTGGTGCAGACGAAAATGTGTCTCTGGAACTTGGCCATTCGGCGAGGAGCCTAACCGAGGAGCTCGCGCGCGAGGACGAGCTTCTGGATCTCGCTCGTCCCCTCGTAGATGCGCAATGCTCGGACGTCGCGATAGATGCGCTCGACGACAGTGCCGCGCTTGACTCCGAGACCACCGTGGAGCTGCACAGCACGGTCCGCGATCCAACCGGCGGCTTCCGTGGCGTAGTACTTGGCGCGCGCGACCGAAGCGATCGCGTTCACACCGAGATCGACGGCCTCTGCAGCCTCGTCCGTGAGCAATTGGGCCGCGCGCAAACGCACGTCCATCTCCGCGATCTCGAATCGCAAGGCTTGGAAAGAAGCGAGCGGTCTCCCGAATTGACTGCGGGAGCCGAGACGCGCTTTCGTCTCGTCGAGCGCGCGACGCGCGAGCCCATTCGCACAGGCCGCGACAGACGCGCGGAATCGTCCGAGCGTGGCGAGCGCGAGTTCTTGACCGCGACCGACTTCCCCGAGTCGGCGCGCATCGGAGACTTCGACGCCGTCGAAGAAGACGTCACCGATCGGATGCGGACCGAGCACTTCGAAGCGCTCGGTTCGAAGTCCCTTCGAGGACCCCGGCAGACTGAACATCGTGAGGCCGCCGCGCGAGCCCGGCTCGCCCGACGTCCGCGCGAGCACGCTATAGTGATCCGCGATACCCGCGTTCGAGATGAACGTCTTTTGGCCTGAAATCCGCCAGTTAGATCCCATTCGTTCCGCGACGGTCGCGACCTCGTCGACGCTCGAACCCGCGCCCGGCTCGGTCAACGCGAAGGCGCCGATCGACGATCCGTCCGCGAGGCGCGGCAGGACTTCCGCACGCAACTCGGTCGAGCCGCCGCGCGCAACCGGATATCCCGAGAGTCCCTGCATCACGAGCATCACGTCGAGCATCGCCGAATGCCACGCGAGTTCGTCGCGGAGTGCGCACAGTGCTCGCGTCGACACTTCGTCAGCGGGGCACAGCCCGTGCGCGTTCTCGCCGCCGTCCCGCGTCGGAATGGCCCAGCGCGTGAGACCGGCCTCGGCCAACGCCGCGAGAGCCAACCGCGCGGCCGCGTCCTCGCCCAAGTGTTCGAGGCGCGGCGCGATCGCTGCACCGACCGCGCGCGCTGCCGCGCGCAAGTCCGCGAGCTTCACCGCATCGCTCATGATCGTCCCCTTGCACGCTCGGCCGCCGCCGCGAAGTCCGGTGCGCGCTTCTCGACGAAAGCACGATATCCCTCGGCGTAATCAGGACTTTCCATGCACTCGGCCTGAACCCATCCCTCGGCCGACATCGCAGCCTCGAACGTCATCGACGACTCGGCGTTCAACATGCGCTTCGTGATCGCGAGGCCCATTCCGGGACCCGCCGCGAGCGCGCGCGCCGTTTCGAACGCCGTACTCGGCAGCTCGGCGTCGCTCACGACGCGGTTGTAGAGTCCGATTTCGTGAGCACGTCGCGCGTCGACCCAGTCCCCGCTCATGAGCATCTCGCTCGCGCGCCCGAGGCCGACGATCCGGGGCAGTAGCCACGCCGCGCCCATGTCCGCTCCGGACAAACCGACCTTCGTGAACAGGAACGCGATCTTCGCGCTCTCCGCCGCGATGCGAATGTCGCACGCGGCGGCCAGCACCGCGCCTGCTCCACACGTGATGCCGTTGAGCCCCGCGACCACCGGCTTCTCGAGTCGCCGCACGTTAGCGATGAGCTCGCACGTCATGCGCGTGAACGCATTCAGCTCTGCCGGAGTCGCCGTCAAGAGCGGCGCGATGATGTCGCGCTGATCTCCGCCGGTGCAGAACGCGCGACCCGTGCCGGTGACGAGGACCGCGCGGACGCTGGTCCGCGTGCGCAAGGTCGCGAACGTGTCCGTGAGCTCGCGATAACTGTCGAAGGTGAGCGCGTTGAGTCGCTCGGGCCGATCGAGACGGAGGACGGCGACGCCTTGATCCTCGTGGTAGCGGAAGTGCTGCGGCTTCATCGGGGCGCGGATGATAGCCGCGGTCAGGACCCGGTCGGTGGATGGATCGAACTGACACCGTTGTCAATCATGAGGTCAGCGCCGCCGTTGCCTCGATCTCGACCAATGCACCGTCCTCGAGCAGGTCCGCCACCTGCACGAGCGACATCGCGGGGAAATGGCGGCCGAAATGCGTGCGCCAGACTTCGCCGATCGCGCGCGCGGCGGCGAGGTAGGCCTGCTTGTCGGTCACGTACACCGTCATCCGCACGACGTGCTGCGGTTCGCCGCCCGCGGCGTGCACGCACGCGACCACGTTCGCGAGAGCTTGCCCGAACTGCGCGGCCATGTCACCGCGACCGACCAGCTGTTGGTTCGCGTCCCAGGCGATTTGCCCGGCAATGAAGAGCAGCTTCGAAGCTCCCTCGACGCGGATCGCGTTCGCGTAGCCCTTCGGAGCCTTCCAGCCGTCCGGTTGGATCGCGTCGATGCGCATCAGGTTCTCCACACGACGCTCGCGCGTCCGTCGGTCGTTCCACCGGGCAACTCGGCGATCGCGCCGTTCTTCGAGCCGGTGAGCAATTCCAGCACGATCGTCGCGACCTCATCGGTCGTGACCAACGCGCCGCCCGGATTCTGGCTGCTCAGAAACGCGCGCGTTTCGGCGGCGCTTCGGCCGGTTTTCTTCACGATCCGCTCGATGGTCTGGTCCGTCATCGGTGAATCGACGTAGTGCGGCGCCACGAGGTTCATCGTGACGTTCTTGCCCGCGAGTTCGAGCGCGGCGCAGCGCGTGTAGCCGACCAGCGCGTGCTTGCTCGCGACATAAGCGGCGGCATACGGGTAACCCTGCAATCCCGCCGAGCTCGCGACGCTCACGATGCGACCGCCGCCGCGTTCGATCATCGCCGGTGCGAGCCGCTCGATCGCGCGTCGCGGGCCGTGGAAGTTCACGCGCATGTGCTTCTCGAACACGTCGCCGTCCGTTCCGCGACCGTGACGCAGGAACGGAGCCGTCTCGGCGATCCCGGCGTTGTTCACGAGCCAAGCGATACCGCCGTGCTCCGCGATCTCTTCCGAGAGCTCGTGCAGCGCTTCGTCGAGCGTCGCGGGATCCGTGACGTCCACGTAGGCGGGCCACGCTCGGCCGCCGCTCTCGACGATGTCCGTCGCGACTGCGACGCAGTCGTCCTGACTGCGCGCGGCGACGATGACCGGTGAACCCGCGGACGCGATTCGGCGCGCGATCGCGGCGCCGATCCCGCGACCGGCTCCGGTCACGAGACACAGCGAACCCTGCGCGGCGCGATCCATCGAGGAACGAGTACCATGCGGCAGAGCCCACTTTCGAGCTTGTCGCAGCGCACCCGAG
>CAZKIY010000102.1:9366-12987 GCA_964552875.1 uncultured Planctomycetaceae bacterium
GAGCTCACGCCGGCTCGCGCGCGCTACACGCTGAGCGCGCGCATCGCCGCGGGCGACATTCCGCCGCTGCGCTCGGTGCTCGCGCTCGAATCGAACGAGATCGCGCGTTCCGCCGCGCCAGGGGTGCGCGCCGTCCTCGACGCCCTGGCTTACGTCATCGTCGATCGCATCGGCATTCCGAAACTCGAGCGTTTGTGCGAACAGGCGCGCGTCCTCGGCCATGTGCGCATCCCCGGCGATTGGATCTGGCCCGCCGCGCGCATCGTCCCGGAAGAACCCGTCAGCCTCGAGCGCGCCGTTCGCGACATGCTCGGCACGCCCGAGATCCGTGCACTTCTTTTGCGCGAAGATCTGCGCCTCGGTTCGCCGAAGAGATCGAGTCCGTGAGCACGGATCCGCGACTCGCGCGCATTCCTCTCGCGCGTTGGCCGACGCGGGAAGAGGCATTGGCGAGTCGCCTCTTCTCGCCGATCCGCGTCGGCTCTTGCACGTCGCGGACACGGACGTGGGTTCCGGCGATGGTTCCGTGGCGCGCGAGCGAGGACGGCTTCGTCACGGACGACGTCCTCGAGTGGTACGGCCGCTTCGCCGACGGAGAACCGGGCGTCCTCGTCGTCGAGGCCACGGGGATCCGCGACGTCCGGAGCGGACCGTTGTTGCGCGTCGGCGACGATCGTTTCGTTCCCGGACTCCGTCGACTCGTCGAGGTCGTGCGCGAGCGCTCTCGCGGTCGAACGCGGCTTTTCCTGCAGATTCTCGACTTCCTCGGCGTGAAGCGTCGACCGGCGAAGGAGACGTGGGTCCGACGCTTCATGAAGGTGCGCGACGAGCATCGCGAGCGGCTCGAGCGCGTCGACGGCGGTGCGGCGATCGCGAGTCTCGACGAGACGGCGTTGCGAGAAGCTCTGCTCGCGCTGCCGCACGCGACGTTGCTCGCGATCCTCGATCCGCGCGAGATCGAGGAGCTCGAGAAGGGCTATCGCGAACGCGTCACCGACGTGGCGCTCCCCCACGTGCGCGATCTGCCGCGCGTGCTGCCGGCACTGTTCGCGGCGGCGGCCGAACGCACGCGCGACGCGGGCTTCGACGGCGTCGAACTGCACTACGCTCACGCCTACACGATGGCGAGCTTCCTCTCGCGCACCAACGATCGCGCCGACGGCTACGGCGGGTCGCTCGAAGGTCGCGTGCGGCTTGGCGTCGAGGTCGCGCGCGCCGTGCGCGAACGTGTCGGTCCCGACTGGACCGTCGGCTGCCGAATCCTGGGTGACGAGGTCATCGACGGCGGCAGCCGCGTCGAGGACGCGACGCACCACGCGCTTGCACTCGCGCGAGCGGGTCTCGACTTCGTGTCGGTCAGCAAGGGCGGTAAGTTCGACGATGCGAAGCAGCCCAAGGTCGGCGAGGCCGTCTATCCGTACACGGGCCCGAGCGGTCACGAGTGCATGCCGACCGTGAAGATCGAGGGCGGACCGTTTGCGCGCAATCTGCATCTTTCCGGCGCGATTCGCGGCGGTTTGCGCGCTGCGGGATTCGGAATCCCCGTCGTCGGCGCAGGCGGCATCAACGACTTCGAACTCGCGGAGCGCGCGCTCGAGGACGGCTCGTGCGACCTCGTCGCGGCGGCGCGGCAGTCGCTTGCGGATCCGGATTGGTGGCGCAAGATCGAAGCGGGCCGGGGCTCTGAGATCCGTCGCTGTCTTTATACGAACTACTGCGAGGCTCTCGACCAGCGGCATGAGCAGGTCACGTGTCAGCTCTGGGATCGCGACATGACGGCGGGCGATCCCGGGGGGTCCGGGATCGCCCGCTCGGCGGATGGGAAGCGGAGGCTCGTGCCGCCGGGTTGGGGTGAGGATCAGCGAGAACGCTCGGTCTGACCTCTCGTTACTACTTGGCCGGCTTCGCAGGCTCCGCCGGCTGGGTCTCGACCTCGACACGGATCTCGAGCTTGCCCTCGCCCGTCGAGTCCATCTTCGTCGTCGAACCCTCGCGCTCGAACTCGCGGTGCATCTCGCTCTTGTACGTGCCCTCGACCTCGAGCGCGACCGGCTGCTTCGCCGCCATATCGAACCACAGTTTGCCTTCGAGCTTTGCGGACCACAGGCGCCGATTGTCGAACGGCGCGTTCAGTGCGCGCGGCCCGCGGCCGCCCATCGCCTCGATCTCGCGCTCGCCCGACGTCTCCAGCACGAGCGCGATCACGACACACGCCACGCCGTTCTTCTCCTCCGTCGCGCCGAGCTTGCCCGTGCCCGTCCACTCGGACTGCGCGAGCGGCGACTCGCCGCTGGATCCGCCACGAGCACCGCGCCGACCGCCGCCTCCACCACCACCCGCGCCGCGTTCCGGACGCGGCGGCGGCGGGAAGAGTTTGCGTTCCGCGTCGAGGCGCAGACCGCGCACGATCGCCGCGCTCTCGATCTCCCACTCGTCGCCTTCCTCGACGGCTTTGCTCGGCAGGAATCCGTCGAGGAACAGGCCGATCGCGTGACCGTCGAGCGCGCCCTCGCCGTCCGGCTCGGTGCCCTCGACCACCTCCGCCTGGACCTTGCCGGCATCGTCGGCTGTCAGCTCGACCGTGACGCCGTTCCACGGGCTCTCGACGTCGGTCTCGCTCGAGTTCTCGCCCATCTCCGCCGACATCTTGCCGCCGAGTTCGACGAAGTGGCGGCGCACCTTGGTCGGCTTGCCTCCTTCGGACTCCAAGATTCGGTCGACGTGGACCTCGGTGTTCTCTGTGTCCGACGAGCCGCCCATACCGGGCGCGGACTCGCCGTCGCGCTCGACCGTCGTCTCGTTCTCCATGTGGAGCGACGACTCGATCGTGATCTTGCGACCGACGCCGGCCTTGTACTCGGTGGCGAGGTTCGCGGGCGCGAGCGAGAGGCCGAGAGCCGAAATCAGGAAGAACGTGCGCATCGTTTGAATCCTGCGGCCTTTTCGCCGCGCGTGGGGTCGGGAGCGCGGCGCAGACGCCGAGCGTGGATATCGAGCGCTCCCCGGTTGGAACATCTGAACCGTAACGGCGCTCGCCGGAGGCGGCAAGTCGACGAGGGTTCGACGACGCCGCGGACGCCCGTCCGTGCCTGGAACCGGCCTGAAACGTCGCGGTTCCGGCGCGAGATCGCGCCAGAACCGTGCTCACGCCCTGGACTCGACCGCGCGCAACGTTTGAGATGACGTCGATGGGCAAGGTGACTCTGAAGGTCGAGCACGCGCTGGGTCGCACGGAAGCGTTGGCGCGCATCCGTCGCGCGGCCGAGGGCATGGACGCGAAGGCCGCGAAGTACGTGCGCTCGGTCCAGTGGTCCGAGTCGGGCGCGGTCGTCGACGGCGACGGGTTCTCGGGCGCGTTCACGGTGACCGACACCGACGTCACGGCGGACGTCGAGCTGGGCTGGAAGCTGGCCTTCTTCCCGCTGAAGGTTCAGCGCGACGGCGAGGCGTTCCTGCGCAACTTGTTGAGTTGAGCCCGCACCGCTACGTCCGTCCGAGCCGTGGCCTGCCGGCCGGACTCGCGCGGATCGGTTTTGGACTGCGCGACGCGCTGGCCGCCGGATATCGCTTCGAGAACTTCAGGAAGGACGCCGTCGCGGGCCTCGTGGTCGCGATCGTCGC
>CAZKIY010000103.1:0-12951 GCA_964552875.1 uncultured Planctomycetaceae bacterium
TCGAGCGCGGCATCGAGCGCCGTATCGAGCGCCGTATCGAGCGCGACGGGCGACCACGCGGCAGGTGACCACGCGGCGGGTGAGAACACGACGGGCGAAAACGCAACGGGTGAGCACGCGGCGGCGAGCGGCAGCGAGGCGAAGGCGCAACCGCACGCGACTCCGAGCGCCGTGTCCCACAGCGCTCACGCGTCGAGCGCGAGTCCCGTGCCTGCGCCGACCGCGGAACCCGCACCCCCGCCTGCGTCCGTGATCACCGACACCGAACGGCTCGCGGGCGCCCAGTCCGCGTTGAACAACGCCCGCGAAGACATGGCCGCCGGTCGCCGCGGCGCCGCGCGCGCGCGCCTCGCGCGAGTCGGGCTCGCCATCGACGCGATCCAACCTTCCGCGCGCCCGGCGATCCGCGCCGAAGCCGCACTCCTCCTGGCGCAGTGCATCCAAGCCGACGCCGACGAAGCCGCGAGGATCCCATGAGCCTCGGCGCAACATTCCTGCTGCTCGTCGCGGCGCAAACGCTCACGACCGACGTCGCCGTGAGCGAGGTGGAGGGCGAACTCGTGGTCGATCTCACGGCTACCGGAGTCGATCCGCTGGAACTTCTTCACCGCTTCGCGCACGAATCCGGCCGTCGTCTGGAAGGCGACGACCTGTTGGTCGGTCGCCCGCGACTCGACGTCGCTCTCGCGGGTCGCTCGCTCGAGAGCGTGCTCGAACTCATCGGCCACGCGACGCGCACGCGCATCGCGCTCACGCGTCGCACCATCGCGATCCAACCGGAGCACTCGTCGTCCGATGTCGCCGCGTTGGAGCTCGACGCCGAAGCGGCGTGGATCTCCATCCTGCGCGATTTCCCGGGCGACGAGGCCGCGCGCGTGGCCCGTTTCGAACTCGGTCGTCGCCAGGAGGAGCTGGGGCACGAGGACGCGGCGCTCGCGCACTACGACGCAGCCGTCGTCGATCCCGCGAACTCGCCGGCGTCGGATCGCGCGCTGCGTGCGGCCGGAGCCTTGCTCATGGAGCGCGCCGATTGGAGCGCAGCGATGCGACGCTTCTCGCGTCTGGCCCAGTCCTCCGCGGATGAGGGCACGCAGATCGAAGCCCGACTCGCCATCGCGCACGCCTTGGCCGAACAAGGCCGCGGGTCCGAGGCGCTGGCCCTCATCGACGTCATCGATCTCTCCTACCGGCCGACCACGCCGACGGACGTGGCCGAGCGAAGTCTCGCGCGCGCACGGGCGCACCTGGCGGCGGGTTCCGCGGCCGAAGCGCTGCGCGAGCTCGACAAGCGCGCAGCGTCCGATCCGCGTCTCGGAGCACGGATCGACGACTTGTCCCTGCGCGCACGCGCGCTCGAAGACCTCGACGCGCCGCTGGAGGCCGCGCGCGCGTGGCTCGCCTGTTCGAGCGTGGCGACGCCCGCGCAACGCGGCGATGCGCTGATCGCTGCTGCTCGTCTCTCGGCCGCGGGCGGCGACGACATCGCCGTGCTCTTCGTCGAGCGCCTCGCGCGCGGAACCGCGCGTGCGGACGAAGTCGCGCGGCTCGCGGATTCAGCCAGAGAACGGCTCGGGATCGATCTCGAGGAACGCGGCCTCGCGCGACTCGAAGAACGTTGGCGCACACGCTCCGAGCTGAAGCCGCGAGAGCGCGCAGCACTGGCCGTCGCACTCGTCACGACGGTCGCTCGCGAACGCGGCGCGGACGCGGCGCTGGCGGTGGCGCGCGAAGCGCAGGAAGAACTCCCCGATTCCGAAGCGCGCTCGATCCAGAGCGCGTTGGCCGCCGCATACGAGAGCGAAGGCGCGTGGGTCGATGCCGCGCGCGTCTGGGGAGGACCCTCGCGATGATCCTGCGTGCCCTCGGCCTCGACATGCACGCCGGCGTCACGGCGCTCGCGTTCTCCTTATGTGCCACGGTCGGCGCGAGCCACGGCCGCTCCGTCGGCGATCCACTCGACGACATCTCCCAGCGCCTGCGCGCCGGCGACCGCGCAGCCATCGACGAACTCCTGGCGCGCACGCACCCGGCCGCCGTCGACCTCGAAGGTTCACGCATTCGCATCGCCGGCCTCCGCGCCGAGATCGAGCGGCTGAACGTACGCCGAAGCAACCGTCCCATCTTTCCGCTGGCGACCGAAAAGCTCGTTCGCCGATCGGATTCGGACAGCGAACGCGCCGGTGCCGATCGCGCTGCTGCCCTGCGCGAGTCGCGTGCTTGGTTGCGCGCCGGCGATCCGGATCGCGCTCTGCGCGCCTTGCCGAGTGCACATGCGGCCGCTCACGACAAGGATACGGCGCTGTACCTCGAGGCGCGCGCGCTCGAGGGCCTCGGCCGCCAAGCGGAAGCGCTCGATGCGTACCGCCGCGTCGTCGCCACGACCGAATCCACGACGTTGCGCGCGCGCGCAACCTTCGATGTCGCTCACCTCGAGTGGCGCGAGAGCCCGTCGCCCGCACAGGAAGGACGTCCGTGAGCACAGCGGTCATCTCCTCCCTCGAGCCTGACGACTTGGCTCGAGTAACCACGGAACTGACGGTGATCTCCGAGAACTTGCTCGCGAGCTACGGTCGACTCGCACGGCACGCCGAGCGTGTCGAGAGCGAGCTCGTCGTTGCGAACACGGAGTTGGCGCGTCGAGTCGCAGAAGTCGACGCCCTGCGCCTCCACTTGGACACCGTTCGACGCGCGCTGCCGTGCGGAGTCGTGGTCCTGCGCGCGGACGGCGTGATGGCGTCGGCGAACCCGCGCGCGCTCGCGCTGCTCGGCTGCGACGAGTCCGAACTGCTGCGCCACGGCAACGACCTCCTTGCAGCCGCGACCTTCGAGGGATCCATGCGCGACCACGTGCTCGCCGATGGCTCGCGACGAGTCCTCGCCGTGCGCCGCTCTCCCCTGCCGGGACCCGTCGAGGGCGGCGCGGTGATCACGATCGACGATCGCACCGAGGAGCGGCGACTGTCCGCCGAGCTGGCGTCCACGTCGAAGATGGTCGCCCTCGGCACGATGGCCGGCGGCATCGCTCACGAAGTTCGCAACCCGCTCAATGCCGTGCGCGGTTTCGCTTCGCTGCTGTGTCGCGAGCTCGAGGCCACGAGCCGTGCGCATCGCTTCGCGCGCCGCATCCAGCAAGGCGTCGACGAGGTCGAGGCGATCGTAGCGAGCCTGCTCGGCTTCGCCGCTCCCGAGAAGCTCGTGCGCGAAACCGTCGCGACCGAGGCGCTCGTCGCCGAGGCCGTCGCGCTGGCGCTGCAAGAGCAGTCGACCCGTGCGCATCTCTGGTCGATCACGACCGAACTCGACGTCGCCGAGATCCGCATCGACCGCATCAAGATGCGCCAGGCGCTGCGCAACCTCGTCGCCAACGCGATCCAGTCGCAACCGAACGGCGGCCGGGTCGTCGTTGCCCTTCGCCTCGTGGACGAGTGCTTCGAAATGCGCGTCCACGACGCCGGTCCCGGACTGGCGCCGCAGCTCGCTGGTCGCGTCGGCGAACCGTTCCTCACCACGCGCGCCGAAGGCACGGGCCTCGGTCTCGCGCTCGTCCACGCGATCGCCGCTGTTCACGGCGGTCGCTTCGAGATCCTCGCCACGCCCGGTCCGCTCGGCGGTGTCGACGCACGCCTGCGCATCCCTCGGAAGTCCTGAAAGACAGTCACAGCATGCCCATCCAACGCATCTTGGTCGTCGACGACGACGCGCTCAGCCGCGAGTTCCTCGTCGAGGCCGTGGCCGCACTCGGCTACCAACCGATCGAGGCCAAGGACGGTCAGGAGGCGCTCGCACTCGCTGTTTCCGAGAGCCCCGATCTCCTGCTCACGGACCTGCGGATGCCGGGCATGAGCGGACTCGAGCTCGTGCAGAAACTGTCGGCGGTCCTGCCCGGCCTGCCGTCGGTGCTGATCACGGCGCAGGGGACGATCGAGACGGCCGTGCAGGCGATCAAGCACGGTGCGTCCGACTTCCTGGTGAAACCGTGCACTCCTGAAGCGCTCGAAGTCGTCATCGAACGCATCGATCGCACGCGCCGACTGGTGCGCGAGAACGAGTACTTGCGCTCGGAAGTCAGCCCCGCGAGCCCCGAGATCGTCGCGACGAGCCCGTTGATGCTCGAGACGATTCTCTCGGCCCAGCGACTCGCGCGCAGCAAGGGCACGGTGCTCGTCACGGGCGAGAGCGGCACGGGCAAGGAGCGCATCGCGCACTTGATCCACCAGTCGAGCCCGCGCAAGACCGGCCCGTTCATCCGCGTGAACTGTGCAGCGCTGCCCGACGCCCTGCTCGAGTCGGAACTGTTCGGCCACGAACGCGGCGCTTTCACTGGCGCGCACAAGTCGAAAGAAGGTCGCTTCGAGCTGGCCGATCGCGGAACGCTGCTACTCGATGAGATCGGGGAGATCCCCCTGTCCTTGCAAGCGAAGCTCCTGCGCGTCCTCGAGGAAGAGGAGTTCGAGCGCGTGGGCGGCACGCACACGCTGAAGGTCGACGTGCGCATCGTCGCCACGACGAACCGCGACCTCGGCGCCGACGCACGTGCAGGCAAATTCCGCGAGGACCTCTACTACCGCCTCCACGTCCTGCCGCTCTCCGTACCGCCGCTGCGCGAACGACCGGAGGACATCGTGCCCCTGGCGCGGCACTTCGCGGCACTGTTCGCGCGCGACAACGGTCTCGCTACGCCGATGTTCACGGAAGCGGCACTGGATCGGCTGAAGGGATGGCGCTGGCCGGGCAACGTGCGCGAGCTCGAGAACGTGATCCAACGCGCTGTCGTGATGCTGCGCAGTTCGCAGATCGACGCGGCCGACGTGTCGTTCACCGGATCGAGCACGCGTGCCGAACCGAAGGCGATCGACACGCCGACCCCGGCCGCGCAGCTCGGTGCGTCGCTCGCCAATCGCACGCTCGAAGAGGTCGAGCGCATCTCGATCCTCGCGACGATCGATGCCGCGCGCGGCAACAAGACCGAAGCGGCGCGCCGGCTCGGCGTCACCGCGCGCACGCTCTCGAACAAGATGAAGTTGTGGCACGCCACGGGCCTCGTGAGCTGAACGGAAAACACGATGAACGATCTCACCACTGGCAATCGTCTCCTGTCGCGACTCATGTCGGCCGCATCGACGCGCGACCGCGTGTTGGCCGAGAACATCGCGAACCAGAACGTGCCCGGCTACCAGCGCCGAGTCGTCTCGTTCGAGGACACGCTGCGTCAGCGCGTGCTCGCCGGACAGGGGCATGCAGACGTCGAACCCACGATCCAGATCGACAAGACGAGCCCGGCCGGTCCAGACGGGAACAACGTCACGCTCGAGCTCGAGACCAGCGCCATGCGCGAGAACCGAATCGCGTACGAGCTGTACGCCACGATGCTCCAGTCGCGTCTCTCGATGAACCAGGCCGCCATCACCGAAAGCCGCTGACCATGGACGTCAAGTCGAACCTCTTCCAAGGTCTGCGCGCTTCGGCTTCCGGCATGGCGGCCGAACGCCAGCGCATCGACACCGTCGCGAAGAACCTGTCGAACGCACAAGTCACGCGCATGCCCGATGGATCCGGCCCCTACCGGCGACAACTCGTGCGCTTCAGCACGGTGATGAGTCGCGCGACGGGCAAGGCCGCGGAGCCGCTCGGAGTGCGCGTCGACGGCGTCGAGTCCGACATGGTGACTCCGCTCGTGCGCGTGCACGAGCCCGGTCACCCCGACGCCGACGCCGAGGGCATCGTCACTTACCCGAACATCCAAGCAACCTCGGAGATGGCGGACCTGATCACCGCCGTGCGCGCTTACGAATCGAATGCGAATGCGGCCGAGAGCTTCGTTCGCATGGCCGAACGCGCTCTCCGATTGGCCCAGTGATCGACGAAGGAGCCTGACCCATGACCCAGAAAATCGGCGACTCGGCATCCAGCGCGCGCACGGCCATCGAGGCCGCGCTCAAGCGGCACGCTGAAGCTTCGACTCGCGTCCGCGAGGCCGCGATGTCGGAAACACCGGCGGTCAAGGGTGCGGACTTCAAATCGGCCTTGACGCAGGGCATCGAATCGCTGGACGCCAGCGCGAAACAGGCGGACTCGCTGGTCGAGGACGTGGTGGCCGGCCGCGTCGCCGACTTCCACGAAGTCGCGCTGCGCCTGAAGGAGTCGGAGCTGTCGTTCCGCTACTCGATGGAAGTCCGCAACAAGTTCGTCGACGCCTACCGTGAAGTCATGCGGATGAGCGTCTGAGTCAGGACACCATGAAGAACCTCTTCGCATCCGCACGCTCCGGTTGGGCCGCACTCGGCGCGGGATCTCGCGTAGGCATCGTGCTCTCCACGGTGGCCGCGATCGCGATCGCGATCTTCGCGGCGCGTTGGACCTCGCAGCCGTCCTTCGAGATCCTCTACTCGGGGCTCGAAGCGCGCGAAGCCGGCGCGGTGCAGACGGCGCTGGCCTCGGCCGACATCCGGTTCCGCGTCAGCCAACCGCCGGGACCGTTCATGGTCCACGTGGACGGTGAGCAGTACTACGCGGCGCAGAACGCCGTCGCCCTCGCCGGCGCGCTCGACCGCGCTCCCGAAGGCATCGGAGGCGTCGCCGGTGGTGCGTCGCAAGTGTTCATGTCGGCGCAGGAGCGCGCGCAGTCGGCGCTGAAGCGCGAATGGCAGGAGCTCGAGAAACAACTCGAGGAGCTCTCGTTCGTCGAACGCGCCCATGTCAGCACGTCGATCCCCGATCGCAGCCCGTTGCGCAAGCCGGAACCGCTGACCGTCGCCGTCACTTTGACGCTGCGTGGTCGGGCCGAACTGACGCAAGGTCAAGCGACGTCCGTGGCGCGCCTCGCGCGCTTTCGCTTCAACGTGCCGTCGGACAACGTGCTCGTCACCGATCAGAACGGCCGCTCGCTCGTCGAAGAGGGCGCCGCCGGTGGTGAATCCGCGATGGCGCAGGAACTGTTCGATCACGGTCGCCGAAGCGACGCGGAGCTCGAGCGCAAGGCCAACGACGCGCTGCGCCGCGTCTTCGGTCCTGATCTCGCTCACGTGGTCGTGACGTCGAGTTGGAAGCAGGAAGAAGTCGAGAGCGTCAAGGAGACGGTCGACCCGAAGAACAAGGCCGTCGTCTCGGAGACTTCCTCGAAGACCAGCTCGCCGACCTCGATCGCGAGCGGATCGAGCGGGTTCGCGGGTAGCGCGTCGGGCTTCGTCGAAGGCGCGGATGCGAATAGTGCGTCGGAAACGGCCGTCGCGAACTCGACCACGAGCGAATCCACGAAGAGCACCGTCGTCGGTCGCGGCTCGGAGATGCGGCGCAGTCACGCGCCTCATCTCGAGCGCCTGTCCTTGTCCTTGTTCCTCGACGAGAGCCTGAAGCAAAACCTCGCCAGCGTCGAAGCCGCCGTGAAGAGCGCCGTCGGTTTCGACGCGGCGCGAGGCGATTCGTTCTCGGCGATGACCGCTCCGTTCGCAGGCGTCACGCGCGACGGCGAGGGTAAAGTCGTTCCGCCGGTGGCGACAGTGGTCGAGGCACCGAGCCGGATGCTCGAACTGCTGACTCGTCGCGGCGTCGAAATCGCCGTCGCGGGCGCACTGCTCTTCCTCCTCTTCAAGGTGTTGCGCGGCGGGAAGCGCACGGCTGCGGCACCGGAACAGCGACCCGAGAACGTCGACGAAGATCGTTGGATCGAGATGCTCGCGCGCACGCGCGTCGAGGACTTGGCCAAGACCGACCCCGAGCGTTTGGGCGAGATTCTCTCGCGCTGGGCGGCCGAGGAAGAGACCACGCGCGAGAAACGCGCCCTCCAAGGTTCCGCCCGATGAGCACGAAGGCCACATCGGCGCCCACCGGCGCGCAACGCGTCGCCGCTTTGCTCCTGTCGCTCGATTCGGCGTCGGCGGCGGCGCTGCTCAAGACGTTGGCTCCCGATGTCCTCCCCCGCGTCGCGGACGCGATGACGGCGATCGAGTCGGAAGGTCCCGACGCCGAGGTGCGCAGGCGGATCTGGCGCGACCTCGTGCGCGAGCTCGAGAACGGCCACGTCGAGCACCCGCGAGCTCGCGATGAGGACGAGCTGGCGCACTTCCTCGAAATGGGTATCGGTCGAGAACGCGCCACCGCAGTGCTCGTCGAGATGCGGGAACGCCGCCGCGTCGAGCGTCCGTTCGTCGCCCTCGAGAACGCGACGCCCGCACACATCGCGAAGACCCTCGAGTCCGAATCATCCGCAGTCCGTGCCCTCGTGATCGGCAACCTTCCGCCCAAGCTCTCGGCCGGCGTCATGGCCGCTTTCGATCCCGACGAAGCGCTGCGCGTCGTCCAACGCCTCGCGAAACAAGGCGCTCCGCGTCGCGAGACGATCGACCTCGTCGCCAAGAACATCGCAGCTGCGGTCGAGCGACTCGCCGCCGATCCGAAGAAGCCTCGCACCGAAGACCGTCTGCGTTCGATCGCCGACATCCTGAACCGCGGCGACAAGGAACTCGGCCGGAGCGTGCTCGCGGGCCTCGAGGAATCCGACAAGCCCGTCGCGGAGGGCATTCGCGAGATGATGTTCACCTGGAACGATCTCGCGAAGCTCGATCGGCGCGCGATGCAGAAGGTGCTCTCGACGGTAGAGACCGACAAGCTCGCGATGGCGCTGAAGGGCGGCCCGGCCGAAGTGGAGGAGAACGTCTTGGCGAACCTCTCGCAGCGAGTGCGCGACATGGTCGCGGACGAGCGTGAGTTGCTCGGACCGCGTCCCCGCGCCGAAGTCGACGCCGCTCGCGCGCAGCTGATGAAAGGCATCCGACCGTTGGTCGAATCGGGCGAACTGTCCGCTCAGGCCACTGCGGAAGGCTTGGTGAGCTGACCATGGCGCCCGACGTCGAACAACGCACGGATTCCAGCCTCGCGGTCCGGCTGCTCGCACTGCCGACGGCGATCCGAGTCATCGAGCCCGCGGAACTTCGCGCGCGTTCGGAAGCAGAGGGTCGCGCGCACGCGCGTGGCCTCGCCGAGGGCGAAGCGCGCATGGTCTCGGGCGCGGTGAAGCGCATCGACGACGCCGTCGAAACGATGCGCCTCGCGCGGGAGGCGTCCGATCGCGCAGTGATCGAGGACACGACTCGCCTCGCGCTCGCCATCGCGCGCGAGATCGTGCGCACCGAGATCGACGCCGGCCGCTACGACATCCAGCGCATCGTCCGCGAAGCGCTCGCCGCATCGGGTGCCGGTCGCGCGGCCTGCGTCGTCCACCTGAACCCGGTCGACATCGAGCGCCTGGCGGGAGTCCCCTTCCGCGCCGCGACGCGCCTCGAGAGCGATCCCGAGGTCTCGCCGGGTGACGTCCACGTGTCGACGCAGCGCGGCACGCTCGTGCGCGACGTCGACGCCGCCCTCGCGACTCTGGCCGAACGCTTCCAAGAGGAACTGCTGTGAAAAGGCTCGATTTCGATATCGCTGAGCGCCATGTCCGTGCGTCGTGCGCACCGGCCTACCGTGGTCGCGTGGAGCGCGTTTCCGGCGTCTTGGTCGAAGCTCACGGCGTCCCCGCCGCTGTCGGTGAGACCTGTCGGATCCGTCGCACGAACGGCGCCTCGGTGGACGCCGAAGTCGTCGGCTTCGACGGGGCGCGCACGTTGCTGATGCCGCACGCCGAACTCGCCGGTGTCGGCCCCGCACAAGAAGTCGTCGCGCTCGGTCGGCCTTTCGCCGTCCCTGTCGGAGACGTGATGCTCGGTCGCGCGGTCGACGGCTTCGGCCATCCGATCGACGGCAAGGGTCCGCTCGGCGCGAAGGAGAAGCGCCCTGCTCGTGGACCGGGTCCCGATCCGCTGACGCGCCGGCCGATTCACGAGCCGTTGCAAACGGGGGTGCGCGTCGTCGACGGCTTGAACACGATCGGACGTGGACAGCGCGTCGGGATCTTCGCGGGCTCGGGCGTCGGCAAGTCGACGTTGCTCGGCCAAGTCGCACGCGGAACGAACGCGACGGTGCTGGTGGCGGCGCTCGTCGGCGAACGCGGCCGCGAGGTCGGTGCGTACGTCCGTGACGTCCTCGAGCCGCGCGGCCTCGATCGCTGCGTCCTCGTCGCAGCGACGTCGGATCGACCGCCGATCGAGCGTTTCCTGGCACCTTTCACGGCCACGGCGATCGCCGAGAGTTTCCGCGACCAGGGTCACGACGTGCTCCTCCTCGTCGATTCGATCACGCGTTTCGCCGCGGCCTCGCGCGAGATCGGTCTCGCAGCCGGCGAGCCGCCGACGGTGCGCGGTTATCCGCCGAGCTTCTTCGCGACCGTGCCGAAGCTCCTCGAGCGCATGGGCACGGCCAAAGTGGGCAGTATCACGGCGCTCTTGACCGTGCTGCTCGACGGCGACGATCCGAACGATCCGGTGTCCGACACCTTGCGCGGCCTGCTCGACGGCCACCTCGTCTTGTCGCGCGATCTCGCCGGGCGCGGACACTGGCCGGCGGTCGACGTGTTGCAGGGCTTGTCGCGACTCATGCCCGAGCTCGTCGACGACGACCACATGCAGGACGCGACGCGCTTGCGCTCGTGGCTGGCCGCGTATCGCGAAGGTCGCGACCTGGTCGAGATCGGCGCTTACAAGCCGGGCACGAACCAGCGTTTGGACGAGGCGTTGGCTCGATTGCCCGCAATCGAGGCTTTCTTGCGGCAGACTCCGCGTGAAACGACATCTCTCGAGGAGACGCGCGAGCTCCTGCGCATGGTCGTGCGCGGAGGCGGCGCGTGAGCGGGTTCCGCTTCAAGTTGGATCGCGTCTTGCGCGTTCGCCGTGCAACCGAAGAGATCCAACGTGTGCGCCTCGCCGACGCCGAATTTGGAGCTCGTACCCGCGAGTCGGAAGCCTCGGCTCGCACGGAATCGGTGCGCGCGGCGCATTCGTCGCTCTCGGCCGATCAGTCGGCTGAACAGTTGGACCCGCAGCGTGTGCTGGTGGCCATCGAGGCCACCGCTCGTCTCGAGGCGATCGAACGGGCCGCGCAGGCGCGCGCCGTGACCGCTCGAAGCGCGGCCGAGGTCGAACATGCAACGTGGCGCGATGCGCGTGCCGGCGTGCTCGGCCTCGAACGACTCGAGGAGCGCGAACGCCAACGGTTCCGCACGGAACGTGACACGCATGAAGAACGCGCCATCGAAGAAGTCGCCTCTCGTCGCGCGGAAGCGCAACGAATGGCTGCAGCACGAGCGAGGAACTTGTCATGAGCAAAGTCGGATCCATCGTCGCCGTCGGTGGCGTCAGCGCAGTCTTGTTCGCACTGACCTACGTCGGTGTCGCGGTCGCGAAGGGCGTTCCCATGAGCGCAATCCCACCGTTCGCGTGGTTCGCGCACGAGGTGCCGCCCGCCGCCCCCGACGCTCACGTCCCGCCGATCGTGGCGGCGCCGGCTCCGCGGGTGGAGGCCCCCATCGTTCCCCCGATGACCGCCGGAGTGCTCGGTGCATTCGTGCTGCCTTCACCGTTCGACTCGCGCGAACTGCAGAGCCTCCAGAAGGAGCTCGCCGAGCGACGCACGCGGATCGAGGAGACCGAACGTCTGCTCGAGAAGCGCGCGCGCGATCTCGACGATTGGCAGAAGACCCTCGAGGAGCGCATGCGCGACATCGACGCTGCGCGTGTCGGGCTGATTCTCGGCTCGACGCCGACCGCGGCGACCACGCCCGGCTCGAGCGAGGCGGCAGCGCAGGACGATCCGGCTTCGTGGCGCGCGATGGCCGGGCTCTTCGAGGATGGCGACGCGGAGGAGATGGCCACGAAGCTCGCGAGTTTCGAACCCGACGAGGCGGCGCAGGTGTTGAAGGGGCTCGCACCCGAGCGAGTAGCACTCCTCCTGAACGCGCTGCCCACGCCGAAGTACAAGCCCTTCCTGGACGCTTGGCGGCGGGCCAAGGACTGACCTCGCGCCGCCTCGCGCGACGGGGTCAAGCCCGCGCGCGATCGCGACGATGAGGACCCTGGGAAATCAGGTCCCGACCCGTGGCACGCAACGTTTCCGAACCCGAGATCGACGCGCTGCTCGCCCGCGAGGACGAGCCGCGGACGCCGGTCGTCGCGCGCGATTTCCGCGAGCCCAAGCGCTTGTCCGCGGCGGATCTCGTAGCGCTTCAGCGCCCGCTCGATGGCGCTGCGAACGCGGTGCTCGAGGCCGTCCGTCTCGTCGTGCCCGTCGAGATCGTCATGGAAACGATCGAGACCGGTGAGGCGAGCTTGGACTCCGTTCTCCGCGAGGACGGCACGGACATCGTCGGCGCTTTCTGCGAGGGCGCTGCCGGATCGTCGGTCGTGCTGCTCGACGCGCAGTCGGCCGTGGGCTTGGCCGAGGTCGCGCTCGGGTCCGACGAGAACGACGCTCCGACCGCTCGCGCTCTGACACCTTTCGAGAAGGCCTTGATCGATCGCCTGCTCGTGCGCGTGCTCGAGCGCGCGACGCAGAGCCTTCAGATCGCGGTCAAGGAAACACGCTCGTTCGCGAACCGCACAGCCCTGTCCCGCGAGGTCGGGTTCGACGGCGATCGGCGCCGGATCGCGCTGCGGATCCCGCTCGTGATCGGCCCGACGCGGCTCGTGATCCACGTCCTCCTCGCGGGCGTCAAGGTTCCCGCGCCCAAGAACACTCCCCTCGCGCCCCCCGCGAAGGACCCGCGCAAGGCGAGCATCCCTACCGAGATCGCGCCGACCACGGTGGATGTGTGCGCGGTTCTGGAGCGCACGGACATCCTGCTCACCGAACTCCTCGCGCTCGAAGCGGGCGACGTGATCACGCTCGACTGCGGCCCCGGCGACGCGATCGCCATCGAGGTCGAAGGTCAGCCGCGCGCGCGCGCTCGATTCGGCACGCGCGACGGACGACTCGCCGTTCGCATTCAAGAGATCCTTCGAAACCCATCCATCCGATGAGCCAAGAGACGCAACAAGTTCCGGAGACCACCCAGCTCGAGCGCGCGATCGAGGCGGCCACTCGATC
>CAZKIY010000104.1:0-12940 GCA_964552875.1 uncultured Planctomycetaceae bacterium
GCCCGGCGGCCCACGATCGCGTCACGCGGCGAGCCCATCGAGAATCACCCGCACGAGGATGCGTCGCACCGCCGAGCTGAGCTTGGCGTCGTGGGCCAGCAGGTAGCGAATCCGGTACAGGAGCGAGAGCACCTACTGGCGCACCGGAACACGCGGCAGCACGTAATGGCAAAGGTGCGCGGCGGCGTCGATCATGCGCCGGCCGCAGCACGGAGGACAGAAGCCACAGCCCTTGGACGAGAAGGCCACCAGCTCGTCGCGGGCGCAGATGGTGCCGCCCGCGGTGTGTAGTCCCGCGGGCGGCCCAGTTCGATCGAGTCTCACGGGCCGAATCGGCCCGCGGATCTCACATGCCGTCGATCGTGAACGGGAACGTCATGTAGAGGAAGTCGTTCGGACCGAGGTACGTCGAGACGCGCCGCTGGATGCCGTTCCCGGCGTCGAACAGATCGCCCTGGACCAGGAAGCCTGGCAGGCCCTGATGCGCAGACGCTGCCGCCGCCGCTGGCGCGATGGCACCTCGGCGATCGTGTTTGAGCCGCTCGATTTCCTGGCCCGGCTCGCGGCACTCGTACCGCGGCCGCGAGCGACCTGTTGACGTATCACGGCGTCCTGGCGCCGGCGGCCAAGTGGCGCGAGCTCATCGTGCCGCGCTCGCCGAGTTCGGCGGATGGCACGCACGGGGAAGAGCGCCACGGGCCGAACTCTGACACCGCACCTACGGCCAACGCTCGCCAACCCACGCGCGCCACGCGCTCGACCGGGCCTGAGCTCATGCTGCGCGCGTCTTCGATCGACGTGCTGAACTGTCCGCATTGCGGCGGACTGCGTGAGCTGATTGCGTTCCTCAACGATGGCCTGGTCGTGCTGCCAAGATCCTTGGCAGCCTCGGGGCTCCCGACGGAACCGCCGCGGCTGGCACCCGCTCGAGCGCCGCCGGAGTTCGGATTCGAGTCCGCGGAGTAACGGCCCGGATCCTCAGCGTGCTTCCTGAGCAGGCTCGGGCTGGCGGAGCTATGCGGTCACTCACCCAAGTCGACTCCGAAACGACCCGCCGCGCCTCCGACATGAGCGTTTCAGCCAAGCTCCAGATCCGACGGAGCGCTGCGAGACACACGGCACGGCTCCCGCGGGACCATGGGGAACGCCGGGGGCGGATCGGTCATGCGCTTGGAAGTCCTATCCCCGGGCGGGACGACGGCGCCTCTCCTCGTCCTTTTTGGGCGACCGCGCGACGGGGCAGACCGAGCTGTGGAGCGCGGACTCGAGCGGGACGGAGGGCAACAGCTCCTCGGCCGTCTCCTCGATCTCCGCCGACGGTCGCGTCGTCGCGTTCGAGAGCGAGTCGTTCAATCTCGTCCCGGGCGACGTCAACTTCGCGCAGGACGTCTTCGTGCGTGAGCGGTCCGGGACGGTGACGACGCTGTACTGCGCCGGCGACGGCTCCGGGACGTCTTGTCCGTCCGGCATCGCTCGCAGCCGCTCGGGCAAGGCCCCCCAGGTGATCGACGCACGCATCGACAGGGACGCCGGTTCCTCGACGCACAGCGGAGCGCGACTTGACGCGACCGCGTGGCGGGCTTCACTGCCGAAGCTCCCCGCGCGTGGGCCGCGAGCCCTTCACACGTGCACGGCGCGCCCAGACCGTCGCGAAGTGCGTGAAGTGAGTCGATCTCGTCGATTCGATCTCGGAACCTCCTTCGACGGCGATCGATCGCGGTGCGAAGACCCTCGAACGCAGACGCGGCGACGGTGAGCGCGAGGATCACCGCCGCCGCTTTCCGCTCGCGGTGCGCGCTTTCTCACACGGCATCGACCGCGTAGGGACGCGCGTGCGTCTGCATCACGCGCCGACGAATCGGGTCTCCACGCCATCCTCGCCGTGACGAGCGCAACACGTCAGCGGAAAGCATCACCCGCGACGGTCGCGACTCGAGCCGGTCGAGAGCTCAGAAGGTCTTGCGGTAGGCAGTCTCGAAGCTGTCCCAATCCGCTTGCTTCCAATCCGCGAACGTGCGTTCGGCCGTGCGCGCTCGGATCACCTCTGCGTGCTGGTACCACGCATTCGCTCGGATGCCGTAGTCGCTGTCGAGGTAGCGCCGCGTGAGCATCCGCTCTGGCTTCACGAGGGCTGCTTCCACTTGCGGGCGAAGCTCGTCGACGACGTCGCGCAGGTTCTTGAGGTAGCGGTCGAACAACGCGGAGTGTTTCTTGTCCTTGCGGTTCGTCAAGAGCCGCACGAGCTGCGCCGGCTGGCACTGATGCGCGCTCATCTCGAGCGTGGAATAGCTCGACTTCGGCGCGATCTCGTACGGTCCCGCGAGGAGTTCGCGCAGCGGACGGATCAGATTGCGCGACTTGGCGTACTGGATGCCTTGGTTCTCGCGTCCATCGGGCGCGCAGGCGAGCTTCGTCCCATCGACACGAGCTCCGCGCACGAGCTCGCCCAGTCCGATCGAGAGCCACGGCGGCAGTGCGAGATAGAGGTCGCGATCGCGATCGACGAACCAGCCCTGGAGCACTTGAGCCGCGACGACGTCGTAGGTCGCTCCTTGCCCCGCGTGCTGGTCGTCGAACGTTGTAATCTCGAACGGCAGCGACGAGACCGGCGCTCGTCCGCCATTGTCGTGACCCGTGATCGCGCCCCAGGTCGCGCGATCAGGGATGAGCGTGACGATCGGCCTGCGTGCGTACCCATGCACCACGAACGAGCCGAAGCAGCTGTCGAGCCAATCGATCGTGGCCGCGCATGTCTGCGCGATCTCGCGAGCGTATTTGGTGTCATCTGCGGCGAGCGCAAGCACTCCCTGCTCCTCAACAGTTTTCCATCCCTTCGGAAGCGACGTCTTGGTCCAGGTCCGTGCGTCGAGTTCCATCTCCAGCAACTTCGCCGTGCGCAGATCTTCGGAGACTGCCGGGTCGTTGTTCCAGAACGTCACTGGCCGCATCGGGACGGGAGCGAAGGAGCGGCCCGCGCCGCGCTTGAACGTGTCGAAGCACCTATTCGCCGTCTCGCGCAGCGACTTGGCGTCATCTGCCGCACTCTCGAAGCTCAATGCCACGCTAGAGTCGCCGAGATCGACAACACGGGCCGCGACGAAACGAGTGAAGCCCCGCCCGGTTGCGATCTCGCCTTCGAAATCAGTGAACGTGAGCGCGTCGTCGGCGTGCTTCCTCACCGCTGCGATCGTGCAACCAACGTGGTTCAAGCCGATGCCGCGAGTCTCTTCGTAGCTCGAATAGACGAGCTCGGTCGCTGGCAGCGTGCGCTCGTCGCCGTAACGGAACACGAGCACGTCGAGGCGCGCGCGCGACGTGGACGTCCACTTGCCCGACTCGTGCTTCTCGACGACCGTCGCATCGGAGACGTAGCGAGCAGCCACGTGCTCCTCGCTGAGCAAGACTGGAATCTGCCGGTAGCCGACCGGTGGGGTGAACGTGAAGCCGGGCTCGCTGCGCCGCCCAGCGGCCTGCGCGACGAAGGCGAGGCACGCGGCGGCGAACGCGACGGCGACGAGACGAGAAGGAAACCTGAGGAGCGACAGGGGCGTGACTTGCGTGCTCATGTAGAGATGAGCGGATCCGACGAGCGAAAGTCACGCGCCCAAGCACGCGAACTCGTGCGAATCAGCGAATCTCGTGCGCGGCGGCGACGATCCTCGTCCGAAGTTCCACCGCGTCCTTGTCGCCAGGGCACTCCGCTAGGATGCGGTCCACCCGCTTTAGCGCACGCCCGTGCATGCCGCTTTCGAATTCGAAGGTCGCGAGCTTCGTAACTTGGGGCAGCGCCGTGGGGTCCGCACGCACGACGCGCTCTTGGAGCCTTCGTGCGAGATCGGGTTCTTCGAGGCGACTGAATGCGTACGAGGCGAGGAGGCCGAAAGCCGAATCCCATTCGGGTCCGACGTCCAGGAGGTTCGTCATGCTCGCGATTGCCTTGGATCGATACGACGCATCCGCGCCAACCTTGTTGGACGCGAGCAACGCCTGGTGCAGTGCGGCCCAGTACAGGCACGTTTCACGGGCTGCCGGAAAGATCGATGGGGCGTTCGCCCCGACCTCGAACACGGACTCTGCCTCAGCAAGCCTGTAGATCGATCCACCGAGTCCGGGACTTGGCGGAGCTCGCAAGAACGCGAGCGATGCTTCTCCGAAGCTGAAGAACGCCTCCGTGTGGGTTGCCGACGCTTCTCGAAATAGTCGTTGAGCGCTTGCGGGATCGACGGACATGACGAGGAGGGCTTCGAGTGCTTTGCCCCATGATGTGCGCAAGCACGGCAAGGCCACGAGGCCGAAGCCTGGCGCGAGGCTCTCTCCTTTCCCTCCAAGCCTGTTGGCAAGAGCAAGGACTCTCTGCGCCAGATCTGAAATCCCGGCGGCAGCGTTCGTCGCACGCACTGAGCGTAGATCCGTCAGAGCTAGGTCGATTCCCGGGATGAGTCTCGCAAGCGACGCATCTTGAGTGTTCAGACCCGCCACCAGAGACATCGTGTTGTCCGTTACGCCGCCAACCGGAGTAGCACCCGAAAGGATGTGAACTACCTCAAGTGCCAACGGATAGCTTGGATCGAGGGGAAATGCCCGACTAAAGAGCTCGCCCACCGTTCGGGCGTCGCTAAACCTCCCGTGCATGAAGTAGAGGAAGAGCACGCACGAACCCGCCCCCTGATGGAGTGGATCGTGGTCGAGTGCGCGTTCGAACTTCGCCAGACTCGCTGCTGGTGTCTCCTCGAGTAAACCTTCGGAGAACGAGCGTTCACTTGGGCTCAGTGGAAAGCTCTGCGCCTCGCGAACCCATTCGGTCCAGTCCTTCTCGAGGTCGCCTCGCGACAAACCCGCCTCCGCCATGAGCAGCAGGACCGCGCCGCGGCGCGTCCCTAGGTCCTCGCGCGCCTCGAGTTCGCGCAGGACCTCCAACGCTGCAGGATGGTCCCAGACAGCCAGCAAAGCTCGCGCTTCACGCAAGCCGCACTCGACCAGATCGACGCCCTGGAACTCGCGCAGATCGCGCAGGTTGGCAATCACTGCCTGGAACTCGCGCCGCTGCGTGGCGACTTCGACCGAACGGAACAGAGCCTTAATGCGTTCGAGTCGAGCACTCTCGATCGCCCGACTCGTGTCGAGTTCGGCCCGCGCCGATCGCTCCGTAGCTGCCTGTTTCTCGTTGGCCAGTACCGCGGACCCTCTCGCGGCCAGCGCTCCGGCGACGAGCGCGAGCACGGCTGTCCCCATTGCCAGAGACAGCGCACGGTTACGACGGATCCAAGTGCGTGCTTCGGCCCAGGTACCGCCCTCGTACGCTGAGACGACGCGCAGATCGAGGAACGCGCGCAGGTCAGCCGCGATCAACTCGGCCCCCGCGTACCTCTTGCTCGGAACGCGGTTCATCGCGCGTTCCGCGATCGAGACCAGCTTCGCCGGCGCGTGCCGCGCGATCACGGTCAGCGCTTCCGGCGGAGCTGCGATCACTCGCGTGACGATGTCCTGAGCGGTCGACGGTGAACCCTCGCGCGTGTATGGCGCGCGCCCCGCGAGCAGGTGATAGAGGATCGCACCGAGCGCGTAGACGTCCGCGCGTGCGTCGACGTCCTCGATACTTCCGCGCGCTTGCTCGGGTGGCATGTACGCTGGCGTTCCGAGGATGCGTCCACTCGCGGTACCGCCATTCTCGCCATCGAGAGTGCTCGCGGATTCACTACGAATCGTGCGCAACGATTCCCTCGCCTCACCGAGCACGCATGCAAGTCCCCAGTCCATCACATACGCCGCGCCGAACTCGCCGACCATCACGTTCGCGGGCTTCAGGTCGCGATGCACCACGCCTCGCGAATGCGCGTAGGCGACCGTCTCGCACACCTTGACGAGATCGTTGAGCGCCTCGACGAGCGAGCGGCGCGGCGGATCGGCATGCACGTCGGCGATCACGCTCTCGAACGTGACGCCCTTGACGAGCCGCATCGTGAAGTACGGGCGTCCCTTGTCATCCGCGCCGAGCTCGTGGATGGGCACGACGCCGGGGTGGTCGAGCTGACCGACGATCTCCGCCTCTTGTAGGAAGCGCATCGCGCGCTCGGGGTCATGTTCGGGCGCGGAACCGGGCACGAGCTCCTCGTCGCGCCCCAGTTGCACCTTCACCGCGAGCGTGCGATTCAACGTGCGATCCCACACCTCTACGACCGCGCCGAAGGTGCCGCGTCCTACGAGTCGACGGAAGCGATAGCGGCCACCGTTCGTGGTGAACAACGCGAGCTTCTTCCGCAGCCGCTCGAGCGCCGCTTGGTCCTCGATCCCGAGCGCCGCGCGCTCGCCGAGCAGCGGCGCGCGCGATCCTTCGACGAAACCGCCGGGAAACGCGTGCTCGAACATCGGAGCGAAGCGCTCGTGGTCGGCGAGCAATGCACGCAGCTCCCGTTCGGCCGCGGGATGCTCCACCAGGACGGACTCGAATTCGATGGCTTCACCCTCCTCTCGACGCGCAAGGAAGTCCGCGAACACCGACTCGGCATCGCGACCCCGTCGAGGCTCCGCTCCCTGCGTCATCGCACATCCTTTAGTCGAGGGCCCAACACCTGTCGAAGCCTGATCCACGCACGCTGATGGAGTTGCCGTGCGGCATGTGTGTTCTTGCGCCCCAGCTTTCGCGCGATCTCGTCCCAGTCCTCGCCGCAGTAGTCGCGCATGATCACGACCTCGTGCTGGTCCTGCGGGAGCTCGCGGACGGCTTCGTCGAGCATCTGCTCGAGTTCCCGATGCCACGCGTCGATCGATGGCGTGACCTGCGCCGCCGCTGGCTCCGCGACGAGCGCGTTTCCGGCCGCGTCGCAGGCATCGAGGCCTACCTCGCGACCACCATCACGCTTCGCGGCATTCCAACGATCGCTCTCGTCGCGGATCTGATTGAGCGCGATCAACGCTAGCCACTGCAACAATCCCGCGGCGCTGTCAGGACGGAGCTCGCGGAGTCGCGGCAACGCGGTGCGAAACGTCCCCTGGACGATGTCGACCGAATCCATGTGTCGGCGCAGCCGCGAGCCGAGTTTCGCGCGCACGATGCGGCGCAGCCGATCGTGGTAACGCGCGACCAGCTCGTTCAGAGCCGCCTCGTCTCCCCCACGCGCCTTCGCCAGCAGGTCCAGCGACACTTGCGGATCGGGGAGCGAGCGTGCGTCGAGCGATGCGGCGAGCGGATCGGTGGGGGTGGGTACGTGGGTCATGCGTCAGCCAGCGTTGGGGTCGACGAGGCTTCGACGTCGACCTCGATCATGCCCGAGTGGGCGCGCTCGGGGAAGCCTCCAAGGACCGAGCGGAACGCGGTGCTCGCCGTCACGCGTTGTTCCCGACTTCCGTGAGCGCGCGGTGCTGGCTCACTGTCCGCGTCGTGCTCCCTGGCGGGGACGAGCGCGTCGCCCCTGACGCTGCGGCCGACCGAACCAGCCCGAGTATTCGATCGTCGAGCCGCGTGACACTTCGAGAGCCGACCCGCTCTGGGTCTCATCTGCACTCTGCACGGGCCCATCGAGGTCCGGACGAGCCGCGCACTACCCCGAGAAAGGAACTCCATGGCACTCCAGAGCACTTGCGCCGCTTCGCGCGCAGACTTGCACATCGATCAGGACTCGAACCGGCTACGCCCAAGCCATCTGTGGAAGAGTGTGCAAATCGCTTTCGCTCTCATGCTGTCAGCGCCGGCTCTCTTCCCGCAGAGTGAACCCTCCGAACTCGTCAGCGCTACGCTGGCCGGCTCCGTCGGCAACGCGCTGTCCAGCTCTTCCGCGATGTCCGCAGACGGCCGCTATATCGTGTTCCGGAGCGATGCGACCGATCTCGTGGCGCCAGGGAGCCCGACGTCGGATGTGTACCTGCGAGACATGCTCGCGGGAACGACGCGCGCCGTCCATCTGCCCGATCCGGCCGACTACGTATTCAACTTGGCGCTGAACGCTGACGGGACAGTCCTTGCGCTTGAGCTGGCCTACATCCAAGCAGCGACGGTGAGCAAGGTCTATGTGCTCGACCTGACCACCGACACCGCCACCCTCGTGTCGCGCAGTTTGGGAGGTGCGCCGGCTGCGGGATCCTCTCGATGCGGTCCGCTCTCGGCCGACGGCCGCTATGTTGCGTTCACCAGTGCGGCGAGCGACATCGTGGCTGGCGACACGAACGGAGTGAACGACGGGTTCGTGTTCGATCGATCGACTTCAAGCATCGAGCGTGTAAGCGTCGCGACCGGAGGAGCCGAGAGCAACGGTGAAAGCTCGGTCGGAGGGATTCCGAAGATCTCAGGCGATGGCCGCTTCATCGCTTTCTACAGCAGTGCAACCAATCTCGTTTCCGCCGATACCAATGGCGTGCGAGACGTGTTCTTGCGGGACCGAGCGATGGACGTGACGACGCGCGTGTCGGTCGGGCATCAAGGCCAACAACTGTCCGCATCGACCCAAGCCGTGTGGCTCTCGCGCGACGGACGCAGGATCGTCTTCGCGACTGCGGCACCCGAAGTCGTTCCGGGGGATTCCAACGGGGCTGTCGATCTCTTCCTGCGAGACCTGGTGTCCGGCAACCTCACCGTGCTGTCGCGCAATGCTGCGGGATTCCCGGCGAACGGCGCTTCCAAGTTCCTAGGCGCCTCGCCGCGCGGCAGCCATGTGCTGCTCGGCACGTCGTCGACGAACATGGCACTCGAACCGAATGCATCTGGCGGTTTCTACGCGTTGGACACCAGCGCCGGAACGATGCGCAGGGTTGTCATGAACTATCGTGACGATCTCGCTTGGCAAAGCACATCGACCGGGAGTCTGTCGGAGAACGGGCGGTACTTCGCATTCAGCTCGAGCGCGTCCTCGGTGTTCGCGGACGATACGAACGGTACGAGCGATGTCTTCCGCCGCGATCTGTCGATCGACTGCCCCGTCATGACTGCCCAGAGCTTCTGCGCTGGCGACGGCTCGGCGGGTGCCTGTCCGTGCGGAGGCACAGGATCAACCGGCGCTGGCTGCGCGGGTGTCGGTGGGCTCACGACGTCGGTCGAGCTCGTATCGGAAGGACTTGCAAGCGTCTCGAACGACACATTGCGCCTCGTCGCGTCGCAACCGCTCTTCAGCGGCTTTCCGGTGACGCAAGGCGGCTTGTTCGTTCAAGGCACCACGCCGGCGAACGGTGGCAACGGCGTGGCGTTCGGCATGGGACTTCGCTGCGTGGCGGGCTCGGTCGTGCGATTGAGCACGACGACGAATCCGACGCTGGCACCCACCGTGGTGCACGGATTCCCGATGCACGCTCCGCTCTCGAGCGTCGGAATCGTTTGCGTCGGCACGACGTCGTACTACCAGTACTTCTATCGGGCGACGCCTTCCTGGCTGGGCTTCTGTAACGACGACTGGCGCAACTCTTCGAACGGACATCGCGTCGTCTGGATTCCGTAGCGCTGCTGGGGACGCGCGATCGAGCGCTCGGACTGCGTGCACGGCCTCACGACGAACGTCGTGAGGCCGTGCCTCGCTTTCCGCGTGATGAAGCAGGGCCCACTCCGCTCCCAAGCGCAGACCAGGTCGTTGGAGCACTGAATCGGTGCCGACTCGGTCGCGTCTCGGAAGGAATAACATGATCCGCGCATCGCTCCCAATCGTCGTCGTCTCGGCGCTCACTTCGCTTTCGTCTGCCCAGATTGCTCCGCGCGTGCTCGTGCGTGAAGGCGATCCGCTCCCTGGCTCGCCGGGCCTGTTCGTCACTTCGCTCTCGCAGCTCGCCGTCAACCGCGCGGGCGGGTGGGCGGTGGCGGCCTCGAGTCAATCACTGATGCTCGCAGGCCCGAACTTGTTCCTCGCGTCCCAGGGCATCACGCCTTGGAGCATCGTCCGAGAGGACGGCATCGAAGGCGGATACGAGCAGACGCTTGGGATGTTCGGTTCGCAGTTCCGGATGGGGCTCGATGATCTCGGCCGCATTGCCTACCACGCCCGGGTCCGTCCGACGGGATCGAGCTCGTCTCTCGTCGATTCGTTCTGGCGCGAGGACGTGCTCCTCGCTCACCCGACCACGGGCTCGTCCGGCTTACGCGGCATCGGATCGACGGCGAATGGCCACCCGTACTGGATCGAGGATGGCGACGTCGTCATCGACACGCCCGGCAACGTCCTGCTGGACGTCGGAAGCGTGCCTGGCTTCACATCGGCAGCGACGGCGATCCAAGCCTGGCTGTCGCCGAACGGTGTGCACTCGATCGTTTCGTGCAGCCTGTCGACGCTCGCCATTCCGAGCCGCGTCGTCATCGACGGACAGCTCGCCTCGGTCGGCGGCTCGGTCCTAGCCGTCAGTGCTGCGGTGCCGGCGGCGGTCGGCGGTCAACCCGGCGAGACCTGGGGGTCGATCAACTCCATCGCAGTGAGCGACGACGGTCGTTACGCGATCGGCGGCCAAATCACGTTCTCGGGCGGCCGCGACTACTTCGTCGTCGTCGATGGCGTCCTGCGTTACCGCTCGGGCGATCTCATCGACGGCTATCCCATGAGCAGTTCCGGTCGCTGGCCGCTTGTGGAGTTCGGACCGACCGGCGAACTCGTGATGATCGTCTCGCTCGATTCGTCGCCCTTCGACTCGTTCGAAGCCATCGTCTATGACGGTCGCATCGTCGTGCGCATGGGTGATCGGGTCGATCTCGACGGCGACGACGTCGCGGAGCCGTTGTCCGGCATCAGTTGGATGAGCACGGTCAACGGCGAGCACGGCCCGCTCGTGGGCGCAGATGGTGCGATCTACTGCCTCGCGTTCGTCGACATCCACGGGACGGTCTACACGCCGGATGACCGGCTCGCGTTGCTGCGCATCCCCCTGCCTCCGATTGCTTACGGCGAGGGGAAGCTGAATTCGCTCGGTCGGCGGCCGTTCGTGTCCACAACGGGGTCGCCGAGCGTTGCGACGAACGACCTCGTCCTGCGCATCGCCGACGGCATGCCGAACAGTCCAGGGCGCGGCTTCTTCGGCCCGACGCGCGCGAGCACTCCGTTCCAAGGAGGCACGCTCTATGTTGGCGGCCCGATCGTGCGGATGTCGCCGATCGTCACTGACACGTCGGGCGCGACGGCGTACTCGATCGCGATCGATGCGAGCCTGGTGGGCACGGTGCGCTGCTATCAGTTCTGGCAGCGCGACGTCCTCAACCCCGATGGGACGGGTGTCGGGCTCACGAACGGTCTCGAGGTGCGGTTCCATCCCTGATCCCGACGAGCGCGTGTTCAGCCCCCCGCACGGCGGGATGAACGAGATGCGGCGGCAGCAACAGGAAGTGTTGCCGCTGCCGCTTGCCGCTTGCGATGCGCGCTCTCTCACGCGGCATCGATCACGGAGGGACGCTCGTGCGCCCGCATCACGCGCCTCGTGCGAAAGATCCTTGGCAGCCTTGGGGCTCCCGACGGAGCCGCCGCGGCCGGCACCCGCTCGAGCGCCGCCGGAGTTCCAGTCCGCGGAATAGCGGCCCGCACTCTCAGCGTGCTTCCTGAGCAGGTTCGGGCTGGCGGAGCGATGCGTTCACTCACCCAAGTCGACTCCGAAACGACCCGCCGCGCCTCCGACATGAGCGTTTCAGCTGAGCTACAGACCGCGCGGCGCGGCGCGAGACACCCGACACGGCTCCCGCGGGACCCTGGGGAACGCCGGGGGCGGATCGGTCATGGGCTTGGAAGTCCTATCCCCGGCCGGACAGACCTGAGCAGTTCGACGTGAATCCGCAACGTTCGAACCCCCCGATCGAAGGGGGTGGCAGATTCTGATGGCTCACCGAGCCAGGAATCACGAACCCTGAATCCCGAGGCGATTGCCCATGGTCGCATTCCACCGCTCGCATCACGTCTTCGCCCAGCTCTTGCTCGTGCCGTGCTTGGCGCTGGGAACGGGCGTCGAATCGTTCGAGCAGGACGGCTCCGCTTGGATCGGCACGTTGTTCCCCAACCTCGCGTGGACCGGCGGAGCGCTCTTCGTACGCGATGCGCTCGGCAGCGGCTTGGCGGCGCCGGACACGACGCCGCCGCTGCCGATCAACGTCGGCGGAGACAAGGCAGCGCGCTGCTTCGAAGTGGCGCCTCGGAACGGCGGCGCGATCGCCATCGGCGAGCGGGTGTACTGCGATGTCGAGCTCGACGGCTACGTCGCCTTCGGCTACCCCGATGCGTTCGGCTCGCGCTTGGCGGGCTTCCTTCTCCGCGGCGGCTCGGCGCCATCGCACACCGCCTATTCCGTGGAGGTCGTCCACAACGGCGGAACGACCGCGCTGCTAGCGCTGTCGTTCATGTGCAACGGCATCGTTGCCGCCCCGAACGTGCTGGCGACATCGCAGGCGTTCCCGGTCGACCTGACGCGGGAGAACTACCGGCTCACGGCCAGCGTGCAAGGAACACTGCTTCGCGCGCGGCTCCGGCGCGTGTTCGTGTCGGGCGGAGTGGTCGTCGAGGAGCCGATCGATCTTCTGCCCGCGCCCGGCATCCGAGATGAGCTCGTCGCGACCAGCACGCTGCTCTTCGAAGGCACCGTCGGCTCGAGCGGCTTCGCGTGCGGAGCGAGCAGCGTGTTCTTCGACGACGTCCGCATCACGGATCTGAGTTGCGGGCCCGGCATCACGTACTGCTCGGGAGACGGCAGCACGCTGCCCTGCCCGTGCGCGAACGACGCACGCCGGGGCGAAGGTTGCAAGAACTCGAACGACGTCGGCGCGCGCCTCGTCGCGGTTGGGTCGACGAGCGTGGCGAAAAACGACCTGAGATTGGGCGCGAGTCAGCTTGCGACCAGCGGCACGGCGTTGTTCTTCACCGGCACGACGACGCAGCTCGCCGCTTTCGGCGACGGTTTGCGCTGTGTCGGAGGCGCGGTCGTGCGCTTGGGCGCCCAAGTCGTCAACTGCGGCACGATCACGCGCACGAACAGTGTTCCAAGCCTTGGAGTGAGCGCGGGG
>CAZKIY010000105.1:0-2886 GCA_964552875.1 uncultured Planctomycetaceae bacterium
GTCGCTCGCCCCTCAGCCCGACGGCGAGATGACGAAGTCCGCGTGGACCTGGACCTGCGGCGTGGGCAGTGCTTGCAGCGAGTTGTGGAGCTCCAACAGATGGCTGCGCCCGAGCTGCAACACGTGCTCGTTCGGATGACTCAGCGCGCCGAACGGGTAGTCGTCGAACGGCGTCGTCGACATCTCGATGTGCGTGCCGAGCACCCACGCCAGCGGCCGTGTCGCCGTGAAATCCACGAGACGCTGCACGCTGGCCTTGTAGATGTTCCAGTTGCCCTGACCCGTCGCGCCGGTCACGTACAACCGCCCGGGATAGAGGCTGTCACCCGTCAGCAGGATCCCCGTGCGTCGGTCGTAGACCGCAATGTGCGCGCTGTGGTGACCCGGTATCGGGATGATGTCGATCACGCGCCCACCGAGGTCGTACGAGACGATCTGCGTCGGCCAAGTCGTGATGCCGAAGAAGTTCCGCACCGAAGTGAGCGACGTGCCGACGACGGTCGTGTTCGGCTGCCCCGTGAACTGACTGTCGCCCGCCGTGTGATCGCCGTGCGCGTGCAAGTGCGCGACGACGAGCTGGATCGAGCTCATCCCGTGCGCGGCGAGCCATGCGTCGCGGATCTCGCGGATCTTGTTCCCGACCTGCACGCCGCCCGCGCCCGTGTCGAAGAGGATCGCTTTCTGCGAACCGAAGATCAGATAGAGGAACGGCGCTTCGTAGTTGGTGCAGATCGACTGACGGACGATGTAGAAGTCCGGGTTGTACGCATGCACTTGGAACTGGGGCTCGGTCGTACAGTTCGCGCCGGCGATCCAAGCGTCGGGAAGGGTCCCGAATTCGATTGCGCGCGATCGCGGCACAGCCTGCTGAGCGGGCGCCGCGAGGAGGGACATCGCCGTCGCGATGGAAAACGCGAGGAACATGGGTGACTTCGGAGGACGGCCGAGCAGGTGACTCGGTCACACGAGACTATCACGGCCCGGAAACCCCACTGGATCACGTCCTCACGGAACCCAAGTCGTCGCCACACCATTCGTCAAGTTGAACGTGCTCGCCGTGCAGAACGCAGCCGCGTTCCGGTACCACGATTGGTACGTGCGCGACGCGCCCGCAGTGCACATTCCGCGCACCGATACTTTCGGGTCGCCCGCGGCGGGATATTGGCTCACCCCGCTCATATTCGTCTTCGTTCCAAGGCGAATGATCGTCCCGCCCGCGCAGCGCAATCCGTCGCCGAAGAGGTCGCCACTGCCACCGTTCTGCTGCGTCGTGCCTTGGAAGTAGAGCGCGGAGCTGTTGGGCATGCTCGAACCGAGTAGCGTCACGGTGTCGACGGAGATGCTCGCGTTGCCGGTGAGGATCAAGTTCGCGCCGTTCTGGAACAACGAGCTCGGACAGCCGTTCCCGTTCGAGCCCACGTTGCCGCACGGACACGGCGTACCCGTGCCGTCGCCGAAGCAGAACGTGAGCGGAGGCGGCGCGCTGTCGACGATGACGAGACCTTGCAAGTCTCCCGTACCCGTCGAGCCGATCACGGTGGCCGCACCCGTGAGCAGATTGACGCGGTAGAGGAGGTCGAGCGAGCTGTCGATCATGTACATGACACCGATGTCGGCGTCGTACGCGAGGCCGCTCGGGTTCGCCACCGGAGTGGTCATCGAGCCGAGGAGCCCGATGGACGTCATCACGCCCGTGTTGCGATCGACGGAGTAGAGTCGGTCCGTGAAGACGTTCGTCGCGTAGAGGAGATCCGTCGAGGCGACGTAACCGAGGTTCGTGAACGACGTGAGACCCGAAGTGCCGAGTTGGTTCGCCAGCCCCGTCGTCGGATTGACCTGGAACAGGTTGCCGTTCGAAGCGCCCCACATCTTGTTTTGACCGCTGTCCCACTCGAGTCCGTGCATGACGATCGACGTCGTGCCGAAGGACCCCAGGAAGTTCGCGCCGCCGGTCGCGATGTTCAGCGTGTACAGCGCGTCGTTCGTCGACGACGAGACGTAAAGAGTTCCGGTGGCCGAATTGCGCGTCAGCGCGCTGGGCGTGCCGACGTTCGACCCCACGGTGCTGAGCTGCGTCTTGGCGCCCGTGGTCGCGTCGATCGCATAGAGCGTGCGGTTCGAATCGATGGCGACGAGTTGGCCGGCGGACGCGCTCGCGGCGAGCACGACGAGGGGCAGCAGGCAGAAGCTGGAACGGAAACTCATGGGGTCCTGGTCGCGAGGCCGGTGGTGTGTGCGCCTGTTCGGAGTCTACGCCCGAAGCAATTCGCGGGCCGGTTGCGCGCAGGCCGCGGGCTCGAAATGCGCGCTTTTCGAGCGCCAGGACCTCGAGGCACGCGTCCACGGTCGTGGCCGGGGTGCATTTCGTCACCAATGAGCGCGGAGGCGATAGCCGCTGAAGTATCAGGAGTGACCCTCGGGATCGCGCGCCCAATAGCCGCGCGAACCGTACTCCTCACTGTGAATCGAGCGGACGATCGTCGCGCTGGCGGCCGGGGCGCGCGCGAAGTAGGAGTCGGGATCCTCGACGCGAGTGCACACCGTATGTGCGAGAGCGCTCGCCCCGCGCGGCGACGGCGAGACCATGACGACCGCGGTTCGGCGGGACAGTTCGCTGCGCCTGACGCTCTCGTTCGGCCCCCGTACGACGAATCGCCGGGTGAAACGGAACGCGCGCTCGAGGAAGTCGATGCCCGCCCGTGCGTCGTCGTATGCGATCGAGATCGCAGCGCAATCCACGGGAGAATTTTGACTCGAACGTGGTTCTTGGTGCCTGAGGATGGAGAGCGGGACGAAACCGGGCGCGCGCCGGCCTGTTCATCCTGCTCAGTCATGAACATTCTCGCTGCCTCGATGTGCCTCCTCCAGACGCCGACGGCAGTCGCC
>CAZKIY010000105.1:2986-4410 GCA_964552875.1 uncultured Planctomycetaceae bacterium
CATGAACATTCTCGCTGCCTCGATGTGCCTCCTCCAGACGCCGACGGCAGTCGCCGCGCCGGTCGACCCGTTCCTCGAAGCGTGTCGCACCGCCGCGCGCTACTCCGCCGAGCGCGAGGGCCATTCCTTCCTCGTGTGGCGCGACGAACTCATCGTGTTCGAGGACTACCCGAACGGGAACGGACCCGACGTTGCGCACCCGCTCGCGTCAGGCACGAAGAGCTTTTGGGGGGTCGCTGCGATGTGCGCGGTCGCGGACGGAATGCTCACGCTCGACGAGAGCGCGTGCACGACTCTGACCGAGTGGAAGGACGACCAACGCCGCTCGAAGATCCAGGTGCGACACCTCCTGAATCTCTCGTGCGGTCTCGAGCCGTCGCACGAGCTCCTGCAAGGCGCGCGCACGCGCGACAAGTACGCCGCGGCGCTGACCGTGCCGGCGATCTCGGAACCGGGCGCCGTGTTCCGCTACGGACCCGCCGCGTACTTCGCGTTCGGCGCGTTGCTCGAGAGGAAGCTCTTCGAACGACGTGAGGATCCGCTGGCCTACCTCGAACGACGCGTGTTGAAGCCGATCGGCCTGTCGTACGCGCGTTGGACGCGCGACGCGGAAGGCCAGCCCGCGCTGCCGCACGGTGCCTTCCTCACGGCGCGCGAATGGGCCAAGTTCGGCGCGTTCCTCGTGCGCGGAGGTCGACCGGCGCCGGGGGTCGACCCGATACTCGAACCGAAGCTGCTGGCGCAGTGCTTCGAACCGAGCTCGGCGAATCCGCGATACGGACTCACATTCTGGCTCGGGTTCGACGCGGAGTCCGACGTCACCGACGGTCCGCTCGCGAAACGTCTGCTGAAGGAGCGGACGGAGCGCGAGATCGCGAAGCTCGATCCCGCTCTCTTCGCGAGCTTCCCGAAGGACTTCGCGATGGCGGCGGGGAAGGGGAAGCAGCGGCTCTATCTGTTTCCGTCGTGGAAACTCGTCGTCGTGCGACAAGGCGATTCCGGTGTGGAGTTCTCGGACATCGCCCAACTCGCGCCGATCATCGCGGCGCTGGCAACCGCGACTCTGCCGCCACCGATCAAGCGCCAGCAGGACCGGGAGGAGTGACCGAACGATCGTAGGTCCACTCCGGATCGTGATCGGCCTGGATCTCGAGCGGGTAGTCCGCCTCCTCGTGCGGCATCGTCCCGAGCCGTTGCGTGAACCCCGCGACGTCGGCCGTGTGCAGGACGAACTCGCGCCGACCGTTCCAGGTCAGGATCACGGAGAGGATCGTGTGCCGGTCGGCCTCCACGGCTTCAGCGAGGCGACGTTCGAAGATCGCGAGCTTGTCGATCTCCTGAACGGTGCCGAGTCCGTCCTCGCCCGACTCGGCCATCCGCCAGAAAACGTTCAGTCGCTCGGGATAGCCGGCGCGCGGAAACTG
>CAZKIY010000105.1:4510-8158 GCA_964552875.1 uncultured Planctomycetaceae bacterium
TGGTACACGCGCGTGCCCGGCGTCGTCACGTTGCCGCGGACCGAGATCGGCAGCGGTTGCGAGGCGTTGGGGTAGATGGACGTGCCACCCATGTTCGTCTCCGTGTCGAGACGCAGGATCGTGCCGCCTGCGCAGCGCAAGCCGTCGCCGAAGAGCGTGCCGTTGCCGCCGCTGGTCATCGCCGTGCCTTGGAAGTAGAGGCACGAGCTGCTCGGCATTGCCGAACCCGTGAGTTGCACCGACGGCGTGCCGTCGCCGTCGTCCGTCAGGCTTGAGACGCCCGTCGCGCGCAAGCTGCCGCCGATTAGGCTCGACCACAGGCAGCCCACCTTGTCCGCCGTGGCGCTGTTGTTGCCGCACGGGCAAGCGGTGTGCGGCATGACGCCGTCACCGATGCAGAAGACCGTCCCGACCGGCGACGGGCAGGCCGTCGTGATCGTGAAGGCACCGATGCCCGGGATCTCACCCGGCCACAGCCCGACTTGGATCATGAAGGTCTGACCGGCCGTCGCGGCGAACGTGATCTGTGACGGACCGCCCGGGGAGCAGAAATCGTCGTCACACGCGAGCGCGGAGCTCGCGGGGCAGCTCGAGCCCGAGTAGGCAGCGATCTTCGTATCCAAGTTCGTGCCGACGCAGAGGCTGACCGTGACGTTCGACGTGCAGAACGACGTCCAGCGGTACCACAGGTCGTACGTGATCATCTGGTTCGCGCACAACGCTTCGTTCTGGCCCTGGAGACCCGTGACCGCGGACGAATTGTCGAAGTTGAACGGTCCGGACCCGGCGATGTCGATCGGAGCCGCGCATGCGTCACCGGCTGCCGGCGTGAACGGGACGACCGTGAACGAACCCGGCGCGCCGCCTTGACCCGGGTAACTTCCGACTTGGAACAAGTAGGTCTGACCCGAGGTCGCGAGGAAGGGCGCCCGCGCATTCCCTCCGACCAAGCCGCAGGCGTCGTCGTCGCAGATGATGGGCTCGCCCACCGGGCAAACTCCGCCGGCGTACACGGCGATCTTCATGTCGTGCGAGCCGCCCGCGCAGGCATCGACCGCGACCCAACCGCTCGCGCCGGCCGTCCAGGCGTACCACACGTCGAGGTTGATCCCGGACGTGTTGAAGATGAAGCAGCGCGAATTGGCCTGCCCCTGGGTTCCCGTCGTCGCGAGCGTCGTGTCGTAGGAGTGCGGACCCGGGCCCGCGATGGGCTGCGCGCTGCCGCAAGCGTCGTTGCCCGGACTGCTGCCGACCGCGAGCGTGAACGAGCCCGTCCCGCCACCGGCTCCGGGGTACGTTCCGACTTGGAACGTGTACGCGCTGCCTCCGACACACGGGAAGGTCACGATCGTCTGCAGGCCCGGACACGCATCGTCGTTGCAACCGATCGCGGGTCCCGTCGGACAACCTGTGCCGGAGTACACCGCGACTTTCGTGTCGACGGTGCTACCGCTCGTGCAGATGTCGAGCGTGGCCGTGCCGGTCGACGGTGCGGTCCACGTGAACCACACGTCCTGATCGATTCCAGTGAACCCGAACGCCAGGCAGAGGGACTCGGACTGTCCTTCAGCGCCCGTCGTCGCGAGGCCGTTGTCGAACGCATGGGGCCCGGGCCCCGTGATGACGTCCGGCGTCGCGCACGAGTCCGACCCGTTGATGAACGAGGTGAGGAGGACGCGCGGCGATCCTCCCGGCACAGTCGGCTTCGGCGGGTACTTCACGCCCTCCGCGAGCGCGCTCGACGACAAGGTCAAGAGGGACAGCGGGATCCAGAAGTGCTTCATGGGAGAGGCCGGCGCCGGAGAGGTGCCGTGGAGTTGGAACCGAGAGGAGTGCCGCAGCGCCGAGGCGTTCCGTGGCAACAAAGACCTGGGACGAGGTTACCCGGCCTTTACGGATTCCGTCAGGGCTTCGCAAAGACCGGCCAGGTCCCGCTCTCCGGACGCGCCGGACTCGGTCTCGGTTCCACACAGCCCTCGGATCGCGACGGTCGCGCCGCCGCGTTCCCGCGTCGGGGACGACCCGACTGCGGATCCGCCGCGGCCTAGCAGTCCGTGGTGAAAGCTACGTCGCGAGGCCGAGCACGCTCGAGCGCGGCGGAGGTGGCCTCCACGGCCACTGAGCACGACTTTCCTAGCTTGACGCCGCAGCGCTCGAGCGTGCTCGGCCGCAGTGGTGACTTTCACCACGGGCTGCCAGACCGCGCGGATCACTTGTCGAACACGTTCGTCTCGCCCGGGCTGATGCGCTCCTCGACGACTTCGACGGTCAGGTCGAGCTTCGCGAAGTCGAGCTCGGGCAACTTCGCTTCCGTGCCGCGCTCTTCGCGCGTCTTCGGACCGGCGGCCGGCGTGGGCGTGCGCGGCGTCTCGGGCTGCTTGTTGGTGTCGTTGGACTTCATCGGATCACTCCCAGAGGTGCCGGGGCTTCCGCCTCGCGGCGGACGAGGATACCGCGCCGCGCGAGTTCGCCGGCGAATCGCTCCACGTGCTCGCGCGCAGCTCTGTCGAGGCGCGCGCCGAGCGCCCCGAGGCTGCCCGCAGCGCGGATCGCGAGCAGCGCACGAGCACCGTCGGGCCGAATCTCGGCGAACTCGGCGGTCTCCCCGCAGTACACGAGCACGCGCGGCGCAGGAGTGAGCGGCGCAGTTCCAGCGGCGGCTTCGGCTTCGGCATCCGCGACGTAGCGACCCGTCAAGAAGTCCGGTCGCGCTGCACGAGCGGCAGGAGTCGCGAGTCCCGCGACGGCTCCAGCCCACGAGAAAGGGATCGCCACCGTCGCGACGTCCATGCCCGCCGCGAGCGTCGCGTGCGGCCGTGCGTCCGAGCGCCGCTCGGCACGCCGACGACAACGACCCGCGAATTCCTCGGGCGTCGTGCCGCGCGCGAGGTGCAGGAAGTAGTGACTTTTCTGCATGAACCACAGGATGTTGTCGCCCGAGAAGAGCGGGTAGTTCGCGCGCAACGCAGCCATCATCGTCTCGAAGGTCTCGGCGGCTTCGCCTTGCGTCATGCCGACGTCCGACTCGTAGTCGTGGTAGAGCGCGAGGTCGCCCGCGCCGTCCGTGAGCATGCGCACGCCGAACTCGGCCGGCTCGCGGAAGACGTGACTCTCCTCGTCGACGTGGAACGTCTGGAGCGAAACCTCACGCACCACGTCCGCGTGCTGGACCAGGAAATCGACGGTGTCCTGCGCTTCCGCCCGTGTTTCGCTGGGAAAACCGACCATGGCGTAGAACGTGACGCTGATCCCTGCATGCGAGCAGTTGGTCGCGACGTCGATGACCGATTTCAGGCTCTGGCCCTTCTTCATGAGCTTCAGGAGGCGCGGTGTCGCCGTCTCGAAACCGAAGAGCAGCTTGCGACAGCCCGATTCTACGAGCCGCGCGCAACCTTCCTCGGTGTAGGCCTTGGGCTCGACGCGCGCGTCGGCCCACCAACGGATACCGGCGCGCCGCGCGATGAGCTCCTCGGGCAGATCGCGCAGCAATCCCGGCGGCATGCAGTCCGTGATGAAGTTCACGTGACGCGTGCCGATCTTGTCGCGCAGGAGGAGCACGTGATCGACGATGGTCTTCGCACTGCGAGTGCGGTAGCCCGGACCGATCACGGTGGGCAACGTGCAGAACGTGCACTCGCCGTAGTAGCA
>CAZKIY010000105.1:8258-10381 GCA_964552875.1 uncultured Planctomycetaceae bacterium
CGTGAGCGCGGGCACGAGCTGCGATCCGTAGATGATCGAGAGTCCGAGGACGCGTGGACGACGCGCGACGATCCGCGGCAAGACGTGCGTGCGGTAGAAGTCGATGAACGGGTTCTCGGCCTCGTCGTGCGTCGCGGCGAACACTTCCTCCGAGCGGTCGTTGCCGTACCGCATCGTGAAGTTGTGCGGCGTCAACTCACTCGGGAAGTGCGCCGCCGAGACGATGCGCAGCGCGTGGTAGATCGTGCGCACGGCCGGCACGTAGCGTTCCGCGTCGAAGAAGGCCCCGCCGCGCAGGACCGCTTTCGCATCGTCGACACGGGTGGCGACGGCGGCGCCGCTCGCAGCACACTCGGCGGCGGCACGAAACGCGCCGAGATCGCGAAAGCCCAGTGTCGGACGTCGCTCGAAGTCGGCGAGAGGTAGACGTTTCGCGATGCGCCGACGACAGCGTTCGATGTACTCGCGCGAGAGGAAAGCGTCGTAGGCCTCGATGTTCACGTCGAGGAGTTCCACGTCGTCGAAATCGTGCGCTTCGAGCCAACCCTTCAGACAAGGCAGCGCCAGGTAAGGCTGCGTGAAATGCCCTTGGGGCGGGAACACGAGGCTGACCGGGAACCGTTCACGCTGGATCATGGGGTAGCTTCCTGGAGGCTCGTGTGGGCCTCGTCCTCGAATCCGTATTCGATCAAACCCTCGCGCGCCAATCGTTCGATCACGTGCGCGAATCCCGGACGCGCTTCGTCGAGTTCCGCCCTCGTCTGCGCACCATCCAGCAGCGCCAGGATTCGTGCGACGTCCGCCGAAACGGAGAGCGTGCGCGTCCGCGGCGTCGAGCTCCGCGAGCTCGACGATGTGGCGAGGATCCTGCTCGTGCGTTGCGCGCGCGGGATTTCGCGGCCATTCCGCAGCGCGTCGAACACGGCCGGCACGTCGTGGCGTGACTCGACGAGGATTCCGCGTGTTCGCGGACCGCGCGCCGGGGCCGAACCGACTGCGGCGCTGGCTCGCACGAGTGCTTGCTCTACCGCGAGCACCTCGTCGACGAGCGCGTCGCGCTGAACGCGGGCGAAGGCCTCGAAACTGCGCTCGTCGCGCTTCCACGCGTCGAACGTCCCGCGCGCGCCGAGTCCGAGGATGCGACCGAGCAGCGCGAACGTGCGCGGATAGCGGTGCAGCACGTCGGGCAACTCCGCCGCGATGCGCGCGTGGTCGCGATGAGCGTCGGCGTCGCCGGGAAGCAACGCGAACGTCGTGAACAGATCGGGATGCGCATCGATCCACGCGCGTTCGCTCGCCGTCTCGCCCGCGCCGCGAGCCATGTCGGGCGGGATGTCCGCCACGGGGCGCGCATCGTCCCCGTGCTCGATGCCCAGCGCGCAGCCGGGCTGCGGGTTCACGAGGTGGAGTGACACGTTGACCCCGCCTTGCAGCGCTGCATTCGCGCAGAAATCGAGGCTTTCGGCCAGCTCGACGGGCCCTTCGCCGGGCAGCCCGAGGATCACGGACAGGATCGGCGTCACACCGGCATCCACGCAGTCGCGCACGACGCGCAGGAGATCCGTCTCGGGCCGGAGCTTCTTGTCGCACACGTCGCGGACGCTGGCGGCAGCCGACTCGATCCCGAGCAACACGCGGTAGCACCCCGCGCGACCCATGAGGACCAGGAGTTCGCGGTCGAGGTGGTCCGCCCGCGCGCGAACTTCCCACGGGACGTCGATGTGTCGAGCGAGCATGGCCTCGCAGAACGCAACCGCTTCCGCGCGGTGCGCTCCGAACAGGTCGTGACACAAGTAGGCGGCACGCGCTCCGGAGATCGTGCGCAGCGCCGCGACCTCGTCCACGAGTCGTTGGGCCGGTAACACGCGGGATCGCCGCGACCAGAAGCGGCCGATGGTGCAGAACGAACAGTCGTAGACGCATCCGCGGCCCGAGTCGATCGGCACGAGACCGTCGACGGCACCGGTGACGGCCTTGTACAGAGCGATCGAGGGCAGCAAGTGCCACGCGCACGGTGCGAGCGTGTCGAGATCTGCGATCGGCACGCGATCGGGCTCACGATGAACGTGTCCGTGCTCGTCGCGCCACGTGGTCCCCGCGATGCCGTGAGGGGGAGCTTCGCG
>CAZKIY010000105.1:10481-12902 GCA_964552875.1 uncultured Planctomycetaceae bacterium
GCCAGTTCGTGCGCGAGGTCGAGCAGCACGACCTCGAAACCCTCGCGCTCGAGCCAGCCTCCAAGGCGTAGCAGTCCTGGCGGCGGCATCGAATAGCCGAACGTGTCGCGATGCGGCGCGGAAGCGATGAGGACGCGCACGACGAGGATCAGAGCGTGCAGAGGTGCGCGATTCCAGCCTCTCTCTGGTGGCGTGCGCGAGATGTCGGCGGCTACGCTGCGCGGCCTCGCAGGCAGGACCCCACATGAAGAACGCAACCATCCGCTCACGACTTCTCCTCGGACCGCTTCTCGGTCTCGCCGCCTGTTCGGGAGGCTCCGACGATTCCGACGACACGAGCTTCGTCGTCCGGTCGACGAACGTCGCCACTTCGGCCTCGACCATCGTCCGGATCGCGGGGCCTCGAATCGCCTTCCTGGCCGCCGAGGACACGACCAGCACGAGCGGTTCGGCCACGATCTTGAACGGCGACATGGACACGACGGACGGCGTCGCGCACGTCGTGAACTCGGCGGCGAACACGCAGTTTCGGCTCGGGGTCGCGGCTGACGACCTCGCGTGGGTCGGGTCGGAGCTCTACCTGGCCGTGGACGAACTCCGTGACGGCCGCGACTGGAACGGCGACCTGCTCCAGCTGGACGACGTCCTGCTGCACTGGTCCGAGACGACGAACATGCTCCAGCGTGTGGACGACTTGGTCACGAACGCGGTGCTGTCCTTCGTCGCGCTCGACGGTCGGCTCGTGTACGTCGCGAAGGTCGGCGGGACCCTCGCGGGCGAGAGCAACCTGCGCTTCCTCGAGTCGACCGATCCGTTGGTGCCGATCCCCATCGCGACGACCGACACGGTCGAAGCGCTCGAACCGCGCTTGCTCGGCGAGGACGAGGGCCTCGTGTTCCTGGCCTTCGACGAGACGCTGACGGTGCCGCCGCGCACGTTGAACAGCGACGCAGATTTCGTGGACGCGAACGTGCTCGGACTCCTCGACGGAACCACGAACTCGAGCGTAGCGCGCTCGACAGCGCTGGCGATCCTGCCGACGAGCCCGCGACGCGCGAACTCGACGGGTGCGAGCGACTGGCAAGTGGGCTTCCTCGTCAGTGAGTCCCTCGAGGCCAACGCGAGCCGCAACTCGAACGGAGTGGGCGCCAACTTCCGACCGACGCACTGCTCGACGAGCGACATCGACGCCTTGGACCAGGTCCTCACGGTCCTCGGCTTCGCGGCTTGGAACGCGAACCCGACGATGGATCCTCCGCGCAACCACGGGCTCGCGGGTCGCGATCGCATCGCTTTCGCGAACGACTTCGTCGCGACGATCGTGTCCGAGGTCGACGACGACTGCGACCTGAACGACGACGGCGACGACGACGATCTCGTCGTACGCTGGATGCCCGTCGCTCTCGATTCGCTCGACCCGTTCTTGCCGCTGAACGATCCGAACGAGATTCGGGCGCTGTTCGACGCTCCGGGCGGCGGACGCGGACTCTACGAGCTCTCGAATCGGTTCGTGATCGTGGCCAGCGAGACGGCCGGGGGTGATATCGACGCCAACTCCCTGATCGACGCCAACCTGGTGGGCTGGCTCGCTCCGACCTCGACGTCGAACGATTGGGACTTCACCCACGGCTCGACGAACAACAATGCCGTAGAGGCTTCGTGGGTCTCCGCGCAGGAGTCCGAGAATCGATTGGGTGTCGCGTTCACGGAACGCATCGGCGGCACCTCGTTGAACCCGGGATCGACGGCGAATCCCGGTGACAACGACACCCTGGACTCGATTCCGACGTTCGCGGCCTTCGGTTCGGGAAGGCTGCTTTTCCCGAGCACGACGATCGGTCTCGACCGGGACTCCGCGGGCATCGCCACGGCGGGCGGCTGGGCCTTCTACCGCATCAGCGAGATCGAGGACTCCCGCGACATCAACGCCGACGGCGACGAGTTCGACTTCATCCTGGAGCGCACGAACTTGGCGACCCTGGCGACGTTCGGCATGAGCGTGCTCGTCGACCAGCAGCGCGACGCGGCCCTCTTCGCGCGGTTCGGCACGCCCGAGTGCGGCGCGATGCTCGTCAACGAAGCCTTGCAGGGAGCGGGCGGAACCGACTTCAACGACGACGGCGACGAGTCGGACATCGTCCTACGCTGGTTCGCGTTCTGATCCCCGCGGGAACGCGCGGCGAGCCGGATGTCGTCGGCTCGCCGCTGATCCTCGACTTCTCGGAGTCCTTGCGCCTCGCGATCATCGGGTTGCAGGCGCCAGGCCGCGCCAGTGGCGCGCGTCCAAGTCGCGCGCGCACGGGGCTCGCCCGAGAACCGACGACGAAGCCTTGTGCGCGATGTGCGCTTGCTCGATCCGTCCCGCGCGCGAGCGCGCCGTTGCCCTCCTGGCTGAGCCTGGGAAGGTCATCGCGAGGTGCG